>CALNPU010000073.1 GCA_940588625.1 uncultured Caballeronia sp.
AGCACCAGGCGCGGCAGCATCGCGGCGTCAACGGGCTGACGAAGGCCGTGCCGGCCTGCCAGCGACTGCTGGTGCGCGCTGCCAAACATCGGTGCGCAAACCGCCGCGCCCTTACGCCTGCTCGACCTGTATGGCGCGGCCGAACTGCAGGCCGCCATCGAGGATGCGCCGCGCTCGGGCTCGCCGCATACGAACACCGTTCGGGCCGCACTGGAGCGCCGTCGCGCTGCTCGCGGCGCACCACCGCCCGTTGGCCATTAACCTGCCCGCGCATGTACGCAGCAATGACAGGCCTGTATATCCCCACCGGCTCGATACCTACGATCAACTGGGTGCTCTGAGGAAGATGACGATAACGAACCCGCTGAACACCGACGCGCTTCGCGCACGGGCCAGAGGTCGAGGGCGCCGAATGGATCGCACCGCTGCTGCAATGGGAAGAAGATGAACGTGCCCACCGCTCGCTGCAGCGTCGCATCCGCGACGCAAGGCTTGGCCCCTTCAAGGGCATGGCGGACTTCGAGTGGACGTGGCCCAAACGCATCGATCGCGGCGCTGTCGAAGACCCGATGCCGCTTGCGTTCCTTGTGGACGCGACCAACGTCGTGTTCGTGTCGGCCCGAACGGCGCAGGAAAATCGACACTGGCGTGCAACGTCGCGAAAATCGGTCATCAAGATGCCGAAACGCAAAAGCCTAAAGTTGTGCTGAGCGCTACTCCAATCATCAAGCCCGCCCCCGATTCTGAAACGGTTCATGCATCCGGTTCGTCAGGCGCAACGGCGGCGGTTGCTTCGGCTTCGACGGTGGCTAAGGATGGCGCGGCGGCTAAGACTGTGGCTTCGGTGGAGGCGTCTGCTCCCCGGTCGGCAGCCGCCGCGATTGCCGCGTTGCCATTGGTGCAAAAACCTGTCGTTATCAGTGGCGCCAGTGCTGGCGCTAGCCACTCACCAGTGAACACAAGCGCGGCGACAAGTACAAGCACCATCGCCAGCAATGACCGGACGGCCGCACCCCACCATACCGTGTCAGAGCGTGCAACCAAACCACGGCCAGTTGCGCAAATACCTGAACGCCATGGCGCGAAGGCCAAGGCGAAAAGCAAGCGCGAAACGCATCGATACGAGGTGGTTCATCGGCGCCATGGCCATGAGTATCAGAGTGAGCCGGTTTATCGCAGCACCGGGCATGAAGCCCCGCTCGCGTCGCCGGGGAATAGTACGCTCACGCGTAATGACACACGCGCGAACACGGCAAGCTCATCGCTTAGCGTCACCGATATGTACAACATGCTCGCGCACTCCGCCCTACTCGATGACAACAGCGGCGCTCCTTGCCAGCCAGTTCGCATAGCGCCCAGAGAAGCGACGACTTTGCCGTCACCGCGCGCCAGCGCCAGCGAAACACCCGGCAGGGATTCCGACTTGAACCAACGCTGCGTCACAGACACGCCCTCGCAGTTTTCCAAGTGAACGCCAGCCCTGATGGCTGCATCGTGCAACGCGTTTTCTACCCGCGCGCGGCACGATGGGCACGATGCATCGTTAGAGCCGACACTTACTTCACTTACTTAATCCTGAAGCCTCGCCCTATGAAGTCCCTTTCCTTCTCCACCCTTCGGAACGCGCTGTTCGTCGCTGTGATCGCGCTTGGCTCATCCGTCGCGACGGCTTATCAGCCAGTTGGCACACTGCTCTCGGCAACGGGTCTCGCCGATCCCGTCCGGCAACCGACCGCTAAAGGGTCCATGGATGATTTTCAGGACGGCTCCGACGCTGCGTCGAACGCTCAGACGCCGGGCAATGTGTCGGATTGAAGCAGATGGTCCAGACCCACAAGCTGACTGAGTTGCGCGTCACGTACAACAGCAAATATGGCGCAGCGCTGTTTTTCTATCCGCAAGACATGGTGTATTACGTCGCACTGTTCCAGGACAAGAATTTCTGGCGCGTCGTGAAATCGCAGGACGATACGCGCGCCGAAACGGGGTGTACGCGCAGTTCGCCCGCAAGAGCTACGCACTCGCCGAGGGTAAGATCAAACGCACACAGTTGCAGACGCAGAAGGCGCTGCTCGAGCGCGTCATTGCGGTATCGAATGATCAGGCACAGCGCCTGACTGCCGATCTTTCGATTGCGCGCGCAGGAAAACGAAGTGTCGTAACGTCAGCAGCAGATGCAGGTGGAATCGGCAGCATTGCTGAACGAAAAATCCGTCGCCGAGTGCAAGTTGCTCATGTTGCAGCGGTAGGTTCAACAACTCCAGGATCAGAGCGAAGCCGGACTCGTACAGTAGCGCTCGCGCTTGATCTGGCGATGGGTCCAGATGACACGCAGCGACAAAAAAGGCCGTTCCAAATTTCACGTTGGAACGGCCTTTAGTCTTTTAGTGGTCACCCCGCGGTGTTCAAACCACGGACTCCTAGAAACGCGTTTCGCGTGCCACGCGCAGGAAGGTATCGAGTAAAGGTGTGCAATCGAGCAACTCGTCGCCGCCCGCACGATGGAATTCCGGGTGCCATTGCACGCCCATCACGAACGGCGCGCGCCGATAACGCACCGCTTCAATAATGCCGTCAGGCGCCGACACAGCCTCGATGTCCAGGTCCCGGCCAATCGTCTTGACCGCCTGATGGTGGATTGAGTTGACGAGCGCTTCGCGGTGGCCCGGAAACATGTTGACGAGCATTGATCCATCGGGAAAACGAATCGGGTGGCAATGCTGATCGTATTGGTCGTTCACATGCTCGCCGGCCGTGGGGACATCGGTTGCAATGTCCTGATAGAGCGTCCCGCCGAACGCGACGTTGATCAACTGGCAACCGCGGCACACGCCAAGCACCGGCTTGCCCGCCTCGATGAATTCATGCAACAGCTCGAGCTCGTACATGTCCCGTACACGGTCGCCGGGCCATTCGTGGCGCGTGGCTGCTTCCGTATAGGATTGCGGCGAGACGTCAGCGCCGCCTTGCAGCAGCAGGCCATCGAGTTGCTTCGCATAATCGCGCAGGCGGATGTTGCTCGGATGCAGCATGCCCTGATGACCGACCGTCGGAATCATGAAGACGAGCACGTCGCGCGACATCACCCAATGCGCAATCGATTCCTCCAGATACTGCAGCGTCTTGCCGCGCAGTCCTTTCGCACCCGGCTCAGGATGAAAAATTCGCGCCGACACGCCAATTCTCAATGTCCGCTGCGTGATCCTCTGACCCGCACGGTCAAAGATCTGACGCACGCGCGCCTTGATCACCCGGCCAAATACCGACCACGCGGAATCGCTGTGGCGCAGGTAAGCAGGCGGCGCCTTCATATCCGGCGAGTCGGACGGAATGGGTGGCGGACGGAATGTGACGAAGTCCGGCGCGGTCGTAAACTCCGGCGGCAAGCTGGCAGCTGGCTTCGCCGCGACACTTTCCGTTGCGCTTTCTGTCGCGCTCGTGGCTTCGGCTTCAGCGGCTTGCGCCTCGGTGGCATTCTCAACCTCCGCCGCAAGACTCGCCTTTGCATCGAGCGTTTTGTTCGCAACGGATGCTGACGGCGCAGTTTCACGCGCCGCCGATTCCTGCTGCGACGTCGCCTTTGCCGCCGATGCGCGGGCTTCAGCGGCATTGTCGCGTTGCGCTTTGGCGGTATCGACAGGTTCTACCGTCGACGAGCTCGCAGGCACGGTGGATACCTGTTCAGCCGCAGTGGCCTTCGGGCCCGACTGCGCAGCGGCAGCGGGGATATCAGAACTCTTTGAGGATGATGCGAGCAGGACAGCCGGCGTATGACTGGCCGGAATGGAACCCGCGGAATCCGCTGCGGGAGAACCAGTGCCGGGCGTGCCCGGCATTGATGACTCGTTTGACTTGTTTTCGCTCATTCCGTTTATAGGCACCAGGCGCTGTGAGAATGGTCGGAGTTTAATTATCCGCCTCTGGTCCGGGGGCGACAAACCATCAAACAATTGCTCACATTATCGGGGAAAATAAAGGTTTCATGCTCAAGGATGATCTCTCGGCTCTTCAAATGTTTCTCGCAAAGCGATCTGCATCGTTGCGTGGATTTTGACGCACCAGCGCCACAATACCGTGAGCAATAACGCAGCGCAGACGAGTACCGCGATCATCAAGCCGAACGGCGGCAAGATGCCGCCCGAGAGCACCGTCACCAGCAGGAAAACGCCGAACATCGCAAGAATCGGGATCAACCCGGAAATGGCGGATCGCAATGCGCGCGTGAAACGCCCCGCCTTCGCGGGCTGCACGCTCACTTCCGCGAACATCAGTGCGAGCGACCCCAGTTTGCGATACACCGCAACCAGGAACGGCATGGATACCAGCAACGCCACGCTCCAGAGCGCAACGCGCTGGGCATCGTTGGTGGGCAACCAGCGCGACAGATATTCGGTGGCAAACAGCGCCGCGTAGGACGCAGTAAGGAAGATGGCGGCCACCAGCGCAAGATTCACCGCGATCTGCACCACGATCCGCCGAGTCATGCTGAATAGCGTCGGGCAGCCGGTGTCGGGCGAAAGGCTCGTGAGCCATTGCGAATAGAGGCCCAAGGTGTTCGCGACAGGAAGAGGCATTGAGCGGGCGATGCGGCGTGTGATCGGATCCGCGGCCTTGATCAGGTATGGCGTGAATAGCGTGGTCAACGCGGAAACCGCGACGGCGATCAGGTACAGGAAGCTGCTGGTCACTTTCAGCGACAACCCCAGCGAAGCGATGATGAACGAGAACTCGCCGATCTGCGTGACGCTCATGCCAACGCGCATTGACGTGCGCCCGTCCCTGCCCGCGAGGAAGGTGCCAAGCCCGCACGACACGATCTTGCCGACCACGACAGCGACCGTAATCACCGTGATCGGCCACCAGTAATCCACCAGCACCGCCGGGTTCAGCATCAGACCGATGGTCACGAAAAAGATCGCGGAGAACATGTCGCGCACCGGCGCGATCAAGTGTTCGATGCGCTGCAGGTTGCGCGATTCGGCCATGATCGCGCCAATCAGGAACGCACCAAGCGCGATGCTGTAGTCGAGCTTCACGACCAGCAGGCAGAAGCCGAAACAAAAACCGAGTACGGTGACGAGCAGCATTTCGTCGCTTTTGGCCTTTGCCACATAGTCGAGCGCGCGTGGCACGATCAGGATGCCAACTACCATCGACACGGTCATGAACAGCAGCAAATTGCTCAGCGTGATAAACGCCACACCCGCCGAGACGGAACCCCTCTGCGCAATACCCGAGAGCAGCACGAGCATGGCGATGGCCAGGATGTCCTCGACGATCAAAATGCCGAAGATCAGTTGCGCGAACGGCTCGCCCTTCATGCCGGGTTCGGAAAGCGCCTTGACGATGATCGTTGTCGACGAAATGGCAAGCATGGCGCCGAGGAACAGCGAGTCCATTGCATTCCAGCCGAACCACTGCCCGATTTCATAGCCGATCCAGATCATCAGCACGATCTCTAAAGCCGCGGCGACAAACGCCGTCGCGCCGACCTTGAACAGCTTCTTCAGGCTAAATTCGAGCCCGAGGGAAAACATCAGGAATACCACGCCGAGCTCGCCGAGCGTCTGGATGGTGGCTTCGTCGTGGATAAGCTGGAACGGCGGTGTGTACGGCCCGATAATCACGCCCGCCGCTATGTACCCCAACACGACCGGCTGCTTCAGACGGTGAAACAACACCGTGACGACGCCCGCAATCGCCATGATTACCGCTAGATCCTGAATGAAGCCGATCACGTGATGCATCCACAAATCCTTACAAAAAGCACACACAGATGCTGATAGTACCGCAATGGTTTTTTACATTGGTGACGGAAACGGTCAGACGAGGGGGCAGAGCGCGAGACTCCACCAGACAGCGCTGGTCACGGTAAAACACGCGGTCGCCAAGGAACTGCGAAAACCACATACCGACCGGCCTGACACGAGATCGGGCCAGCTTCGGACAAACGGGCTTAGACAGCCGCTTCGTCTTCTTCGCCCGTGCGAATGCGGATGACGCGTTCGACGTCGGTCACGAAGATCTTTCCGTCACCGATCTTGCCGGTGCGAGCCGCACCAATGATGGCGTCAATAACCTGATCCGTCTGCGAGTCGGCCACGACCACGTCGATCTTCACCTTCGGGAGGAAGTCGACCACGTATTCCGCGCCGCGATACAGCTCCGTGTGGCCCTTTTGCCGCCCGAAGCCCTTGACTTCGGTTACAGTCAGACCGGTGAGCCCGGCCCCGGCGAGTGCTTCACGGACTTCGTCGAGCTTGAACGGTTTGATGACTGCGGTGATGCTTTTCATGGCGCGCCTCTTCTAGAATTGTGCGGATAAGCAAGGATTTAGGAATCGATAGTTTGATTCTAGCTGCGTTTTCACAGGTTAACCGCAGAGAACTCGCGCCATAGCATCGGGATCACGCCGTTATCGGCGCATTTACGCGCAGATATGGTGCAAACCCCTCATTCCGCCGGAATATTCTTCAAATTGTTCATCCAGACGACTGATTCCGAATCGCTCGGCGCACGCCAGTCGCCGCGCGGCGACAACGAACCGCCGGACCCGACTTTCGGCGCATTCGGCACGCAGGACCGCTTGAATTGGCTGGTCCGGAAAAACCGGTCGAGGAAAATCCCCAGGTTGTGCTTGATGGCCGGCAACGCGTACTCGTTTCGCGCAACATGCGCGCCTTCCGGCCAGTCGCCCGCGTCACGGTCTTTCCAGGCGGTGTACTCCAGGAATGCCACTTTCGACGGTACAAACCCAAAACGCAGCGTGTAGTACAGGTTGAAATCCTGCAGCTCGTACGGTCCGATGACGCTTTCGGTTTTTTGTTCCGGATTGCCGTTTGATTTACCGGGAACGAGTTCCGGGCTGATGTCCGTATTCAGGATGTTGACGAGAACATCCGAACCCGAATTGCCGATCTGCCTGGTTTCCGCGACCCACCGGACCAGGTGCGTGATCAGCGTTTTCGGGACGCTGGCGTTGACATTGTAGTGCGACATGTGATCGCCCACGCCATACGTGCACCAGCCAAGCGCGAGTTCGCTCAGGTCGCCGGTACCGATCACGATCGCACCCTTGAAGTTCGCGAGCCGGAACAGATGGTTCGTGCGCTCGCCGGCCTGCACGTTCTCGAACGTGATGTCGTATTCCTCCTTGCCCGACGCATACGGGTGGCCGAGATCTTTCAGCATCTGCTCGCAGTTTAGCCGGATGTCGATCTCGCTCGCTGAACAGCCGACAATCTCCATCAGTTGGCACGCCTGCAGAAGCGTCCGGTCGCTGGTGGCGAAACCGGGCATGGTGACACCTAGAATATTCGTGCGCGGCAGCTTCAGCCGGTCCATGGCCTTCGCGCAGACAAGCAGTGCATGAGTTGAATCCAGGCCGCCCGAAATGCCGATCACGACCTTCGATATACCGCTGGCCGAAAGCCGCTGCACCAGCGCCTGCACCTGGATGTTGTAGACCTCGTTGCAATGTTCGTCGCGGAGCTTTGGATCGGACGGAACGTAAGGGAAACGCTCCACGACGCGGTTCAGTGGTAATGCGCGGTTAATCGGCAGATCGAGATTGAAGCGCACCGTTTCGAACTTCGATACCTCGTCGGCATGTCGACGCACCGACTGGCCGAACGTGGTCTGGTGCATGCGCTCACGCGAGAGCCGCTCGAGATCGACGTCGGCGAAAACAAGATGCGAGGTGTCCAGGAAGCGCTCGGATTCCGCGAGCAGTTCGCCGTTTTCGTAGATCACCGCCTGCCCGTCCCACGCCAGGTCCGTGGTCGACTCGCCCCTTCCCGCTGATGTGTACAAATACGCCGAAAGGCACCGGGCGGACTGCTGGCTGACCAGTTGATGCCGGTAACTTGACTTCCCGACCACCACGTTCGACGCCGACAGGTTTACCAGCACTGTCGCGCCCGCGAGCGCCGCGAACGACGAAGGCGGCACCGGTACCCACACGTCCTCACAAATTTCCACGTGAAAGCGGAATAGTGGCATGTCGGCAATTTCGAACAGGAGCGACGATCCAAACGGCACTTCAGCGCCCAGCAAAGTGACCCGATCAGTCGATGCGTTCTCAGCCGCGCTGAACTGGCGCGCTTCGTAGAACTCGCCGTAGTTCGGCAGATAACTTTTCGGCACGACGCCCTGGACCTTCCCGTCCGCGACCACCACCGCGCAGTTGAAGAGCGTATGGTCGACGCGCAGCGGCATGCCCACGATCATCGCAATGGAGAGGTTCTTCGACGCCGCCACGACGGACGCCAGCGTCTCTTCGCAGGCATCGAGCAAGGCCCGTTGGTGAAAGAGGTCGTCGCAAGTATAGGCCGGCAGCCCAAGCTCCGGGAACGCGACCAGCACCGCGCCGTTCGTCGCCGCCTGCTTCGCTAGGTCGATGGTTTCGGCTGCATTGAACGCCGGATCGGCTACACGGCAACGGGGCACGCCTACCGCCACACGAGCGAAATCGTGGCTGTAGAGATTGAAGAATCGGTTTTTCATCTTGAGCTTGTCCATACGATGCCCCGCATTCGGGGATCCTGTTCCGGCGCATAACGGGTTAAGGGTTATCGCTGTGAAAGCGAAAGCATTTCGACATGGTGATAAGTCGAGTTGCAGTTTCCGGGCGTCTATTGGGTCAAGCGTTAGCCATCCGGTCAGGTTTCGAGCGCTCCAGGCGCCCCGCCCTATGCCTTCTTCCTGAAGGGCGTATGCGCTTCCAGTTCCTGGATATGCTGGTCCATCGCCGCCGTTTCTTCATCGAGGAACTCACTGATCGCGTGCGCGAACCGCGGGTCCGCCACCCAATGCGCGGACCACGTGGGCGTGGGCAACATGCCGCGTGACATCTTGTGCACACCCTGCGCGCCGCCTTCGAAACGAGCCAGCCCGTTCTCGATGCAATACTGGATTCCCTGCATGTAGCAGGTTTCAAAATGCAGGCCCGAGATGAATTCCTTCGTTCCCCAGTAGCGCCCGAACATCACGTCGTCGCCAATCATGTTCAGTGCGCACGCGAGCCGCTGGCCATCCGCTTCGGCGATTACAAGCAAGACGCTGTCGGGCGCGGCCGCGTGGATCCGGCCGAAGAATTCGCGCGAAAGATAAGGCGGATTCCAGTGCTCGCGATAGGTATTTTCATAACACGCGTAGAAGAAATCGAGGGCTTCCTCGTCTATTTCTGCACCGCGCAGCCACGTGTAGGTGACGCCGGCATCGACTACGCGTCGACGATCCTGCTTCACCTTCTTGCGCTTGTCGTGGCTCATGGTGGCGAGGAATGCGTCGAAGCTGTCGTAGCCGCCGGGGGCGCTGGGTGCGTTCTCCCAGTGAAACTGCACGCCTTCGCGCAACATGTAGCCGGCTTCGGTTAGAGCTTCGAGATCCTGCTCTTGCGGAAACAGCACGTGTAGCGACGAGATCTCCAACTGCTTGGTCAACTCGATCGCGCCGCGGGCGAGCATCACGCGCTCTTCGTGCGTGGCAGCGATCAGGCGCGGCCCGGTCACCGGAGAAAACGGTACCGCCGATAATCCCTTCGGATAGTACTTAAGGCCATTTTTCTCGAAGGCGTCGGCCCAGGCGTGATCGAAGACGTACTCGCCGCGAGAATGCTTCTTGAGGTACAGCGGCATGGCGCCGGTTAGCTTGCCGTCACGCTTGAGCAGCAGGAAATGCGGACGCCAGCCGGTGCGGGCGACCGCGCAGCCCGTGTCCTGCAACGCCGACAGGAATTCGTACCGGACGAATGGATTGTCGCCGGCGAGACGGTTCCATTCCTCCGGGGTCACGGAATCGAGCAAATCGACCACATGTATTTCGACCTTGCGGTTCAACAGACTTACCTCGCTTCGGGCTCGTTCGAGCTGACTGCAGGGCGCTTGGTGCAGCGCGGAACAGTTATTCTCGCCGAAGTCGCAGGATTTTGTTCGAGAGGGGTTCGTGGGCAAGGCTTGAGAGATAATGCGCGGCATTACGGCTTTTGGCTTTTCCCACGCTTTCTCATGCTCTGGTTCCTGTACCTCATCAAATGCACCGACGGAAGTCTCTATACCGGGATTGCTACCGATGTAGAAGCGCGGTTCGCAAAGCACGTCAGCGGTGCGGGCGCGTGGTGTGCGCTCACATAAGCCGGTGGCCGTGCGCGCTTCGTTTGAACCGAGCGGCCGCGCGGAGGCTTCGCGAGCGGAATATCGGGTGAAGCGGCTAGCGCCGGCGCGCAAATGGGCGCTGGTCGCGGGAGAATGAGAATAATTGACGTTGGACGCGGTTATGCCGGTTGAGGCCGAAGAAACGCCTGCTGACTAATAGTGCGCTGCCGCTGAGCGGCGCGATGCCGGCCCCAAAAAGCGCCCGGTCTTGCCTTCAGGCAAGACCGGGCGCCTTTTTAACAATCCGGGCAAGCTTACTTCTTGAAGTTAGCCACGCCGTCCGTGATTTCCTTGTGGGCAGCTTCTACGCCCTGCCAGCCTTCGACCTTCACCCACTTGCCCTTCTCCAGAACCTTGTACTGTTCGAAGAAATGCTTGATCTGGTCCTTCAGGTATTCCGGAACGTCATCGACAGTCTTCATGTGCGCCGTCATCGGGCAGATCTTGTCGTGAGCGACCGCCACCAGCTTGGCATCGACGCCCGACTCATCGGTCATCTGCAACATGCCCAACGCCCGTGCGCGAACCACCGAGCCGGCCAGCAGCGGGAACGGCGTGATCACAAGCACGTCCACCGGATCGCCGTCGCCGGACAGCGTCTGTGGAATGAAACCGTAGTTCGCCGGGTAGCGCATGCCCGTCCCAATGAAGCGGTCGACCACGAGCAGGCCCATGTCCTTGTCCGCTTCGTACTTCACCGGATCGCTTTGCGCCGGGATCTCGATGATCACGTTGAAGTCCTGCGGAAAATCCTTGCCTGCGGGTACGTTGTTAAAACTCATATGCACTCTCTTCAAAGTGGAAATTCAGTGTCGGAGATAAACGAATTCTGTACGCGCTAACGCCGCGTTTTTGCTGCATTGCGACAATATACGTGAAGCGCGAATGTCCTGACTGCAACGCGACGTCGAGGCGCAGCGTTCGCCCATGAAACAGCGCAATTACATCATTATAGCCAATCGAGGGGTGCGCTCCGTTGCCAGCGGCGAGCCTGGAAAACGGCGCAAAATAGGCTGTCGGCATTGCGTCCGAGAGCACGAATGAAGACAAACGAAAGCAAATGAAGCGCCGCGCAATAAAATCACGCGACGGCGCACCCCCTAACAACCGCCACAGAGACAGGAGTCAGGCATGGAAGAGGCAAAGCATTTCATCGGCAACCAGTGGGTAGTGGCGGCAAGCCACGACACCATTCCCGTCATCGATCCTTCCGACGGTCAGGTCTTCGCGCAACTCGGGCGCGGCAATGCAGTCGATATCGACCGCGCCGTCCAGGCAGCGTGCCGCGCTTACGAAGGTCCGTGGGGCCAGGCGAGCGCCGCCGATCACGGGAGCGTGCTGTGCTGTACCGTCTTTCGATGATCATCGCTGCCCATCAGGACGAACTGGCGCATCTCGAAGCGCGCGACACCGGCAAACCCCTGAAACAAGCGCATGCGGACGCGGTCGGCATCGCCCGCTATTTCGAGTTCTACGCGGGCGCCGCCGACAAGCTCCATGGCGAAACGCTGCCCTATCAATCCGGCTTCACCGTCCTTACCATCCGCGAACCGCATGGCGTAACCGGGCATATCGTGCCGTGGAATTACCCGCTGCAAATTTTGGGCGTAGCGTCGGCGCGGCACTCGCCGCCGACAACGCGTGCTTACCGATACTGCGCATTACCGAACTCACCGCCGAAGCGGGGTTGCCGGAAGGCGCGCTGAATATCGTCACGGGGTATGGCTACGAAGCGGGCGCAGCGCTCGCGCGGCATCCGGGCATTGATCACATCTCGTTCACGGGATCGCCGGCAACGAGCGCGGCAGTGGTCAAGATGGCCGCCGATAACCACGTTCCCGTCACGCTCGAACTAGGCGGCAAGTCGCCGCAGATCGTTTTCGCCGATGCCGACTTCGACGACGCCCTGCCCGTGCTCGTCTCGGCGATTGTGCAGAACGCCGGGCAGACGTGCTCGGCGGGCAGCCGCGTGCTGATCGAACGATCAGCGTATGAACCGTTGCTTGAGCGCCTGAGCTAGGCGTTCAGCGCGTTGAAGGTTGGCCCGAGCAAACTAGATCTCGATTGCGGTCCGCTCATCAGCGCGAAGCAGCAGCAACGCGTGTGGGATTTTCTCTCCGATGCCCAGCACGACGGCATCGCGATGACCGCCCACGGGGAAGTGATTGCTGAAGCGCCCGAAGCAGGCTTTCACCAGGCGCGACACTCCTGCGCGATGTCCCGCCGGCGCATCGTCTGGCTCGCGAAGAAGTGTTCGGTCCGGTGCTATGCGCGATGCCCTTCGATGACGAAGCTGAAGCGCTGAAGCTCACCAACGGTACGGACTTCGGGCTGGTTGGGGGCAATCTGGACACGCGATGGCGGCTGGCAGATGCGCATTGCCCGCAAGGTGCGTTCGGGGTAAGTGTTCATCAACAACTACGGCGCGGGCGGCGGCGTGGAATTGCCGTTTGGCGGCGTCAAACATTCGGACCACGGCCGCGAAAAAGGCTTCGAAGCGCTGTATGGGTTCACGGTGCTCAAAACCATCGCCATCAAGCATGGCTAAATGGTAATCATTTTGCATCGGACTCGAGACGATTAGACTGCAAGGCAAGACCGCGATTGTGACCGGCGGCGGATCGGGATTCGGGGAAGGGATTGCGAAGACATTTGCGCGCGAAGGCGCGAACGTCGTGGCAGCCGAGCGCGTGGCAAGTGAGATTGCGGTGAGCGGCGGCAAGGTGATCGCGGTACCCGGGGATGTGACGAAGCAAGCCGACTGCCAAAGTCTTCGATGGCGGCATCGAAGACTTTGGCAGTGTGCAGGTCGTGGTGAACAACGCGGGCACGACGCATCGGAACAAGCTAGTGATGAAAGTCAGCGAAGCGGAATTCGATCGCGTTTATGCGGTGAATGTGAAGAGCCTGTACTTCAGCGTCGCGCAATTCGTGCCGTACTTCCGCAAGGTCGGCGGCGGGTCGTTCATGAACGTGGCATCGACGGCAGGCGTGCGGCCGCGGCCCGGTCTGGTTTGGTACAACGGCAGCAAGACATCGGTAATTATCGCGAGCAAGGCATTAGCTGTTGAGCTTGGGCCGGATCGAATACGCGTCAATTGCATCAACCCGGTGATGGGCGAAACGGGTTCGCTGTCGGAGTTCATGGGCATGGAAGACACGTCCGCGAACTGTCAGAGGTTCCTCGCAACTATTCCGCTCGGACGGCTTTCGACTCCCCAAGATATTGCGAACGCGGCGCTCTATCTTGCCTCCGATGACGCCAAATTCATCACCGGTGTCGCGCTGGAAGTGGACGGTGGGCGCTGCGTCTGACGTGCTTGCCAGAGGCGCATCCGATAATTGCCGCCGGATGCGCTCGATCGGTGTTTTCCCCATATAAAACAGACGGTTGTGGTTTATAGCGAGGAGCTAGAATCCAACAGCACGTTTTTCCATCGATAAAAATAGTCAGGAGACGAAATGGCTAGTACTGTGGATGACTTGCATCGACCGGGCGCGGGCACGCCGCCCTCCGCGTTCGAAGCTGCGACGTATCGCAAGGTTGCGTGGCGGCTCTCGCCGTTGCTGCTGATCTGCTATGTGGTGGCATATCTGGATCGTGTGAACGTGGGCTTCGCGAAGCTGCAAATGTCGACTGATCTTGGTCTGAGCGATGCTGTTTATGGCTTCGGCGCAGGCATCTTTTCTTCGGTTATTTCATCTTCGAAACTCCCAGCAACGTCATCCTGCACAAGGTCGGCGCGCGCGTGTGGATCGCGCGGATCATGATCACGTGAGGCATCGTTTCCACCCTCACGATGTTCATCACCACGCCCACCATGTTCTATGTGATGCGCTTCATTCTGGGTATGGCCGAAGCGGGATTTTTCCCCGGCATCATTCTCTACCTCACGTACTGGTTTCCAGCAGAACGGTACTGGTTTCCAGCAGAACGTCGCGGGCGCATGACAACATTGTTCATGACCGCGATCGCGTTATCGGGGTTGATCGGCAAGCCGGTGTCCGGCTGGATCATGAAGAACTTCGATGTGGCGTCAACAGCTGGCACGCATGGCAATGGCTGTTCCTGCTGGAAGGCATTCCATCGATCGTGGTCAGGATCGTCGTGTTCATTTTCATGGACGACCGGATTGCGAAAGCGAAGTGGCTCACGGTTGAGGAGCGTGAATTGCTCGAGCGAAATATAGCTAAGGACAACGTCGAGAAAGTCGATATGCCCGTGCTTGAGGTGCTGAAGAGCGGGCGGGGTGACGGATGCGCTGACCATCGGCTTGTTGTCCGCCATTCCGTTTGGTGCGGCGGTGATTGGCATGCTGCTCGTTGCGCGCAGTGCCGATAAAAGAGGCGAGCGGAGGTGGCAATCGCCATTCCTGCGGCTGTGGGGGCGTTGGGGCTGGTGGTGTCGGTTGTGTGGTCGACGAATACGACGATGGCAATGCTTGGCCTCACCTTGGCTACGATGGACATTCTCACCACCCTGCCGTTGTTCTGGAGTTTGCCGACGGCGTTCTTGGCTGGGATGGGTGCTGCGGCCGGGATTGCAATGGATCAACTCGCTGGGGAATCTGGCTGGGTTCTTAAGTCCTTACCTCGTGGGATGGTTGAAGCAAGTGACGGCATCGAATGCCAGCGGCATGTATATGCTCGCCGCGTTCATGGTGCTGGGCGGGTTGCTCGCGCTGAGCGTGCCTAAGCGGGTGGTGAGCCGGTAGGCTCGCACGACGTAAACATCAACTACACGGAAAACTCCTCCGATAAATAGAAGTTTTCTGGTATCTCCTTTCAGTTTCACTATTCAGAATCGTCCGTGAGACTCTCTGCGATTTTGGAGAAATCGCAGAGAGTCTTCATCGGGCGGTAGATTCTGCGTAAATGCATATGCATCGCCCATCTACAACAATTAAAATGGGGCAAACATGTCAAAAGCACGGTCGTTGGACGTCGGGGTTTTATCGGTTGCGATAGGTTCTGGGAGCGCGGGTTTTCCCAGTGAAGCGGGTTCGATCAGGATTAACGGACCAAGCGCAATTGACCATGGTCAAAGAGATTTGGCGCGTAACGTTATCGACGTACTCAGTCTAGCTGCAGATCACGGGTCCTCGCTGGCACCCCTGGATCCGTCGGTAAGCAACGAGCCTGCATCAGCTCTTGCTATGGGAACTGCCATTGGAGCCCAGCCCGTCTGGAATAACAGACCCGTCGCCATTGACTCAGGTCAAACTAATTTCCCGCTTGGCGGTCTATTAAACCCAGCTACAGACCATGGGGCTTCGCTGCAGGCGCTGGACCCGTTGGCATACAGTGATCTTGCCTCATCTGTTTCCTACGGAACGAGCGCTGGAACTCAGCCCATCTGGGCGAACGGCCCCGACACGATTGGCATTGACCAAACGGGTTCGCCGCTTAACAACGCAGCCCATTCCTCGCTGCTTCCGGTGACGGAATTCCCGACAATCGATCCGCGCATATCGCCTGGTTGGAACGACGGTTTACGCCAACTCATGCCGCTTTCCTCGGACGGTCATCTTTCGAGTGAGGGCGTGTCATTTTCCTTCGGCGACGTAGGCGGGCGGGATACAAGGTCAGTAGACGCGGGGAAAGCATCGATCATGATCGGTTCGAATTCAGGCTCCGATAGATCTGGTGGTGAAGTGCCCATCACAATTGGCAAAGGGCAAACGAATATCTCGGCACACAACGGCTCGGACAACATGCTCACGATTCTGGACAAGCACACGCTCAACTCCCTGCCGGGACAAACAGACCGTTGGGTGACGATGACGTCGACGGGAGAAAGCGCAGCACTTTTCGACGCGTCCGACCGAGGCGTGCATATCCATGGCAGTGCGAGCGCCAACACGCCAACACCATTGCAATGGCGAGCGATCATCAACTGATTGATTTGACTTCGCTCACCAGAAAAACGATCGGCTCTACCATCACGGGCATCGAAAAATCGATCTCGGGGGCCAACACAACACGCTGAAAATCGCGATGATCGATGTGCTGAATCTCGGGGAGACGGATCTTTTCCGTATCGATGGCAAACAGCAGCTAATGGTGAACGGCAACGCTGGCGATTCGGTGAAGTTATCGAATACTCGTGTCGCGGGAATCGCCGACGGTGAGTGGGAGCAGCAGGTTGAAGCGAAGATTGGCGGCGTGACTTACGACGTCTATGAGCATTCGACGGCGCATGTAGAGTTGATGGTGCAATCGGGGATTCAGTTGACGATGCATTAATCTTTTTTGGGTCAACCAATGAAAAACGACATGACTGTAAGGGCATGCCGCTTTTTTGCGGGGATTCGTCGCGTTGGCACCAAATGTACCTGCTTTTTAAAGCAGGGGTTCAGCAAAAAATATATCTACTCCGTTTTGCTCCCAATCGATCAACTGCCTCCCAAACAGTATTAACCGAACACTGACAAGAAAATAATGTCAAATTTTGGTGAGAGTGTGCAAGACTTCCCGTAGCTAGGTTATTACCATAGACGCTGCCGCGACCGAAAGGTCGCGGCAGCGTCTATTCATTCTTCAAATTCCAGCTAAGAGTTAATGAGCCTTCGCAAAGGCCATTGGGTTAGAAAGACTACCAGCGACATAGCCCCATTTTATGTCAAGCGCTTTGCCTGAGTAGGTCCCCTTGTTCTCCAGAGTCGACTGCCAAAAAGTCGTTATGGGCGATGAAAAATTGTTTTGATACTCGTCGCCACCCAATAATTGTAACCATTTACCGTCAAGTAATTAGTTCGCCCTGAACAATCGCCAGCGCCTTTATTGACGCGCGTTTAAGGGCGAACTAATTAGATGGTATCTCGATGAAATCCACGGTACCCGCATTAAGATCTACCAATCCAGGGGTATTACCTTTCTTCGAATTCGAATATAAGAGGATTCCGTCCAAAGCGATCAGGTCGATGACTGTAGTCGGCGTCTTGAACGACACGAGCGTACTGATTTTTCCGGATGCCAAATCCAGCGCGCTCAGGCCACCCAACTCAACTGTTTCTGCCGATTTCGTTGGGTAATAGATCGTTTTATCGTCAGTTGAAAAAGCTAAGTTGATGCCAATTGCTCCAGAAAACGCCTCGGTCGGGCCTGCTGTGATAACACGAACCTGTTTACGCTGGGAAACGCTGAGCTGCGAAACAGCATAAATCTCGGTTTCCGGATCTGCGTCATATGCCATTAGCAAATAAACACTGTCGTTGTCAGACTGGGGTTTTGCCATCCAAGCTACTCCTCGGTATAGCCATGCATCCGGCGGACCCGATACGCTTATGTTGCCCAACGCATCACCCGCTTGGGCACTCCACAGAATGACTGACTGACTGACGACTTGGTTTTGCTCAGGAGATACAACGTTTTGCTGTCGGGCGAAACTTCCAATTGATCAATTAAGATTGCCGGTTTGTTTGCACGCACGTAAGCAATAGTGTTGGTGTCCGTATCGATGGCCGCGACTTCACTGCTGTACTGATCAGAATTAAGTACGTATACGCGCTTACCGTCGGGGCTTGCAATAACCCGATTTATCAGGGACTGCGAGTTAGCTGGAAGCGGAATTGCCCCTATTTCTTTCTGCGTCACGATGTCGTACGCGCTTATTTCTTGTGAGGGGCCTTTCTGTTTTGTCATGTAATACAGCACGTCGCTTGGTTTGCCGTAAAACTGCTGAACCATTTCGATGTCTGTCGGGCTTACTACTTCTCCTTGGCCAAAATAATTCATGATCGACTCGAGGTCCCAAGCACCGACCGTTGTGTCCATCTTGTAGAACTCGGTGGCATAGGCTGCCCAGTCGATGCACCAATCGGGACTATCGGGACGAGTTTGTTCATTTTGAAACCCCAAAGCGTGCCCGAACTCGTGTGCCGCATCCACCTTGACACAATATGAAACTCGGTTAAGGCACGATGTGAACCGCCCGGGAATCGTGGAGGCTGGTTAGGTGGAGGCTGGTTAGTGCTGGTTAGTTTAAGTCGATACCGGCACA
>CALNPU010000074.1 GCA_940588625.1 uncultured Caballeronia sp.
GTTCAGGCAGACCCGATTACACCTACCGCCCAGATCGCGACGAAATCTCCGCGCGAGACCTGAAATCTCAGCATGTGAAAATTGGGGCCTAAGTGGATAGCCCTTGCATAGACCCATTTGCAACTCCTTTGAAGTTTGGTTCGTTCGTTTATGTGTTCCTTCCCTTCCTTCTTTCTTTCAACCCACGCGCTTGCGAGGAGCGCGACTTCTTGCCGGCCAGTAAAACGTGCAGCAGATTTCATTCCCGCAACCTGAGCCTCGTCACTCCTGAACCACCACGCCCCAATCCACTGTCCGCTCATTGCGTATATGGCGCCGCATGGCAAGCCACATCCATCATCAGGCAGATAAACACGCCGAACACCACGATAATCCCCACTGGGAGGTTGGTCGTCAGCAAGAGCGCGTACGCGCCGAGCATCGACAAAACGGCGAGGTTCTGGTTGAAATTCTGACCCGCGACGGAAGCCCCGGCGGACAGCAGTGTCGCACCACGATGCTGCAGGATGGCGTTCATCGGCACGATGAAAAAGCCCGACAGCGCACCCAGCAAAATCATCAGCGGATACGTCCCAGAATATAAAAAGCGGCGCGAACAGCGGGCCAATCTGCACGCCGGAACCTACCGGAAACAGGTCCTTGTTGTAGAACGCCATGCCGACAGCCAACTGCACCCGTCACCACACCGATCGGCAGGACCTTGAGCGAACTGCGCAACGGCACCCACGTGGTGGCGGCACTCGCGCCGATTGCAATACCGAGCCCCGTCACGCCCTGCAACGCCGCCGCCTTCGACAACGACAAGCCCAGTTCGCCGCTGCCCATTTGAGCACCAACAGTTGTAACGTGACCGCTGCGCCCCACAGCAAGGTCGCGTGACCCACAATGCGATCTGCGCCAGCTTGTCGCCCCACAACACCTTGAATGCATGGGTGAAATCGCCGACGAGCTTCGACGGCTCCTTCAGCTGGTTAGGGTATCGCGCACCGGTATCGGGAATGCCGATATTGATCAGCGCGGCCGCGGCATAAACGACCATGACGGCGAACATGGCGGCGTCGGTTGCCGAGCGGATCAGCACCAGATGCGCGCCGCTCACAAAGTGCTGAACGTATTGGCTGACCAGCGCACCACCGATCACCGTGCCGAGAATCGTCGATCCGACTGTCGCCGATTCCAGCCATGCATTGGCCGGTGTATGAGCGTCGGGCGGCAGGAGCTCGGTGAGGATGCCGTATTTCGCCGGTGAATAGGCGGCGGCGCCGAGGCCGACCACGCCGTACGCAATCATGGGGTGCACGCCAAGGATCATCAGCGCGCAACCCCCTGCTTTCAGCGCGTTGGAGACGAACATGACATGG
The DNA here is from genome assembly GCA_940588625.1 of uncultured Caballeronia sp. Lineage (GTDB taxonomy): Bacteria > Pseudomonadota > Gammaproteobacteria > Burkholderiales > Burkholderiaceae > Caballeronia. Next base: position 1,362 of record CALNPU010000074.1, read on the forward strand.
CGTTTCTGGATGGAATCAGCGAACGCTTCCACGAACGGCGCAAGCAGCACGTACGAGACCGTGAAGAAAATCTGCAACAGCGGCGTGACCCACGACGCGGAATGCATCACTGACAACATCGCTATGGTGGCGATCAGCAGCGCGTTGTTGGCGAGCGACGAAACGAACTGCGCGGCAATGATCGTATAGAAGCCTTTTTTCATTAGACAGAGAGCAACGGCGGCAGAAAGAGTGTGGAATGCCGCGGACGGCGAGCCGGACACTTTAGCGGAGCCGGCGGCGGCGCGCAGGATTGCGCGGGCAAACGTTAGCCGGACGGTCGCAGAGCGTTCCGGGAGGCTTCCCAAGGCGGCACGGAGCCGCCGTGACCGTACGTACGGAGCTTGGCGCGGGGGGGCCACGCGCTCAAATAAAAAAGGCGGCTGCAGCCGCCTTTTCCGAGCGTTACGCGCTTTGGCGCGTAGTGGTGAACGGATCGAGGATTTTGATCATCTGCGCATAGACCTTCGGGTTGCCCGCGACGATCTCGCTTTTGTGCAGGAAATCCGATTCGCCCGTGTAGTTGCCTACCAGCCCGCCTGCTTCGGTGATCAGCAGGCTGCCCGCCGCCACGTCCCAAGCGCTGATACCTTGCTCGAAGAACGCATCGAGCCGGCCTGCGGCCACATTCGCCAGATCCAGCGCGGCGGCGCCAGGGCGGCGCAAGCCGGCACAGGCTTCGGTCATTTGCGAGAAGAGTTTGCAATACGCTTCAAGGCCCGCACTGTCGCGGAACGGGAACCCCGTGCCGACCAGCGCGTCGTTGAGGCGATCCAGTTTTGCCACGCGAATGCGCCGCTCGTTCAGGTAAGCGCCGCTGCCGCGCGACGCGGTGAACAGGTCATTGCGGGTGGGGTCGTACACAACCGCTTGCGTGATGATGCCCTTGTGGGCGAGCGCGATGGAGACGCAGTAATACTGGAAGCCGTGGATGAAGTTGGTCGTGCCGTCGAGCGGATCGATGATCCACTGGAACTCCGAATCTTTGTCCTGCACGCCGGATTCCTCGGCGAGGATGGAGTGTTTCGGATAGGCGGTGGTCAGCGTTTCAATAATCGCTGCCTCGGAGGCCTTGTCGACTTCCGTCACGAAGTCGTTATGCTGTTTTTTGCTGACCTGGATACGGTCCAGATCCAGCGACGCGCGGTTGATGATCTGTCCGGCGCGGCGAACGGCCTTGACAGCAATATTGAGCATCGGATGCATGAAAATAGTTCTTTCGCCGGCGGCTGCGCTCCACGCACGGGCGTGAAGTCTCAACCCCAAACGGAAAACGGCCCAAACCAGCGGGCAAAAACGACGTGTGTCGATGGCAACGAATTGAAGAAGAGCGGGGCGCGTGCCTTCTTTGAACCTCCAATAATGCCTGCAATAATGCCTGAGCGGCTTCCAACAGCGGACACATAACAGGCTATTTTACCCGAGTCGGCCGCCGGCGCGTCATGCTTGGCGCAGCTTATGTCGCCGGATAGGCCGCACGGCGATACCATGACGTCTCTTTCAACCTTCCGGCAAGCGTTTCCACTTGGACCTGAACCCCTCATCAAACTCCCCGGATCGCCCGGACGACGCTTTTGCATCGACCCGTTTCGTGCTGGTCGAACCGAGCCATCCCGGCAATGTCGGCGCGGCCGCACGCGCGCTCAAGGCAATGGGATTTTCCCGGCTGGTCGTCGCCCCGAAAATCGCGTTTGTTATGCGCAAGCCGGAAGCAATCGCGATGGCAAGCGGCACCGACGACGTGCTTGCGTCGGCGCAAGTCGTCGAAACTGGCTGACGCCCTGAATGGCGTGCATTGGTCGATTGCGCTGACGGCGCGTTCGCGGGAATACGGCCCGCCGCAGATGGCGCCACGGGCCGCAGCGGAAAAGGCCTGCGAGTTCGCGGGGCAAGAGCGCGGCGGAAATTCGGGCGCTATTGCGCTGGTGTTCGGCAACGAGCGCGTGGGTTTATCGAATGCCGACGTCGAGCGCTGTAGCGCGCTTGCACACATCCCGGCGAATACGGCCTATAGCTCGCTCAATCTGGCGCAGGCGGTGCAGGTTCTTGCGTACGAACTGCGGCTTGCGCTGCTCGGCCGGGCGGTCGCAACGTCAGTCTCTCCCGCAGCGGCCAGTGCGCCGACGGCTAGCCCCAGCGCGTCCAGCGACGAGGTAGAAGGCATGTACACGCATCTGGAACAGGCACTGGTCGCACTCGATTTCCTCGATCCGGCCAATCTGAAGAAACTGATGTCGCGGCTGCGGCGGCTCTTTTCACGCTCGGGACTGGAGCACGAGGAGGTGAATATCCTGCGTGGTATCGCCAAACACAAACATATTCTTCTGAAGATTAAGGACGGCTGCGAGCGCATCAATGGTTTTATCGCACCGGGTAACGACGAAAATGAGCCGCACGCTGCATCTGTTCCGCCGCTCTTGCACTGCGGAGTCGCAACCAGCCCGCAACCCTGACCGTTTTGCCAGCGGGGGCATCGCAGCTAACTTCCACGGCCCGCCCTACAATCTGCGGAAATCGAACTATCGATTCCCGAATCTGTGCTGAGCCGCCCATTCGGGGGTCGGCACCCCGGTCACCCACAGAGCCACCGCCATGTTTAATCGATTCCGCGAAGACATCGCCGCCATCCGCGAGCGCGATCCTGCCGCCCGCAATGCCTGGGAAGTCGTGACGTGTTATCCGGGCTTTCACGCCGTTGTGCTGCACCGGATCGCGCACGCTTGCTGGGGATCCGGCTGGCGGTGGCTCGCGCGGTTTGTCTCGCAGTTTGCGCGTTTTATGACGGGCATCGAGATCCATCCGGGCGCGACGCTCGGGCGCCGGGTGTTCATCGATCACGGGATTGGCGTGGTGGTGGGAGAAACGGCCGAAATTGGCGACGATTGCACGATCTACCAGGGCGTAACGCTTGGCGGAACATCACTTGCGCGTGGCGCGAAGCGGCATCCGACGCTTGAACGCGGCGTGATCGTCGGGGCTGGCACGAAAGTGCTCGGCGGATTCACGGTCGGCGCGGACGCGAAGATCGGGTCGAACGCGGTCGTGGTAAAGCCGGTTCCGGCGGGGGGAACGGCCGTGGGCAATCCGGCGCGCGTGGTCATGCCGGCAACGGTCAAACCCGTGCAAAAAGAGTCGGGCTTGCCTGAGCGTCCAGCGTTCAGCGCATACGGCATCACGCCGAACGCCGACGATCCCGTGTCGCTTGTTATCCACGGTCTGATTGATCACGCGTCCACGCAAGCGCATCGTGTGGATGAGATTGTCGCGGCGCTTGAGAAACTGGGCACACGTATAGATGCAATCAGCGGCGTCGAGAATGCCGCGGTCATCGATCTAAAGCGTCTTTCCGATGCAATGAAAGGCAAAGCAGCGCGGCGCTGAAACGGCGACGGGTTTTCATCGGGCATTGGCACGAAAGCACGAAGGAAAACGCTTGCCTGAATTCAAACCAGCGGCAATGCCCGGATGCCTTCGGCGTCCATGCGCAGATATCCGCCGCGTGGCTCGCCGTGATCCAGCTCCCAATCCGGCATGACCCAGCGCACGCCATCCGTTTCCCGATGATGCGCGGGCAAGTGCGTGTGGCCGTGGATTATCGTATGAGTGCCGGTGCTCGCGAACAGCTTCGCCACCGCTTCGCGCGTCACGTCATATTTCGCCTGCGTCGGACGCATCCTGCCGTCTGCGCTGGTTGATCGCATGCGCTCCGCAATCGATAAACGCAGCTTCAGCGGCAGGCTCAGGAATAATAGTTGCTGCGCAATCGGGTTACGCGCAAACCGGCGAAAGCGCTGGTAAGCGGGGTCTGCAGTGCAGAGCGCATCGCCATGCACCACCACGATGCGCGTGCCGAATGCCGTGATAATAAACGGATCGGGTAGCGGCAGCGCTCCCGAGGCACGCATGAAACGCTTGCCGAGCAGGAAATCGCGGTTGCCGTGCATCACGTACAGCGCAATACCGCGTTCAGACAGCGTATGCATCAACGCTGTCATGCGCCTCGCGAACGCGGCGCGCGGGCCGGGTACCGCTCGATCCAGCACATCGTCGCCGACCCAGAATTCGAACAGGTCGCCGAGGATGAACACCGAGTCGGCATCGTTCGCCGTTACCTCGATGAAATGCTCGAACGCCGCCACGGTGTGCGGAATGGCGTCGCTCAAATGGAGATCGGAAATGAAAAACAGCGGGCGCGCTGTATCTTTCGCGCCCGCTGTTTCGGCTGTTTCGATCACGCTGTGCGTCGAGTCGATCATTCCCCGACGACGACAGCCTTTTCGATCACGACGTCATCTACCGGCACGTCTTGATGAAAGCCCTTCGAACCCGTCTTGACCTTGCGGATCTTGTCGAAAATGTCGGGGCCGTCCACGACCTTGCCGAATACCGCGTAACCCCAGCCTTGCGGCGACGGCGACGAGTGATTCAGGAACTCATTGTCACCGACGTTTATGAAGAACTGAGCGGTGGCCGAATGCGGGTCGTTGGTACGCGCCATGGCGACGGAACCGTGCTCGTTCTTCAGGCCGTTGTTCGCTTCGTTGTCGATAGGTGCGTCCGTCGGCTTTTGCTTCATGCCCGGTTCAAAACCGCCGCCCTGGATCATAAAATCGTCGATCACGCGATGGAACACCGTGTTGTCGTAGTGACCTTTCTTTACGTAGTTCAGAAAGTTTTCGACCGACTTGGGCGCTTTCTCCGCGTTCAGCTCGATCTTGATGATGCCGTGATTCGTACGCAGTTCAACCATGATGAGTTCCGTTCGTTCCTTTTCAAGAGTAGATGGGACCATACGCGACGCGCACGGCGTATGCCTGCTTCATGCCAGCCCGCCACGAAGGCGAGTGGCGACGACTGGTTCCCCGGCTTCTTGTGCCGCTTACTTGCCGACCACGCTGGCCGACTCGATCACCACTTTCGTTTGCGGCACATCGGCCATCGGGCCGCGCGTGGTGGTAGGCGTGCCTTCGATCTTCTTCACAATGTCCATGCCCGAGACCACCTTGCCGAACACGGCATAACCGTTGCCGTCGCCGTTGGGGTAATCGAGGCCGGTGTTATCGACGGTATTGATGAAGAACTGCGATGTTGTCGAGTTCGGATCGCTCGTGCGTGCCATGGCGAGCGTGCCGGTCGTGTTCTTTAGCTCGTTCTTGCTTTCAAGCGGAATAGGCGCGAGTGGGTTTTTCGACGAAGCTGGTTGTGTACCCGCCGCCCTGAATCATGAAGCCCGGAATCACGCGATGAAAAATCGTGCCGTTGTACTGGCCGGACTTCACATAGTCAAGAAAATTGGCGACGCTTTTCGGCGCCTTCTCAGGATACAGTTCGACCTTGATGTCGCCTTGTGAAGTCTTGAGCAGCACCGTAGGGTGAGCAGCAGTCTGCGACGGCTGGGCGAAGGCGGGCACCTGGGCGATGAGTGCAGCGCTGCCGAGCGCCAACAACAAACTTTTCATGAGCAATCGATCCTCTGGTTGGAGCAGCTACGGGTGAAGACTTGCCGAACGTTCAAACCATTCCGGTGCATGGACGTCTGAACGTTCGATCCTGCCGGATTATTGGATTATGGATTCGTGGGCGCGAAGTAAGGTGTAGTCGAAAGTGGCACACTGGGTCCGGCGAACGGCGAGTAAAGCGACGACGACATGTCGTTGGTGGACGTCGTGCCCGTCCAGTCATTAGAGGTTGCACTCGACGAAGACGCGGCCGTTGCCGCCGAAGCGGCGGGTACATGCGAGGCACCTGATGCGGCCGCGGCTTCCGGGTGAGCTCGCGGCGGCGGTGACACGATCTTCTGGATATCACCCACACGTTGCGCCGTCAACGGACTCTTCGACCCGAGCGTCTGGGCCCGCTTGTACGATTCGCTCGCGAGACGCAGATATAGATCACCCAAGTTTTCGTAGGCCAGCGCATAGCTCGGATTCGCTTTCGTCGCCGTTTCGAGGGCTACGCGTGCTTCGTCGTAGCGGCCCTTCTTGGCATAGAGCGCTGCGAGATTGTTATACGGCTCGGGCAGTTCGGGGGAGGCCTGGGTGAGCTCGGTAAACGCGGCAATGGCTTCGTCGTCCCGGTTCAAACGCGCGAGCACCGTCGCACGCTTGAACTTGGCCTGCACGTCGCGCGGGTTGGTCTTCAGGCGTGCGTCGAGTTGAGCCAGCGCACTCGGCCATTGCTTTTGCGAGATTGCCAGGTCGATGGCAGGCGTGTCGTCCGCGGTGGCGGTGGAGACTTGTGCAAGCGCAGGCGTAGCCGTCAAAAACGTTGCGCCAAGTCCGAATGTGACGGTTGCAAGGGCGGCCGCCGCGAGCTTGGCAACGCTTGATGCACGGCCGCTGGAAGGTTTCATAGGTTCAGTAGTCTGGATGGTCTGGATGTTATACTCTGACCCATTCTAACAAAATGTCTGCAACGTTCCGCTGAACGTCCAGACAGTCTTTACGCCACTCGCGGCCGCCTCCGTTTTGATCGCAACGTGACCGTCATGTTTCTTGCGACGGCGCGCACGGTTCGTAGCGCTTCAAGTTCGAAGCCGGGCCGGGTCAAACATGTTGAACGTGCTGGAACGTGCCACATCGCTGATGTTCTCGTCGCTGGTTTCATCGCCATTCTTGATGTTGCTCTCGTTCCGCTGCTACCTGTAGCATGGACCGCAGCAGCACACAATGCACCGCGTTGTCATCGGCAGCTGGAAACGAATGCGAACGAACACGGACATGCAGCACGCCGTCACAACCGTCGTCACAACATTGGCCAGCAGTCGAAACACGAATGTCCCGGCCCACGCACCATCGCTTATGAACTCATTGCGCATCTACAACACGCTCGCGCGTGACAAGCAACTTTTCGTGCCGCTCCGTGCCGGAGAAGTGCGCATGTATGTCTGCGGAATCACGGTGTACGACTATTGTCATGTCGGGCACGCACGCATGATGATCGTGTTCGACATTGTCCAGCGTTGGCTTCGCACGCTGGGTTACAACGTGACTTATGTGCGCAACATCACAGACATCGACGACAAGATCATTCGTCGCGCCTTGGAAAACGGTGAATCGATCAAGGCGCTGACCGGCCGATTCATCCAGGCCATGTATGACGATCTCGATGCGCTCGGCGTTGCTCGTCCCGATCTCGAGCCGCGTGCGACCGACTTCGTTCCGCAGATGCTCGGCATGATCCAGACGCTCGTGCAGAACGGTTACGCCTATCAGGGCAAAGACGGCGACGTGAACTACGCGGTGCTCAAGTTCGAGGGCTACGGCAAACTGTCGGGCAAGTTGATCGAAGACTTGCGTGCGTGCGAGCGTGTGGCTGCCAATGACGCCAAGCAAGATCCGCTCGACTTCGTATTGTGGAAACGCGCGAAGGAAGGAGAGCCGCCGGACACCGGCTGGGACTCGGCCTGGGGAAGCGGCCGGCCGGGCTGGCATATCGAATGTTCGGCCATGGGCTGCACCTTGCTGGGTGATCGTTTCGACATTCATGGTGGCGGTCAGGACCTGCAGTTTCCGCACCACGAGAATGAAATTGCGCAGAGCGAGGCGGTCACGGGCGTTCAGTTCGTGAACTACTGGATGCACAACGGCTTCGTGCAGATCAACAGCGAGAAGATGTCGAAGTCGCTGGGCAACTTCTTTACTATCCGCGAGGTCCTCGAAAAATTCGATCCGGAAGTCGTGCGCTTTTTTATTGCAAGGGCACACTATCGTTCGCCGCTCAATTACAGCGACGTTCATATAGAAGATGCGCGTGGGGCGCTCACGCGTTTGTATACAGCGTTGAAAGACGTGACGCCGGATGCTGCTCCGCTCGACTGGAAAGAAGCGCATGCGCAACGTTTTCGCGCGGCCATGAACGACGACTTCAACACACCGGTCGCGGTCGCCGTGCTATTTGAATTGGCGAGCGAAGTGAATCGCTCGCAGGACACCGTGCTCGCACGTCAATTGAAGGAACTGGCCCTTTTGCTCGGGTTGTTGGAGCGTGAGCCGCGAGCGTTCCTTCAGGACATGCCGCACAGCAGTCGCGATAGTGGTGGCAAAGAAGATGCAGAAAACCTCACGCCTGCCGATATAGACATGAAGATCGCCGCTCGCGTTGCTGCGAAGCAGGCAAAGAACTATGCCGAAGCAGACCGGATTCGCGCGGAATTGCTCGAAGCCGGGATTGCACTTGAAGACAGACCGGGTGGGTTGACCGAATGGCGTCGCAGTTAAACGCATCTCGTTCCCTTTGATCGACTCGCCAGGTAGGAGGCGTGATGGCAACGGCCAGGAAGGCGCCAGCTAAACGAGCCGCGTCCGGAAGTATCGCAGCACCCGCGAGCAAGGTCGCGCGGCAGGCGCAAGTGAAAACGTCGAAGGTGTCGACGCCCGAGGCGAAGCTCGCCAACGGCGCTGGTCACGACGGAGAATGCAAGACTGCATCGAAGAAACGCGCGGTCAATGGCGTGGCACATGACGGCGCCGCTAAATCGAACGGTCTCGTTCGCGCACGCAAGACGGTGCGCGCAGCAGCACCGAAAGTGTCGCAGAAGAAGGCGGGCGGCGACGCCAATGGCGCGCTCGACGTGAAAGCCGTCGAGACTGACATCAGCGCCGACGAGCCCCAGGCACTCGTGCGCGCGCCGCAGAACGATGGCGAGATTGTCCGCAAGTCGCGTGCGATCACCGCCGAGAAAACCGTGCCGGTGCAGACGCCCGGCTTGTCGGCGGAAGCAGCACGTCCCGAGTATTGGGACAAGGCCTGCGCCGATCTCGTCAAGCGTGACCGTATCCTCAAGAAACTGATTCCGAAGTTCGGCCCGGTGCATCTGATCAATCGCGACGATCCATTCACCACGCTTGCGCGTTCGGTTGTGGGCCAGCAAATTTCCGTGACAGCCGCGCAGGCTATCTGGAAACGCGTGGAGGGCGCGTGCCCGACACTCGCGCCGCAGCAGTTCATCGAGGTAGGGCCGGCGAAGTTGCAGTCGTGCGGGTTATCGAAGCGGAAGTCCGAATATATCCTCGATGTCGCGCAGCATTTCGTTTCCGGCGCGCTGCACATGGATAGCTGGACATCAATGCAAGATGAGGCCGTGATCGCGGAGTTGACGCAGATTCGCGGCATCGGTCGGTGGACAGCGGAAATGTTCCTGATCTTCAACCTGTCGCGCCCCGATGTCCTGCCGCTCGACGACCTCGGCCTGATCCAGGCCATCAGCGTCAACTATTTCAGCGGCGAACCCGTGACCCGCAGCGAAGCGCGCGAAGTCGCAGCCAACTGGGAACCGTGGCGTACCGTCGCAACCTGGTACATGTGGCGCAGCCTTTACCCTGTCCCCGCCGATCACTAAAATCCTCCGGTCGCATTGTCCGGTCGCAATCGGCGGACTATTGATATCTTATAATCGATAGCTTGCGACCCGAAATGAAGTGAGGCCGGCGCAGTTAGAATACGCGCTGCCCGATGCTCTAGGATTCGAACATATGAAGACCACGTTTCTGGATTTCGAACAGCCGATCACTGAACTCGAAGCGAAGATCGAAGAATTGCGCTTCGTTCAGGACGATCCCGCTGTCGATATTTCGGAAGAAATCGAGTGGCTGTCGAAAAAGAGCCAGCAACTCACCAAAGATCTCTATGCAAACCTGACTCCATGGCAGGTTTCGCAGATCGCGCGCCATCCGCAGCGCCCCTATACGCTCGACTACGTGAACGAACTTTTCACCGATTTCCACGAGCTCCACGGCGACCGTTCTTATGCGGACGACCTGGCTATTGTCGGCGGTCTGGCGCGGTTCAACGGCCAGCCCTGCATGGTGATCGGGCAGCAGAAGGGCCGCGACACGAAAGAGCGTGCGGCGCGCAATTTCGGTATGCCGCGCCCGGAGGGGTATCGGAAGGCCGAGCGGCTCATGCGTCTGGCGGAAAAATTCGGCTTGCCGATCTTTACGTTCATTGATACCCCGGGCGCGTACCCTGGTATTGGGGCAGAGGAGCGTGGGCAATCGGAAGCAATTGGCCGTAACCTATATGTGATGGCCGAACTGAAGACGCCGATTATCGCAACTATTATTGGCGAGGGCGGTTCAGGCGGGGCATTGGCTATTGCCGTTGCCGACAGCGTGCTGATGCTGCAATTCGCAACTTATTCGGTGATTTCGCCTGAGGGCTGTGCGTCCATTTTGTGGAAGAGCGCGGCGAAGGCACCGGAAGCGGCCGAAGCGCTGGGTTTGACGGCGCACCGGCTGAAGGCGTTGGGTCTGATCGACAAGATCGTCAACGAACCGCTGGGCGGCGCGCATCGCGATCCGAAAGGCATGGCCGCGTTGCTGCGCCGTGCATTGGCCGATACGCTGCGCCAGTTCCGTGGCATAAACGCGCTCGACGTTCGCGCGCGCCGCTTCGACAAGCTGATGGCGTACGGCAAGTTCAAGGAAAACCTGCCGGGTGCTTGAAGCTTGAGCGTAGCGCTCACGCTTCCCTCCCTGCAGCTTGCTCTGACAGGCTGCCTTAAAGGTAACTTAACAAGCCGACTTCCGTGACATCCGACACTGACACTCCCGCCAGCCGCCTCGTGATCGATGCGGTGCGCGCGGCGTTTGCCGATGTGCCGGTCTCTCCTCATACCCTCATCGCCGTTGCGCTCAGCGGCGGTCTCGACTCGACCGCGTTGCTCGACGCCGCGGTTCGATGCGCGGGCCAAACGCGTGTCATTGCGTTGCATATTCATCACGGCTTGAGTCCAAACGCCGATGCCTGGGCCGGGCATTGTCACGTATTCGCGCAAGCGCTGGGTGTCCGGTTCGCGTCGCGCCAGGTTGATGTGGTGCGCGAAGGCGGTGAGAGCCTGGAGGTCGCGGCACGGGATGTGCGTTATCGCGCACTCCACGCGCTGTGCGACGAGCACGGTGCAAGCGCGCTTTGGCTCGCCCATCACGCCGACGATCAGGCGGAAACCGTGTTGTTGCAATTGCTGCGCGGCGCAGGCATGGCAGGGCTTGCCGCGATGGCGCCGCAACGTGCCGATGGCGCATCTACGCCGCGCGTGCGGCCGTTATTGCATCTGTTGCGCGCACAACTCGAGCATTACGCGCATGAGCGCGATCTGCATTGGATCGACGACGAATCCAACGCCGATACCCGCTATGCCCGTAACGCGCTGCGTCACGACGTGCTGCCGGCGCTCGCTGTTCGTTTTCCCAGTTTCCGTGATACGCTTGCGCGGACGTCGGCGCATGCGGCATCGGCGCAAAGGCTGCTCGATGAACTCGCGCGCATTGATATGGCATCGACGCAAGGTGACGATGAGGGCGCGTTGCGTTTATCGGCGGTACTCGCTTTCGACGATGAACGCGCGATCAACCTGCTGCGTTTCTGGATGTGTTCGCTCGGGCTGCAGGCGGCATCGGCGGCGCGTATTGGCGAGGTGCTGCGGCAGTTGCGCGATGCCGCCGTTTCCCGCGACGGCCACGCGTTGCGTATCGATCATGCGGGGTTTTGCCTGCGGGCGTATCGCGACGCGATCTTCTGGGAAAAGGGCGATAGTGCGGACCCCGCCGATCTCGACGATGGGGCAAATCCCGCGCGCATGGCGAGCATGCTGAACTGGGATGGCGAAAGTATCTGGCGTCTGCCACATTGGCGGGGGACGTTTGTGTTCAAACCAGCGGCACCGGGCGATGAAGACGCGATTTCCGAAGCCACGCTGCGCGCTGCGCCGCTTGGAGCGCGTTCGCGCGCGGGCGGCGAGCGTTTGCGTCTGAGCGCGGACGGACCGGGCCGGACCCTGAAAAAACTGTTCCAGGAGCGCGGGGTGCCGGGCTGGAAACGTGACGTCCCGCTGGTATTTCTAGGCGAAACCTTGTTGTTCGTGCCGTTGATCGGCGTCAATCGCGCGTGCACGGAAGTGAGTGGCGAGCTCAGCGAGCTCGGGTATAGGCGGATCGAGTGGCAGCCGGATCTGGTCATTGCCTGAAAGACTAGCCGGGGCGCCCTGGCGTTGCATCCGCGCCCGCTCTGCTGCGCGAAACTCAATCTGCCCCGATTTTTCATCGTTTCGTGCGCGGGAACAAATCCCGGTCAATTTTTCTTGCGGAACGCCTGCGAGCAGCCTGTGAACACGTCGAATCGCCCGTTCCGACTTGTGTTTTAGGCCTTGATAAGGTATGTTTATGGGTTTCCCAACGCCTTTCAAGCAGCTTTTCCATCCAGAAGACGGGTTTTTAGCCGCCAGAATTGCATTTTCGCGCGTCAACCTTGCGCGCGGGGTCTCTGCGTTTCGTCGTCACGCTTAAGTCGTTGATCGCACCGATCCAGAGTTTGCTTGTGTTCTCGTTAAGCGGCTTCTGATGCAATACGTGAAACACGTGCAGCACGTGCAGTACGCGGCGCATCAAACGGCGCGCCAGCGCGGCTTTTCCTCCTGTTCAAAACGACAATGGCACTCATCGTACATAAATACGGCGGCACTTCGATGGGCTCAGTCGAGCGCATCAAGAACGTCGCCAGGCGCGTGGCGAAATGGCACAAGGTCGACCACAAGATGGTCGTCGTCCCGTCGGCCATGTCCGGCGAAACGAATCGCCTGCTCGGTCTCGCGCGCGAAATCACCGCACACCCCGACCCGCGCGAACTCGACATGATCGCCTCCACCGGCGAACAAGTCAGCGTCGGCCTGCTCGCGATTGCGTTGCAAGCCGAAGGTCTGGAAGCGGTCAGCTATGCCGGCTGGCAAGTGCCGATCAAGACCGACAGCGCGTTCACGAAAGCACGCATCAACGACATCGGCGGCACGCGCGTGCTGGCCGATCTCGACGCAGGCAAGGTCGTGGTGGTCACGGGCTTCCAGGGCGTCGATCCGGACGGGCATATTGCCACGCTGGGACGCGGCGGTTCGGACACGTCGGCGGTGGCGATTGCGGCGGCGTTGAAGGCGGACGAATGCCTGATCTATACCGATGTCGACGGTGTCTACACCACAGACCCGCGCGTGGTCGAAGAAGCGCGCCGGCTGGACCGCGTGACGTTCGAAGAGATGCTGGAAATGGCGAGCCTCGGGTCGAAGGTGCTGCAGATCCGCTCGGTGGAATTCGCCGGCAAATATCAGGTCAAGACGCGCGTGTTGTCGAGTCTGACGGACCCGTTGATTCCGCTCGAAACCGAAATGCACTCGGGCACCCTGATTACTTTTGAAGAAGACGAGACCATGGAAAAGGCCGTTATCTCGGGCATCGCATTTCAGCGCGACGAAGCGCGCATTGCTTTGATGGGCGTGCCCGACAAGCCGGGCATTGCGTACCAGATCCTCTGGCCGGTGGCCGATGCGAATATCCACATCGACATGATTATCCAGAACACGAGCGTGGACGGTAAGACCGACTTCACGTTCACAGTTGGCCGCGGCGATTACGCACACGCCATGGAGATCCTGACGAACAAGGTTCAGGCGCATGTGAAAGCCGAACAGGTACGGGGCGATCCGAAGGTGTCGAAGGTGTCGGTGGTCGGCGTGGGCATGCGCTCGCACGTGGGTATTGCGAGCACGATGTTCCGGACGCTGGCGGAAGAGGGCATCAATATCCAGATGATCTCGACATCGGAGATCAAGATCTCGGTGCTTATCGACGAAAAATATACCGAGCTCGCCGTGCGCGCGCTGCATAAGGTGTTCGAACTCGATCATGGCTGAAGGCTACGCGGGGAACGGCGTGGCGAAGTGACAACGCAAGACCACCCATGACCACGCGTGACACCGAGGTGATAGAGAAAGCCGCGCAAATCCGTGGCTTTCAGCGCGGTTTTTTGTGGTAGTCGCAACAAGCGGGGAAACTTGCCGCAAAACGCTGTTCGACGGAATTCACGAGATGAAAAATTTTGTCTCGCGAAATTGACCCGCGGCGGCTAACCCGCTATCATCTTCGCTCCGTCGCGCTGACTCCTTCGTGACAAAAAGTGCAGGAGACGTGGCCGAGAGGTTGAAGGTACTCCCCTGCTAAGGGAGCATCTGGGCTAAAACCTGGATCGAGGGTTCGAATCCCTCCGTCTCCGCCAGGAGATCTTCCCGGAGCATCCCGCGATGTTCCGGGATTATTTCTTGTGCCGGACTTTCCCGCTCAATACCCATCAATCGCAAGCAAAAGTACGGGTACGAAGGAAGCAGGCATCACGAGGAATTCGCGTTCCATTTACCGTCTTTCTGCGCTCGGGGCGTCGCGCGCCTGAGGAAGCCGGGCTATTACTGCGACGGCGGCGGACTGTACCTTCAGGTGTCCCTAGCAGGCGCGCAGGACTCCTGCGGGAAATGGGTCTTGGCGGCCTGCTGGGCGTGTCGCTTGCCGGATGCCCGCGAGCGTGCCCAGCAGTGCCGTACGCAGCTCCGCAATGGGCTGGCCCCCATCGAGGAGCGGGCGCAAGAAGCATGCGCAGCGGTACTTGCACGCACGAAGAACTTCGATGAATGCACGGCCGCCTACATCATCAGGGCCAAACGCGCGGGCTGGAAGAACGAAAAGCACGTGGCGCAGTGGGAAAGCACGCTGGACACCTATGCGTCGCCGGTCATCGGGAAGCTCCCGGTACGTGACATCGCACGACGCACATCGTGAGCGTGCTACAGCCGATCTGGGAAGGGAAGCCCGAGACGGCAAGCCGCGTGCGCGGGCGCATCGAGTCGGTACTCGACTGGGCGACGGTGTACAGGTACCACGAAGGCGAGAACCCGGCCCGGTGGAAAGGGCATCTCGACAAGATTTTCCCTGCACGCACGAAGGTATGGAAGGTCCGGCATTACACGGCTTTGCCCCCGATGCACAGGCGGCTGTGTTCATGAAGGCACTCAGGGCACAGGAGAATCTCGCAGCGCGGGCGCTCAAACTGCTTGCCCTGACCGCAGCCAGGACCAACGAAGTCATCGGAGCGATTAGCGGTGAGTTCGATCTTGACGCCGCGACCTGGACGGTCCCCGCGGAGCGAATGAAGGGCGGTCGCCCGCACCGGATTCCGCTGTCTGAGCCCGCGCTTGCTCTCGTGCGCGGACTGCTCGATAAGGCGGAAGGCGATCTGGTTTTCCAGGCGCGAAGAAAGGCAGGCCACTATCCAACATGGCGATGCTGACGGTGCTGCGCTGGATGAAAATTGCCGATGTGACGATGCACGGTTTTCGGTCGACATTCTATGACTGGGCGGCGGAATGTACGCGCTACCCCAACGAAATGGCAGAGATGGCGCTGGCACACACAGTCGATGACAAGGGGTAGAGGCCGCGTACCGTCGCGGCGACATGTTTCGGCGGCGCAGACAGATGATGGACGACTGGTCTGCTCACTGTGCAGGAAGTGCGTAGTTGACGTGAGGGGTCGGGGAGTATCGGCCCGGCATGCATGGAAAGTGACTGCGAGGTGCCTATGGGAGAGGCTGCTTCTGAAACGTAGAGCGGTACTGCAAGAAATAGTGAGGCTTTTTCTCTAATCGCACGCGTGAGCAAGAACCGTCCGTTTGATCACGGTTGATGGGAACTGTTGGGAATCGATGGGATATCCGCGGCGAGTGGGTCACTCTTGATTCCAGGAATGACTCTCCTGACCGGATGTTTGATGCATTTGCGGGTAGGCTAGATTGGCAGTGTCCGGTGGCGTCCGGACGCAGTCAGGAGGGCCTGGGTCATGAACGAGCATATTGGTGGGCACGGAGGCGCGAAAGCGCGCCTCATTCGCCTTCGCGAGGTTCGCACCCGCGTGTGGGTCTTGGGGCGAGCACGGTCTACCGGTATCTGGCGGCAGGGAAATTCCCGCGGCCCGTGGAGATCGGTGGCGGGAGGGTGGCTTGGCTTGAAAGCGAAATTGATGCATGGATCGTGAGCCGCAAGGAAGTGGGCGGATAGGGCACGTGATGAGTGATTAGGCGGGTGTCCCATCAGCGCTACGCCGGGCCTTTCCTGTTAGCCGGCGTCTCTGTCTCACCACTACGGGACGGGAGATGCGTTACCCGACCGGAGGAGCGCGGCAGGTCTCCTTTCCGTGCACATACACCGCCAGGCTTCGCTTGCATCAGGCGGTGACCGTTGTTTTCTCGCACTCGTGACGATGGTGGCACGCAAGCTCCGGTTGCAATAGTCACCCAAGCAGGTTGAGGATTTGCTCAAACATGCCGGTCCACAACGACTATCAAACTGACGTAGCGACTGGCGAAGGAGTGTCGCTAGCGGTTAAGCGCGCAAGTTCGTCTTCTGCTGACACGATGGCATACGCGGGAGCTGCTGGTCGTGCAGCGCCTGTATCGGCTCGCAGAACGGGTAGCGGTCCTCGTCGAGGAACCATGGCGAGTCGTCGGGGCGCGACGCCAGACCCGTGGATTATGACTCCCCTTCGGCGCAACTTACTCTGGGTGCGTCGGTCGCACGGGCCGCCTGCAAACACACGGATCTGGATCGCTGCCGGCGTCACTGACATACGTTCCGGCT
>CALNPU010000075.1 GCA_940588625.1 uncultured Caballeronia sp.
TGATCGTCAATTTTCCTCTCAAATCAATGCCGTAGATCGAGATGTGGCGGATTTTTTACGAATCCCGGCCATACCTCGATTTGACGCAGAGACATGGCCCCCATCGAAATTCCGCCAGCTAGGCCAGATGCCATACCCCCCGCATAGCTATCCAACCAAGCGCAATATAGTTAATCCGAGCACTTGAAGACCGACCATGTAGGGGTGCGTTGTACCGTTTCCGCTCAAGTCAAACCCGACCACGGAATGGTCGAATGCGACCATTCCGAACGACATCACCAAAGCCAAGATAACCGTCGTAAATATGAAATTTAGGACTTGAGCGACCCAGCTATCGAAAAACTTAGCCGTGGTCGGGAACATCAATGCCAAGATGAACAGAGGCCCAAGTGCAAACATAATTGCGAGGGAAAACTTCGCAATGGTGATGTTGACGCCGCCAATGAGTGCAAAAACTAAAGCACCAACTGATATGAACAGAGTGAAGCAAACCAGCTCAGGGCCGTACCCACGTCCCAACCAGCTTCCCTGGCATGTTCCAGGCACGTTGCTGCTAGGCCAAATCCTTTGTCCAGAATGGTGTCTAACATTTGCCTGTCGGTGCGGTAGAGTTCGCATTCAATGATTCTGACAGCCCTGTTTCCAGCCCGTTGAACGCGGCAACAACCTGATTGTGATAGCCATCAGCTGTAAGTGCCAACACAGCTATGATGCCGACCTTTAGCCATTGCTTTATTAGCGTCCAGAATGGTGCCTCTACGGAGCCGGTTGCAACTGCGTACTAGGGGTTACACTCGTCGTTAGAGTGGTCGGTCATTTGGAGATTGAACATCAAGTCAGAAGCAGCCGGAACAATGAACGCATTAGTGGCGTTGGTAACAGTGTCGCCAATGTAGGTGAATAAGTTCATGGCTTAATTCCCCTTCTTAAAAGTGGGAGCAGGCACATCAACACCGAAGTTCTTGCTGCCAAGGTCAATTTGTTTTTGGGCCGCTCTTGCTCTTGCATTGACGCAGTTTGGGGACGCCGCCAGTTCGCCAGGGTTGGCTTTGCATTTGGCGAGATTTCCCGGCGCTCTTTGTCGTGGGCTTTGTACCAATCCGCCGTTTGAACGGGCGTGTTTTCACCGCAGCCAGTTAGAACGGCTGCGACGACCAGGAAGAGAGCGAGATTTTTCATTTCCGCACCTCCTGCGCGTCGGCTTCGATGGTGCGACCGGCAAATTGCCGGGCTTCATGCTGTTGCATAACGTCCAAGGCGTGGGCCAGCTCGGCCGCGTCGATGATGCGCAAGGCGGCAACTGTGCGCAGGGCGATTTCACGAGACCGGCCCAATGGCCGGCAAGACGTTCGCCCGAATGCCGTAGCACGAACATGCAGCCAGGCAACTTAGAGAACGAGCACGGCAAGCAGTGGAGGGATAGGGACGGCCTGACGGGGTAGTGTGATGCCGAACCAATCAACAGCGGCCACCAAGAAAGGCATGATTGCAAGGACAACCGCCAGTATGTCGGCTTGAATCATCAAGGGCGTGCGCCGGCCCACTTCACGAGTGAACCCCATTCGGTCGATACACGTCCCAAAACGCCGCATAGACAGAAGGGATGAAGAAACAAAGCACCATGACAGGTGCGTGGATATAGTAAATCATGTTCGCCACTCCATTTTAGAGAGTTGATGGCGAACACCAGGCGGTCATTGGGAGCTTTGTTTAAGGCTCTTGCCCGGCACACCTGGGTGGTGTCTTGGGGCTTTCAAAGACACGTCTCTACCGTGTTGTCATCCCCTACTTTTCCGGGGCAGTCAGCACACTACTCTTCGGTGCGGTCATGCGGCATATCTCCCCGCGTCAGGCCCTTCTTTTCAGCCCGACACCACAGGTACGCCGAAGCATTCTTAGGGTGGTTGCAGCGTTCGTTTTGGTTATCGACACATGCCAAAACATAGAGTTTTGGCAATACCTATTGCCTTATTCTGGCGCTGTTTCGTCGATGGTGACCGTCATCCGCGCCGTACTCGATGCCGTGTCACCAAATATTCGTACCAGGTTACTGTACACCTATTTTAATATTAAAAACATAGCATTTATTTCAATGTGTCAGTATGAACAATGTGTCAGTATGAAAATGCTAACTCGACTTCGGGCATGGCCTGATACTCGACCTGCACCGCCCTGACCGGCTGGCCGGGAATCTTCAAGAAGCCGTGCAAATCGGGCAGGTTCAGGATTTCCGACGACAGGATGGCCGCCTGCCGGACACGCTGCATGTTGAAGCTGGTATTGCTGGATTCCGACGAGTGCCCAGGGTTGAGCACGCCGCCCGAGCTGGTGCCCTGGCCCGTCGTCATTTGCAGCCGGTCAATGTCCTGTTCGCCAAGTTCCTTGTTGAAATACTCGGCCGTTTCGTTGTCGCCAGCCCGCAGTATCAGCTTGGTGGAGAGGTTCGCCAGGAGCGTTTGCGCTTCGTCGCGGCCGTAGGTTTCACGGAGCTGCGACACCGTTTGCAGGCCCAGGACGCACCGACCCGACCGCCGTACTTGCGCAGCTTCGTCAAGCCGCCGCGCAGGCTCGACACTTTGCCCAGGGAATCGACCTCATCGAACACAAACCACAGGCCGCGCTCTTGGTTCTCGGACAGGCTCAAGCCCTCGACAATGCCAAGCTCCAAGATCGAGGCGACCAGCCCGCGTAGCAGGCCCATTTGATCGTCGCGGTAGGTGACGAACAGCCACCCGTCGCCGCCTTCATCCTGCACCAGGAGCGCACCGCGAAACGGCCATTGTCGGGCAGGTAGCGCCACACGCCGAGATAGGTAGCGATGATGCCGCGCGTATTGTTCAGCATCTTGTCGTTGCCCTTGGCCGTCAGGATGGCCGCAGGCGTGCCGGCCAGCAACTCGCCTAGTTCCTTCGTGTCGGTCGCGCTCACGTAGTGCAGCAAGCGCTTTACCGAATGCTCCCGTTGATGCAGGGCGAGCAGCGTTTCACCCAGGAGCGTTTGCGCGTAGCGGTGCCATTCGGTCCCCCCGCCGGTGCAGTCAGGCACGGCCGCCTTGGCGATGCGCTGGCAATCGTAGTCATGGCGGATTTCCGCGAAGGGCGACCAATCCACCGAGCGCCGATCAAACGGGTTAAACAGCACGTCACCAGGGCGTCCGAAGCGCGAGAAAAAGCCGCCGGCAAGGTCCGCGTCCGCGATCAAAGCCCGCTGGCCGCGCTGGCGAACGGCCCGCAGCACGCGGATTGATAGCCTGCGCCTTACCCGCGCCAGTGGTGCCGCTGAAAAGCATGTGCTGGGCTTCCAGCATCCGAGGGATGACGACGCTGCCGATTTCAATATCCACATCGGCCGCCTTGGCCTTGTCGCCATATATGCGGGCTTGCAGATCGCCGCCGCCGACAACCTCAGTGCCGCGCACGACGGTTTCCTGTCCGTGAGTGGCATAGTTCGCGCGGGCGACGTGACCCCATAGCCCCATAGGCGGGTTTGGCAAAACACCGAGACGACGCCTACGCCGAGCGCCAGGAAGGCCGAGGATGCGCCCGAGGCGAACTAGCGCGGCCCGGCCGAGGTGATGATAGACCAGGGCCACAGCCCACAAGCCGAGCCAGAACCCCACCACCCAGGCAACCGCGCCCCGGTTCTTGCCCTTGAGTGTGTCGAACACGTTGCGGGCCAGGAAGAAGGCAGAGACGGCCAGAATAACGAGAGTCAGGGCAAGAGCTGGTTTCTTTCATCGGTTTCCCTATCGCAGCAGGTAGGCGACCAAGGCAACGATGACGCCCACCAACGAAGCCGCCGGCAATGGCGGCCGTCCAGACCGGCCCCATGATCGAGCGCCGCGCGTCCTGCATGGCGCTGCCCGCGTTGGCGATGGTACCCGCCGATTTCCTGGCGCAGCGCCTCTTTTGTGGCTTCCCGATAGCAGCCCGCGTGTTCGCGTTGCAGATCGGTTTTTAGTTTGGCCCCCTCGACCTGCAATTCCTGCAGTGTCGCGGTTACACCGTTCTTCGACCTGCTTGATGACCTCGCCTCTGATTGCCCCACCGGGCCTTCACCAGTTGGCCGACTAGGGATTCCAGTTCGGTTTTTTGATCTTGGAGGATTGCCCGATTCAGCAGTACGACGGCGAAAATCGGGTCATCCTCATCTATGCGGACACCGGTTTTTTCGGCCAGCTCCGCTATGTATTTGCGTCGATCCATAGTCAGAACTCGATTTTTTCAAGCTGGCCGAACACGTCCTTAGCCACGTTGCGGATGCGCTGCTTCTTTTCCATCAGCGCGAAGTCGGGCGACTGCATGATTTCCTCGACCGTCAGGCGCGTGATGTTCATCTTCTTGATGTCGTCGCCATAGAGTCTGATGGTTGCGCGCTTGCAGCGTCACGATGCCATGCAAACGGGCCTGATTGGCTTGCCTTGGTGTGTCGGTGAAGTCCTTGCCTTCGTTGGTTTTCATCGGCCAGAAGTGTTCATTGAGCCAGAGGACGACCGGCGCATCTTCGATGCCCTGAGCAATGGAGTTGACGCCGTTCGCGGTATCCGCGAGCGTGTCGCCACCGCCGACAGTATGCAGATAGACCTTTTTCCCGTTCTCGGTCAGGAAGCTAATGACGTTGTTTTCCACCATGTACGCCAACAGCGGCGACAAGGTATTAGCGCCGTTGTCGATGACGAAAGTACCGTCTCTTTAGTCAGCATTTTCCATGAGCGCATCGAACCGCTTCGCGTCGATGGTGCGGGATTCATTCATCACCGGGATATGCTGGGCACCAAGCGCCTTGTAATGGGAAAACGTCGTGTTTTCCTGATCGGTATCGAAGGCTTTCAGGTCGGCCCCCTTCGATTTGAAGAATTGCGCGAGCATCACGGCGATGAACGATTTTCCGATACCGCCCTTGCCTTGCAGGATGAAATGAATGATGAATGGTGTTTTGCATGCTGGCTCCTTATTTCAAAAGATCGTCGTCAGGCTTTGGGTTATGCGTGAACCGCTTCGGGACGGGGATTTCAAAGTCCCCGGCCTTCTTGCCAGCAGCCGGGGCCGCCGCTGCCGTTTCGCCCTTCTTTCCGTCATGACTAAGGGAAGTTGGGGCGGGCGCGGTCTGGGTTCCTGGCATGCCCTGCCCCCGCTGTTTCCTGATGCGATAAAGGGCACTCTCGAAGCTCTTTAGCGTCATTGTGAAGCCCTGGCCCTGGCCGTGTAAGGCTCCAGCACCGCCGACCGACTCACGCCAGCAGCTAGAGCGGCTTTTGTCGCCCTTGGCCAGCTTGCGCAACACGTCGTCGGCTCGGCCACACTGGTTTTCGTCATCTATCTACCTCGTTGCGTTGTCCCGTTGTCGGAAAACGCCATTTTTGCAGTGCATATGCAGTAGCAGTACATCAAACGGCTTTTGCCACTTTATCGCAATAATAATGCAGTGCATTGAGCGTGTTTAAGCAATGTATATACCGCATTGTAATATTAGTTCGCGCAAGATAGGCACGGGATATATTTACAAAAGTTTACAAAACGCTCCGCGTCTTGACACATATCCCGTGCCCAAAGGGGTTGCCCCCTTTGGAAACCCTGCCGGCAGACCGTCCGGCGCGGCCCGCGCCGGACGGTCTGCCCTAGCCGTCGCCAGCAGGAAAGGGGCCCGCCCATGCCCCGCAAGCCCGCAGACGGCCAGAAGCTCGCCCGGCCGGTGAGCTTCCGCCTTACCGATGCCGACCATGCCGCCTATCTGGCGAAGGTCGAGGCATCGGGCTTGAAGCCGTCCGAGTTCTTCCGCGAGTGCGTCTTGCAGAACCGCACCCAGGTTGTCGCCCGCCTGCCTACGAGCAGCAACAAGCGCCGGCTGCTGTACCTATTACAAGACCAGCAACAACATGAACCAGCTTGCCCACGCGGCGAACACGGCCGAGCTGGCGGGCGCGGCCACGCCTGCGACCTAGCCGGCATCCTGGCCGAGTTGCAGGCCATTGCCGACATGATGCGATAGGCCATCGACCATGCTGATTAGAGTGCGTAGCGGCGAGGCTGGAATCCGCGAATAAGAAGGCAGGAAAGACGGCCGCGACTACAACCGCGCCGAGCTGGACGAGCGCGTGAATTGGCCGGCGACCTGAAATTGACCGACGCCATCATCAACGGCATGGACAAGCAGGGGGAGCGGTATTTGCACATCACCCTTGCATTCAAAGAGGACGAAATCAGCCCGGAGCTGTTGCAGGCGATCACCGATGAGTTCCGGCAGTTCGCCATGACCGCCTATGCCCTAGACAAATACAGCTTCTATGCCGAGGCCCATTTGCCCAGGCTGAAAGAAAAGCTACACCAACCAGCAAACGGGCGAGTTCATCGAGCGCAAGCCGCATATTCACACGTCATTCCTGAATACAACCTATTGAGTATTGAGCCAGCGGAATCTAAACCCGTTCGGCAAGGTCGATCAGCAGACCAAATTCCTTAAAGCCTTTCAGGAATACATCAACGCCGAATATGGGCTTGCTAGTCCGAAAGATAACCGGCGCATCGAGTTCACAGACGAAAGCACGATGATTGCCCCGGTACAATGGCGACTATTTCCAGGGCGCAAACCACGAATTGAAAGAGCGCATCTTGTCTGACGTGCTCGGCCAGGGCGTGACCGACTTCGACCTGTTCCGGGCCATCGTCGCGCAGCATGGCGAAACAAAGACCCGCAACGCCGACCAGCTCGCTTTGTCGCCAACGGCCGGTGCGGGCTTCATCCCCGGCGCGTATTTGTAAAGCGTGCTGCGCCCGATCTTGAGCGCTTTGCATATTTCCGACACCGACCGATTGCCGGCCGCCATCGCCGAATCGCCGCAACCTTTTCCGGCGCTAGGGCAGGGCGGCCACCCTTGCGACCCTGCGCCCTGGCGGCCGCAAGGTCGGCGTGCGTGCATTCCACGATCAAGCGCCGCTCGAATTCGGCCAGGGCCGCGAACACATGGAACACCAGACGGCCGGCGACCGAGCTGGTTTCAATCTGTTCCGTGATGCTTTCGAAGCCGACCCCGGCAGCTTCCAGCTTGCCAACCACTTTGACCAGCTCGGGCAGCGAGCGCCCCAGGCGGTCTAACCGCCCACGACCAGCACATCACCCTTACGGGCGAACGCCAGGGCTCCAGCCAGTCCTGGCCGGGCCGCCTTCGCACCGCTGGCGGTGTCCGTGACAGCCGGCGGCCGTCAGGGCGTCCCGCTGCAAGTCCATTCGCTGATCGTCGGTCGATACCCGCGCATAGCGGATCTTCATGTTTTCGTCCGTTTATCCGATTGAGGTGCATCGCGCGCTTCGCGTGCGGGCCGCCGGCCGCCGGCCGCAGCACCGAGGCCGAAATCCGCGAAGTTCTGGAAACCACCGCCCGCCCGAGCGCGTCAAGCTCGGTTCCTTGCTAGTCTCCATCGCCCGCGAGGCGGGCGGCTTGACCGATGCCGAAGCCGAGCACTTCAAGACGCCGGCCGAGCCGATGAGGTTTGAATGATCGTCCTCGATACCAACGTCATTTCCGAGTTGTGGAAGATCGAGCCGAATTGCAACGTGCTGGCTTGGATCGACGCGCAGGCCGTCGAAACGCTCTATCTGTCCGCCATCGCCGTGGGCGAGCTGCGCTCCTTGCAACGATGCCCGAGGGCAAGCGCGATCTACCAAGAGCAGCTAGAGCATAAGGTTTTGCCGACCTTTGCGGGGCGCGTGGTGCCCTTCGATCTGGACGCTTCTCAAACCTATGCCGACTTGATGGCGCGGGCGAGGGCAGGCAGGGGGAAGGCCATCGAGGAAGACGGTTATATCGCCGCCACGGCCGTCGCTCATGGCTTGATGGTCGCAACGCGCGACACTAGCCCTTTCGAGGCCGCCGAGCTGAACACCATCAATCCGTGGGAGGCATCGCCATGAAGCAGCGCCAGGAGTATCACGAAGCCTATACCCGCTGGCTGGCCGATGAAATCCAAGCCGCGATTGACGACCCCCAGCCGAGCACTCCGCACGATGAAGTCATGGCCCGGATGGATGAACAAATTGCGGCTTTGATGACTGGCGAGAGCCGGCCAAGAGAAACACATGAGCTTTGACGCTTTTGCTGCGGTCGCACAGCCCGGCGCTGCCGTCACCGTGCTAACGTCCGGCTGATCGACGTGCAGCCGGACGAGGGGGGCCATGAGCTGCTGACCATCGAGCACGCCGGCAACACCACGCGCGAGCTGGTCGGCGGCGGGGCGTGGAGCGAGGAATACAGCCGCCGCAGTGTGGGGAAGTTCGGCTACATCGTGCCGGCGCAACCCTTCGGCCGCGAACTGCCAGCCGGCGCGTGCTACTTCCGCGACTACATCGACCAGAGCTTGCGCCGCGTGGCCGGGGATAGGATGCAAGCTTTCCGAGCAATTGGCTCGGCTTGATCTTGGCGGCAGCCATCGTGGCGGAGCAGCGGAACAGATCGGGCCAGTTTGCGACAATCAGCTCTTCGCGGATTCTTCCGCCGACGAGGCCAAAGAATGCGGCAAGATACTCGGCCGACAGACTGGACAGCGGCCAAAGTCGTATCGGCTTGCGCCCAAAGTAATGGCTTTGGTTGTCGAGGGCCGCAGCTACCGTTGGATCGCCCGCGACCTAGGCATGAGCAAGAATACGGTAGCCGAAATCGTCAATCGCGAACAAGGCACCAGAAGGTCAACAACTTTTCATGAACATACCGCTTCTCATAATGTACGGCATATGCATGCCTTGCCTCAAGCAGATTTAGATCTTCAAGCGGATTACCGTCGACTACGATAAGGTCGGCAAATGCTCCCGCTGCGATTGTTCCGAGTTTGCCTTCATAGCCAAGCACCTTGGCGGCATCGAGCGTTGCGGAACAAACGACGTCCGCGGCCGGGAGATGTTTACCGCGAAGCACGAACTCTTCCGATTGATGCTCGTGCATTTCACCAAGCAGATCGGTCCCGTAAACCATGGTGACACACAGGCGTCGTGGAGAGTCTTCAGCACTTCGAGCCCGGCGCTGCGTACATCCTCGATTTTGGCAACCGACGCTGGCGGCAGGCCAAGCGCGGCCCCATCCAGGGCCAGCCGCTCAGCTTGTATACGATGTTGTGGGTACGACGAAAGTGCCGCGGTCTTTTGCAAATCTTGCGGTTTGTGGCGTGATAAGATTGCCATGCTCGATGGATTTCACCCCGCACTCCCTCCACAGCCCGGCGAATGGCCGCGTCGATGTAAAGAGATGGGCGGAGACATAAATCTGGGCATTCTCCACCTCCTCGACGGCGGCCAACAATTCCTCTCGCGAAAACCCGAGATTGGCGATCAGATCCGTCGGCGAAGAGACGCCACCATTCGCCATCGTCTTTATAAATTGCGCTCCGGCCATAATCTCTTCACGACAAGCTTTGCGCACCTCATCGACACCATCGCAGATCCTGCCCAACGTGCCGAGCTTGTCTGCGTAATAATCGACGGGCCTGCGGTTCAAGCGACCGCGATAATCCGTGTGGCCGCCAGTTTGGGAGAGTGCTTTCCCACAGATGATCAGGCGAGGTCCGACAATCGTGCCTTCATTCAAGGCCATGACCAATCCCTCATCCTCTCCTCCAAGATCGCGCACCGTCGTAAAGCCGCGCATCAGCATGGCTCTCATTATGTTGGCGGAACGCAGCGCAACTAAAAATTCGGTAACTCGGCGTTTCCGCCGAGATCTAGCTTTGTCGCGATCACATGGACGTGGCAATCGATCAGGCCAGGCATGACCGTCTTGCCGGCGATATCGATCACCGTGTCGGCTTTTGCCCGAACAGCGCTACCCACCTCTGCAATGAGGTCGTCCTTGACGAGAATATCGACGAGATCGGTCGGGGTGTCGCGGAATCCATCGACGATCCTTCTTGAGAAGAATGGATGTCATAAATCAGACTTCGATCTTTTTCTACTGTAAAGTTGGTTATGCATGGCGGCTACGCGCGTTGGGCAGCAGCCAGGAAGAATGGGACAAGCGAGCAAGCGAAGGCCTCCACTTTTGCAAGATGTGTCTCGTCGTAAGCTCCCTCGCGGTGGGTCAGGTTGATCGTGCCGATACAGGCACCATCAAAGACGACGGGCACGTTGATCTGCGATCCGCCACCGAGACTGGCGATCAGTTCGTGATCGAAGAATGCCCAGCGCAGCCCCTCAGGCCCCTTGGCCAGGAAGCTTATTTTCTCGTCGATAACGTGACGCCCCCATGGCGTGTCGCCCATCGGCTTGCGACCCGAGACCGGAGAGTGGTCGGCGTCAGAGGTGTAGATGCGAACGACTTCCTTGCCGTCGACCGCAAGCAAGGTAAGAAGGATATGGCCAACCTCGTTCTGGAGCAGCGTGTCCAGTACGTCGAAGAAGTGTGCCGGCTGGCCCGGCTGTTGCATGGCTGCCTAAAGGCGTTCCTGCAAACCCATTGCAATCCCTTCGAGACAATTTTGAGAGCGGTCTTTCGGCCGCTCTGCTGCAAGCTATGAGATGATGGGCCTATCAGCCTGCACGCCCGGCGAACTCCTCGGCCTCGATTTCTTCCAGCGACCGGTTTTTTGTCGGGATGCCAAGGACAAGAACCGAGAGACCGCCGATAAGGAAGGATAGCCGTTGTCATCCCGAACACGCCTGCAAAGCCGCCGATGGGATAGACTGCGCCGACCAGAAGCAATACCGCCGATCAGGCCTATGGCTGACGCCGTACCAACGCCTGTCGCCCTAATTCTGGTCGGGAAAACTTCCGGCGCGTAAGCATACTCACCAGCGGCAATGCCGTTGACGAAGAAAGACAGCGCCATGGCAAGCACGATCACCTGCGTATCGCTGGATGCAAAGGCAAGCGAAAGCGCTGAGATTGCTGCGAACGCCATGTAGGCAATGATCGTGTAGGGTCGGCCGATTCTTTCGCAAAGCCAAGCGGCCGTAAAATAGCCGGGTATTTGTGCGGCGTAGATCAGGATCGAGAACGAGAAGCTTTTCGTCATCGTCATGCCGCGCTCCACGAGGAGGCTCGGTATCCAGGTCATGAAGGCATAGATGCTGAAGGTCACCGACACCCAGAGAAGCCAAGTCATGATCGTGATACGTAGGAAACGCGGAGAAACCAGCGTCTTGAAATTGGCGACCCATGAGGGTGATACGACTGGCGCCGACGTCGGCGTGGGCAGTACCAGTGGCAGAGCGATACCGCGATTTGCGTAGTCCTTCTCGATTGCGGTTACGATTTCGTCGACTTCTTGGTGACG
Organism: uncultured Caballeronia sp.; assembly: GCA_940588625.1. GTDB lineage: Bacteria > Pseudomonadota > Gammaproteobacteria > Burkholderiales > Burkholderiaceae > Caballeronia. Next base: position 11,256 of record CALNPU010000075.1, read on the forward strand.
GCTTTGCGATTCCAGCCATCGTGGGGATTCGGTTAAGCTACGACGCCACAAGAGAATAATGGCTACCGGAAGTGCTGTGACGACAAGAGCGTAACACCATTAGTCTGTCGAAGCCGGAACGACAAGATAACCGATGATCGCTGAGACCACGAAGCCAAAAGAGAAGAAACCCGCAAGAGATGCCGTAAAGCGTCCTCGATATCGAGCGCCAACGAACTCCGACAGAAACGGCACGATAATAGCGCTGCTTCGGCGCCCATACCAATACCGCCGATAACACGTATTGCAAAGAACTGATGCCAATTGTTCGTGGCTGCTCCGGCCAAACTTGCCAAGCAGAACAGCACAAGTGCCCAGAGCATGACGTTTTTCCTGCCGAACCTGTCACTTATCGCGCCTGCGATAAGTGCGCCAAACAGAAAGCCGACATAGGTGCTACTGGCTAGGTAACCGACCTGCAAGCTTGTCAGCCCCCATCGAATACGAAGAGCGGGCAGCAGAAACGCGATAATTCCGGCATCCCATGCTTCGAATATATAACCGAAGCCAGCCATCGTGAACAGTTTGTATTGAAATCGATCTCAACTGGAAGCCTTTCCAGCCGGCACCGGTATTATACATCATCGTTCCCCTTATTTTTGATTACCTTGGCCTTCTGGCTCGTCGCGGCCAAGAAAAGCGCGTAAACTCTGAATGCAAAAAGTTTTGCATGAAATGTTAAAAATAGGCAATACGCAAAGATTACTGAAATGAGTTTGGTTGAATCGTTAGAAGATTGGCTACGTGAATTGGACGAAAGACATGGGCTATCGCCCGGCGCTCATAGCGTGGTTCAAGCCGTGATCAATGATCTGCGGTTTGCGTCGTTTGCATCCGCGACCGATCTTGCTACATCCGCAGGGGTAAATGTCGCCACAATCACGAGAACTGCTCAAAGTTGTAGGATTCACCGGTTGGCCTGATTTCAGGCAGGAGATTAGAACCCGATTTATGAGCAAGCTTTCAGCACCTGAACTGAACGTCGTTCATCAGCAGGAAGCGGGGCACGAGCGGCCGTTCGACATGGCGATTAACCATCAGATAGATCAATTAATCGCCCTTCGCCGAAGGACTGATCGGCAAGCCATTCGCAACATTGCAAAAGCCATTGCGTCAGCAAAGCGTCGCATCATTATCGGATCCGGTAGCTTCGCTGCGATCACCAGCATTCTTTCGCACCACGCAACGTTATGCGGCTATCGAAGCGAACTGGCGACTGATGGCGTTTCGATAGCCAACGCTTTGGGGGATCTCACGAACGAGGATGTGGTCGTCGTCATCACGTTCTGGCGTCTCTGCAATTCCGCTATCAAGGCAGCCTACCAGTCTAGATCTAAGGGTGCGGTGACGTGTGTGATAATGGACGCTGCGGTTGAGCCACTTGCACGAAATGCTGACCATCTGCTCTTGGCCCCAGCAGAAAGCACGTCGTTCTACGCGACAGCTTTGCCGGGGATTTCTTTTTTAGTAGAGGGGATATCTGCTGAATTAGCAGCCTTGGACCCTCAAGCCACCGCTAATTCAACTTCCGCGTTTGAGGAGCAATGGCAAAATCAGAATCTTCTATTTTACTAAAGCGGCACCAATGGCAGGCAAGCCTTTCGATCCGGCGTAGCAGCCGTTTAAGGTGTCATTCCGCCCCCATCCAGAACCGACGCCAACAAGTCCGCCAAGACCCATTATTTGCCATCGGCCTATTGGTAGACCTTGGAAGAAGTCAGTTTTCGGACGCGCGCTTCTCAGGGCAAACGGATTCCGCAAGAGCGGCTCATTGCTGAAGCTCTCAACCTGCTTTTCGTGAAATACAATTTTCCGCAGGTTCGCGAAGGCGAATAGGTGAGGAAAACATGCTTGCATGTTTGTGAATGCGGTAATTTACACCAGTTCAGATATAAGATGCATACGAGTCAAGATGAGTTTCCGCTTGAGTGGATCGGCAGCAGCTACAAAGACCCGATGCAGCTTCCGGCCAAGGTGCGGAAGTTCGTCGGCTTTGCGCTAAATTTTGCGCAGCACGGAATTCAGCACTCGTCTGCAAAGGTGCTCAAAGGTTTCAGTGGGGCCGGAGTTCTCGAAGTGGTCGAGAACAACGCTGGTGGCACATACCGGACTGTCTACACGGTCAGGTTTGAGGAAGCGGTGTTCGCTGCACTGCTTCCAGAAGAAGAGCAAGAGCGGCATCGCCACGCCGAAGGAGAAGGAAGACATGGACGTTATCCGGGCGCGGCTCAAGGTGGCCGAGGCCGTAGTAAAGGAGATGGAGACATGCGCACCCCCGTCGTTAACGGGATCGAGGTCACGACCAGTTCTGGCAATGTTTTTGCCGATCTTGGTTTGCCTAATGCCGATAAGCTCAAAGTAAAATCCGGTCTGATGATCGAGATCACCAAGGCCGTGCGGCGACTCGATCTTACGCAGGAGGAAGTGGGGCGGCGCATGGGGCTTCCACAGCCGAAGGTGTCGGCGCTCCTGCGTGGTGATTTCACCAACCTATCCGAGCGTAAGCTGATGGATGCCCTGAACCGGCTTGGCTACGATATCGAAATCACCGTGCGGCCTACGGCTGATCCGGTCGGGCACTTGACGCTTGCGATTGCGTGATCGTCATGAGCCGTGTTGAACGTCATCGGTGGGGCATTAGCAGGCTGGGCAAGTATGCTTTCTTGTAAGCATGTAAGCAATCCGCCACCGACTGTCCCCGGCCCTAGCCGAGAGAGCGGACCAGCCGTGGGCTATAAGCATATGCCGGTAAGTTGGGCACTTTCGGATAAGAAAATAGAGGTGCAGTGTGATGGTGAAGACTTATAAGAAAGAGCGAGGCGCTGGCGGCCATCCATGAAATGATGGAGGGCCTGTTTGAAGCCGGCGTGCTCGACAAGCAGACGATGCGCGAATTCGATGAAGGTTGCTTCACGACAGTAGCGCCGCTCACTCCTGAAGAAATCCGGGCCATTCGCATGCGGGAAAACATCTCGCAGCCGGTCTTTGTGCGATATCTCTTTGTGCGATATCTCAATGTCGGCAAGGGGATGGTTTCGGATTGGTAACGTGGTGTGAAGAAACCCGGAGGTTCCGCGCTTCGGTTGTTGACCGTGGTGCAGAAGAAGGGGCTTGAAGCGATCGCTTAAGATGGCGGTATTGCGCGGCGGAAGCCGCTCCGGCCCAGAGGCTAACGCTCTATCGAATTGGGCAGTAGAGAGCCGGAGGGCTGTCCAGTGACAAAGCCCCGGCGCTAGCGTCGGGACCGCTTTTCCCATGTTGCCGGTTTCGGGCGAGGTTGTTGCAGCATTTCCCGAATTTCGGCCATGGCCTCATTATGCGGGATGGGCGGCCGGGATCGTCAATCGCCGCCCGTATGCTGCGCTTCAGCATCTCGCCACGTAGATCGGCATGCGGTTCCAGCTCGCGGGCCTCGCCCAGGAGGACGAAGGTGGCTTCGGACGGATCGAGAAACCGGCCCGTTCGATCTGATCAAGCAGCCACAGGGCAAGCGAGGGCGGCAGATAGGCTTCGAATTTCAGGCTGCCCTTTGCGGCCTGATCGCGCAGCCGGCTGGCTTGCTCGACGGCATGAGCGTTGTCAGCGGGATCGGGCCGTTCTGTTGTTTCGCTCATATGTCACGCCTCTTGCCGTTGAACCGAAGATGCCACTCCCTAATGGACTGTGGATTTGGACAGGGGCAGCAGCTTCACGGTCGTCTCGATGACATTGCAGAGTTGGCGCCAGTCGAACAGATTTTGTTCGTTCACCCGCTCCTCAATAGCCGTCAGCATCCAAACGCAAGCAACGTCGTCTTTTGCTTTGAATACGTCAAACATTTCGAAGCAGGCTTCGATGCGCGGTCGGGCATCGCCGTTGTCCTTCGGGATGCCGCCGACCAGGCTCCTGTGCTTCACGATAGGCGAGCGCAATGCGCCGCCGACCTTCGGGGTCGCTTTGCAGGATTATGTTGCTCACCCAGACGAGGTCTTTTGATAGGGCCATGAACTCGCTTTTCATGCTGGATCGAACATCCCCTTGAATTCCGGATTGGCATAATAAGCGAGCTTTGCGGCGACGATCAGTCGTTGCCCGGCGAGAAACAGCAATTCGACCTCTTGCGGCAGATTGCGAACCTCATCCGGGGTGAGCAGGCGCCGTGCGGTGTGCTGCTGGCTGAAGGATATGCCGGTTTGATCTGAATCAATCGCCCGCGCCATGGTCTGGAAGACGACCGTTTCCTGTCCGAGCAGATCGGAGACGAGGCGGGCGCTGTCGTGGTCGTTGACACCGAAGACCTGCAGGACGCCGGCATTGGAGAGAAAGAAAGGTGCCGGCCTTCTGTCCGTATGTGGCACGGAGCTGGTGGACCTCCTGCAGGATCGGCCAGAGCTGGACGCCGTATCCGGATCCGGCCATGAGACCCATGGCGCGTTCGACGGGAGCCAGGTGGCCGAGGGAGGCGAATTCATCGAGCAGATAGAGAACGGGCGCGGCCAGCTTTGCCGGATCGCGTGCCATTTCGAGGAGGCTTTGGGTGACGAGCAGGCGCAGCCAGCGCGAATAGGTGGAGAGCCGATCAGGTGGCAGGACGAGGGAGACAGTCGCGGCTAATCGAGGAAATGGGTATGACGCTGCGCGGCGGAGAGGACGCCGACGGCCTCATGATCGGACTTGCCAGATGGCGGTTGGCAGCACGCGCAATCGGCCCACCGGCCGCGTCGGTCTCCTGCATCCTTCTCAGCAGCGCGGCGAAGCTGTCAGGCGCGATGGTGAGATAGATGGTGAGATATTCGCGCAGCGTACCGAGGCGACGCCGGCCGGTCGGCTCGACGGCGTCGATCCGGGCAACAGCCGTGGCCTCGTCGTCTACAACTTCGATCATACCGCCATGCCGTCGTAAGCCTTTGCCGCCCCAAGCCCGCACGACGGTCCACATTGCCGAAAAGGTCGCACACAACGCCGGCCTCATACCATCGCTTGGCTGTCTCCCGTCGGACAATCATGGCCCTACCTTTCCCTGCCGCCGTAGTCTTTCTGCAGGGCTTTCTCCGGCCCTCTCAGCTGGCGCGCCTGGCCCCGGCTTCTTTGAGGAGACCGACGCGGCCATGCGGGTAGTTGATTCCGACCGTGCGGCCCGTCATTTCCTCGCCGCCCATAGCCCGACCGATGAGGGCATTGCGAGAATGGGCAACGGTCTGATCGCCAACTTCTTGATAGAAGAAGTTTGCTGTCACCTCCACGACGCGCCCGGTGTAGCTCTTGCCGGATTCGGCGCTGTGGATTCACGCCGGCCCATGCATGTCCTCGCTGTGAGCGAGCTGTTCGGCCACGTCGCGCGTCTGGGTCTGTCTCGCGGCCGGAATTTGCATGCCCATCTGCACAACCGGATCAGCCGCGCGCGGATCGGACATGTGGCGTGCTTTGATCGCCAGTTCGGCATTCTGCACGGTCCGGCTCCACTCGGGCGCGCTCACGCCCATGTCGCCGTGCCGCTCGGCCGGTGGACGCCATATCGCGCCGTTCCGCCTCAAAAGCACCCCCCCCCGGCGCACACGTCAAGCAAACGGGCAACGGCGGCTTCTTTCGGAAGAACGTGGTAGTTCGTCGCGTCAACATCCTCGTCGCGCCAGTCCGCATTGGACGCGTCATACCCACGCCACGCATGCATTCGCCCGCGGCGCTGAACTGACGACGGAGCGCGACGACCTCGATCTACCTTCAGAGTGACGAAATCAAACGAGCAGATGGACGAGGCGTTTGTCGCACCATAACTGACTACTCTCGGCTGCCGAGGCTTAGCGGCTAAGCGTGCTTTATTTTCCGTTTCCTGAAGCGACCCCCACTAGGTTGGGAGCATATAAACCTTACCGGGGAATATCGATGGCCTAAGACTTAGCGTAGGATTCCGCCCCCTCCCGCAAACGACCCCACCATGTATGTGCAGCAGTGCAGCGGCCCGATCATCTATCCGCTGTTCCCTCACCAAGGCTAATTCGCCGTTTGCAGGAGGAGGAATCATGGCCGAGAAAAACGAAGATGCGGCCTTTGACGCAGCCTATAGAGAGCTGCGCAAGGAGGTTCATTCATGGTCCGTGCGTCGCTGTCCGATATTCCCAAAGCAGCGATCGAGCACTTTCCGGAGTTGCTGTCAGAATCCGCCGCGCTACGCGCAACTGTTCCCCAGGAATATCGCGGCGAGGCGACCGGCGCGCCGGTCGGAACCGACTTTGCTAATTCTCTCGCCTACAAGCAGGACTTCGCGGAAATCCTGGCGATCAACTGCGCCGGCAATGCGTTGATGCGCTCTACCACCTTGCACGCCTACGCAGCTTTTCGGCCGCATGGGATGATCGATGGCATCAGCGGCCAGACGGAAAAAACGACGCACCACAGACGGGAAC
>CALNPU010000076.1 GCA_940588625.1 uncultured Caballeronia sp.
AATCGAAAACCTGCAACCTCCGATGCGACCGATTTCGTTATTCCCGTGTCCACGCGTTTTGATACTGTCTGGAACGCGCAAAGAATCGCCGCGTCGAAATTCGCGTCAGCACGCAGTAATCCATGCTGTGACGAGTCTTAATGTCCTGGATGGACATTGTTTCCAAGCGTTCAGAAGCGTAAAACCCCCCGCAATCGCTACACGATTGCGGGGGGTTTTTATGCTCTTCCACAAACTACCGGGCAGAGCGTTCAGAACAACGTGAGTTGCGCACGTCCCGGTCCCCGCCTTCAAGCGTCAGCAGATGTTGCTTGCGCTCCACGCCGCCTGCGTAACCAGTCAGCTTTCCATCGGCGCCTATCACCCGATGACACGGCACGATGATCCCCACGGGGTTGCGCCCGTTTGCTCCACCCACTGCGCGCGATGCTCCTGCAGCCACGCCCATCCGACGCGCGAGATCGTCGTAGGTCCAGGAGGCGCCGAACGGGATCTCTTGCAATGCCGCCCACACACGCTGCTGGAACTCGGTGCCATTGAGCCGCAACGGCACGGAAAACACAGTGCGCTCACCGGCGAAGTATTCGGCGATCTGCTCCTTCGCCACCATGATCGCGTGTGACTTCGGCGGACCTGTATCGATGAGACCCGCGGGGAAGTGTTTCTGCCCGACAAAAAACAAGCCCGTGAGGCAGTCGTCTTCCGCCCGATACGCGAGGTGGCCGAGCGGACTCGGTGCAATGTGGCATTCGATCAAGATACGTCTCCGGCCAATTTTTTCTAACGCTCAGATGAACGGATTATCCGTCTTGCCCGTTGGCTTTGGCGGTTCATCGGCGAGTTTCGTGGGTAAGCTTGCGTCGCTCTGCAACGCGTCGACGATAGCGTTCACCGCCTTTTGCAGCACAAGTGCAGTGGCCAAGCCGGTCTGCATGTGATTTCCAGATCGCCGAAAATGGAGATCCGCGCTGTCATTGTCGATCACGAGCGCATCGCCGTTGATGTTGAGTGTGTCGGTATCGTTGGCAAATGGTTTAAACACCTTTCAGTCCTCAAATGCGTTAGTCCTTCAGCGTGTCCGGAATGCCTGGAAATTGCAGCCCGCTCATGGCTTCCAGTTCACGGACCGTTTTGACCTTGTATTCATTCGTCGGGATGTTGTCGACCACGACCGCAAACGCCAGGTCGCGTCCGGGCAAATACACTACCTTATACAACTGCGTGGGCACGAGCACACGCGACTCCCCGATCATCTGCAACTGCCGGGAAAACAGCGGTCCGGTGACAACGTAGGCATCGCCGAATTGTTCTACCAGCCCGCACAAACTGTTCGATACGTGACCAGATGCGCCGGTTGTTTGGCGGATTTTGCGGCACGACGTTCGCGAGCGAAAACGATTCCGCCATGCCCTTCTGGTCCCAGCGGTCACCGGCCGGGCTCATATGGCCCCAATCATAACCGCTCTTCTTGTAGTCCGAAAGCGTGGCGCTGGCGCCGGGCGGCAGTTTTTTATCGACGAAGAAGCGGTTGGTGCGGGTGTTGTCGCGGGCATCGTCCAGGTGTTCCGCCGACCACAACGGCCCGTGCGTCACGCCGGAATGCAGGACGGCGAAGTCGGAATACAAAGTTGCTGCGTCGAAACGCGCATCTTCGCATTCGCGACAATGGGAGCAGGAGCATGGCCACCGGGGCTGAACTGCGGACAGTCGCTCGCCGCGAGGACGTTGATGGACACCGTGGCGCCGAGCGTGGTCAGCAACAATACGAGCAGCGATGGGAAAAACGATGCGAAGTGCTTGAAGTGGTTGAAGTGCATGAGGCGGATTTTCATGCGGCGGGCGAGATTGGGTTTCGTCGAGGCGCGAGTATAAGGCGCTCGCGTGCATCACGTGACGATGAGATCGGCGGTATCGACGGTATTCATACTATCGGCGGCGAAAACGCAGACGCGATAAAATTCCCCCGCCGTCGCATGGTGCATGCGTGCATCGTGAAGCCGCGACGGTCCTTGTCCGGTTTGCTAGCTTGTCCTTTGTTTCCATTTGCGAGCTTCCACGCCCATGACTCCGATCAGCCGCATGATTTGCGCTGTTTTAGCTTTAGCCATATCGATTGCATCGCCGGCTTTTGCCGCTTCCACCGATGATGCGGCGGTCGTTTCGTCTTCGGCGCCGTCCGACAACGACGGTTCCTTGTACGGCCCCGAACTCCAGGGCTTCGACTATCCGTATCCGGTCGGCTGGTTCGCGATTTCGTCGCAGCGGCAAATCGTTCCCATGGCCTATTATATGGACGTTGCGTCCAAGCATCCCAACGGACGCACCGTGGTTCTACTGCAGGCAAGAACTTTTGCGCGGCGACGTGGAAGGAGAGTATCGACGTGCTGACCGACGCGGGGTATCGCGTGATTGCGCCGGACCAGATCGGCTTCTGCAAATCGACCAAGCCGGTGCGTTACCAGTACACGTTCCAGTAACTGGCGCGCAATACATACGCGTTGCTCGCGGTGCTCGGCATTAAAAAAAGCGACGCTCGTCGCGCATTCCACGGGCGGCATGATTGCCGTGCGATATGCGCTGATGTATCCGCAGGAGACCGAGCAGCTTGTGCTGGTGAATCTGATCGGACTGGAGGACTGGAAGGCGAAGGGCGTGCCGTCCATCTTGATCGATGACTGGTACACGCGCGAGTTGAAGACCAGCGCCGACGGCATTCGCAAATACGAGCAAGCCACGTATTACGCGGGTCACTGGGACGCACGTTACGAGCCGTGGGTACAGATGCTGGCGGGAATGTATCGCGGGTCGGGCAAGGACGTCGTCGCGTGGAATTCAGCGTTGCTCTACGACATGATTTATACGCAGCCGGTCGTGTATGAGTTCGGGCAGATCACGACGCCGACGTTATTGCTGATCGGTGATAAAGATACGACCGTGATCGGCAAGGATCTTGCGCCACCGGATATCAGGCCGACGCTCGGGCGTTATCCGGAGCTGGCCAAACATGCAGTGGATGCGATCCCGAGTGCGAAGCTGGTCGAGTTCGCGGACTTGGGGCATGCGCCGCAGATGCAGGACCCGTGCGCGTTTCGTCAAGCCTTGCTCGCAGGACTGGCAGCGTTCGGGAAGGGCAATTGAGAGGGGTTCGGCCGCTCGCGAAACCTGCTTGGTCAATGCCTCCTGTGAACGAAACTCCGGCTCCCTAATGAAGACTTTCCTTCTCTATGTTGTGACGGCCATCGCCGAGATCGTGGGCTGCTATTTCCCGTATCGATGGCTGAAGGAGGGTGGCTCGCCCTGGCTCCTCATCCCCGGTGCACTGTCACTCGCACTCTTTGCATGGCTGCTGACGCTGCATGCCACCGTCGCTGGGCGCGTGTATGCCGCGTACGGCGGCGTGTACATCGCGGTGGCAATCATGTGGCTATGGGTGGTCGAACGGATTCGCCCGACCACCTGGGATCTCGCCGGCGTGGTGATCGCGCTGGCCGGCATGAGCGTGATTGCGTTTCAGCCGCGCGGGTGAGATAGGGGACGTGCAGGCGCGTCGAGTTGCTCAGGCCTCCAGCGCCAGCAACGCAAACGTCGCGAGCCAGTGCTCGCCCATGTAGTCACCTGCCACATGCGCGAGGCCCGCCGTCAGGTGAGTGTTCGCCGTGGCGTCGAGCAAGTCGATACGCACGTCGCCCGCTGACAGCGCACGCGCGAGCGAACGCTGGCACCACGCGCGACTGAGATTCAGGCCGTCGAATGGGCCAGCTTGCCGTCGCTGCGATCCGTCACGGTGGCCAGAGTGAACAGCGTGGCGGGTTCGCCTGCGCCCAACCGGGGCAGGAAGCTGTCGAACTAGCCGGCGAACTCGGCTGCGGGCAACACTCGCCGCATCAACTCGGCTTCCATCAGCGACGACGACAGGAATTCATCGCCCCCCGGTTCCCACGCCTGGCAACCGGCATCGCCCAGATACCAGCGGCGCGCGGTATTGATGATCATCAGCGTTTCAAACGCCATGTCACCCACTTGCCGCGCATAACCGATAGCCAGTCAGCGCGAATGCCGTATTGAAATGCGTGCCCACCCGCAGCGGACACGTCAATTTCGGCAGGTACTCCGTGAAATGCTCGACAAACGCGTACGCAAGCGGTGCCAGCGCCATGGACCAGCGTTGGCCTTCGCCTGACTGCATCGAATGAAGCTGGCCGGCAAGCGAGATCAGCCATGCCCAGCCGTACGGACGCTCGAAACCACGCGCCTCGGGACGCTGCAAATACGCGACTTCGGCGACGACGTTGGCATGGGTGAAATGCGAGTCGATCAACGCGTGAATTGCAGGCGCTTCCGGCAAGGCAGGGAAGCGGTCGACAAGCCGCGCGATCAACCAGTAGCCGGACGCACGAGTGCCAGTCGAAGCTGCCGTAGAAGATCGGATGGAAGGCGCGCGAGCCTTGGGCATCGGCGGCGCTGCCCATTACGTGGTCAAGCTTGTTCGGGTATTCGCGCGTCAGGTTACCAAGTGCGAGCCGGGCGAATTTCGACGCCAGGGCGGTGTCGAGGGTGTGATGCGTGTGATCAGACGACTGCGGGTTCATGCAGTTCTCCAGAAAAACCAGGCGTCCGCAATTATGGCAAGACTTCCGCTATGGCAAGACTTCCGCTCACGGAACGCCTGAATAGAGAGCGCTCCATGAGCGTCAACGTGTCCATTTCTCATCGCATAGTATAATTACATAGTGCTTTCAGTTTTGAGAATTGTAAGTTTATTTGAATCCCTTCCTGCAATCACTCGGTCTACTGCACGTTGATTTACCAGGATTTAATAAAAAAAGCTTTCGCAGGATCACGTCTAGTTCATTTTTGACAAAAGTCTTTCAAGTTAAAATATTGTGTAAGCTAAATCTTGGTCGAGCGTCATATTGCAACAATCCGCTTCTCGTCGTATAAACTTGCGCGCCGCCGCCCAGGCGGAACGTGGTTGGCATCAGACCGGCTCAAGAGCGGCCACAAGCCGCCGTTTTCAACACGCGACAGGAGTTTCACCCAGCATGGCCGACATCGCCCTCTCAACTTCAGCTGACATCCGGCGGTGCGTTCTCGCGATCATCGGCGCTTCATCGGCGAATCTCGTTGAGTGGTTCGACTTCTATATCTACTCGTTTCTCGCGCTGTACTTCGCTCCGGCATTCTTCCCAAGCGGGAATCCGACCACACAGCTGCTCAACACCGCCGGCGTGTTTGCCGCGGGTTTCCTGATGCGACTGATCGGCGGCTGGATGTTTGGCCATATCGCCGACAAGCACGGCCGCCGCACGTCGATGATGATTTCCGTGCTGATGATGTGCGCCGGTTCGCTCGTGATCTGCTTCCTGCCAACCTACGCGAGCATTGGCTGGGCGCCATTTTCCTGCTGATCGCGCGGCTGTTCCAGGGCTTGTCGGTGGGATACGGCACGAGCACGACCTACATGAGTGAAGTCGCGTTGCAGGGGTGGCGTGGTTTCTTAGCGTCATTCCAATATGTGACGTTGATCGGCGGACAGCTTGCCGCGTTGCTGGTGCTGGTCGTGTTGCAGCAAGTGTTGAACTGCGGACATTGGGCTGGCGCATCCCGTTCGGGATCGGCGCGCTCGCGGCGGTCGTGTCGCTGTATTTGCGCAAATCGCTCGATGAAACCACCACCGCTGAAACCCGCAAGCTGAAGGAAGGAAGCCGGTACGCTGCGCGGCCTCATGCAGCATAAAGGCGCGTTCCTCACCGTGGGCGGCTTCACGGCGGGCGGATCGCTGATCTTCTACACGTTCACCACGTACATGCAGAAGTACCTCGTGAACACCGCCGGGATGCATGCGAAGACGGCCAGCAACGTGATGACTGCGGCGCTCTTCGTCTACAGATCATGCAGCCTGCAGTCGGCGCATTGTCTGACCGGATCGGCCGGCACAAGTCGATGATCTGGTTCGGCGGCCTCGCCCCCCTCTGCACGGTGCCGATCCTGCATGTGTTGAAGGACGGCACCAGCCCGATCCTGGTGTTCGTGCTGGTGGTGATCGCGTTGGCTATCCGTAAGTCTCTTCTCTATACGTCAATCAGCGGGCTGATCAAAGCCGAGATGTTCCCCGCGGAAGTGCGCGCGCTGTGGGCGTGGGTTTGTCGTATGCGGTGGCAAACGTGGTGTTCAGCGGCTCGGCGGAATATGTGGCGCTGTTCTCTGAAGTCGGTCGGCAGCGAGTCGACCTTCTACTGGTACATGACGGCGTTGTGCGCGATTTCCGGGATCGTCTCGTTGCGGATGCGCAATTCGTCGAAGGAAGGGTATTTGCGCGACGTGCCTTGACGATGTGATGCAAACCCGGTGCACGTTGGATTGCATCGCAACCGACGTGCCGCGCAATTTATTGAAGCGCTCGAGGCAATCGCCTTGGCAGGCATTGCCTCGAGCGTGGCCACGGTCTAGCGTAGTCCTTCGAAGATACGATCAGCGACCTTGGCCGGAAACCCCTCCGGCAACTCGCCCGACACGTGCTCGATAACACCGGGCGTTCGTGCAATCAGGCGCTGCATGATGGGCTCCGCATCCTGCCCATATGAGCATCGCGGCGCCATTGCGTTGAAGTGGCGGCGCTGGATATCGCGAAAAGCGTAGTGACGGTTCTTACCCGACACAGCCATGGCAAGCCTGGCCCTGAACCACGACCACTGGTTCGCTCCCTTGCCTTCGACCGGCCAGATGGACATGACGTCATAAAGCGGGGTCAGCCGATACTGTCCGCCCGCCAGCAGACGGATGCTGAAGTTCTTCGCGTGCCCGTCCGGGGCGACCAGCAGCCAGAAGAGTATCTGCGTGGTCAACAGCATTTCTATGTCTTCCCTGGCCGTCTCGGACTGCTGAAGCACTTGCCCCAGATCGATCACCCTCGGCCCCCCTTCGTTCTCGTCTTGTGCGAAGGCAGCCCCATCACCTGGCAAAAGTCCTCTTGCGGTAGCCTCAGGATCCACTTGCCGCTTGAGTGCATCTGGCGGTCAAAGCGTTTTACGCTCAGTGCGTGTTGCTTGCCGAAGATCTTGATCTCCGTTTCGGCGACCGGTACGCCGTAGGCCTGCAGGAGATGCATGCACAGCTATTCGTTTTCGACCGACGTGGTGAGAGCAGCGCGCCGGTTACCCACCAGGCCGAGGGGAAGCTTCAGGATATGCGTTGTGGGAGTGGCACCGTGCGGTTTCATCCACTAGCTTTGGTGCCAGAGGAGTGCAGTCTTTTCCTGTGCGCCGGCCAGGGAAATCCGGAAGTCGTCTTCGTCGTCCTGAGGGCCAAAAGTGCCGCTGCCCGCAGTTTGGTTCAGGAGGGTCTCGATATCCCCCCCCTCGCTGAGCGGCGTGCCGTCGATCTGTTCGACACCGGCAGGCTCTTCGTCAACACCCAGGGGCTGAACCGCGCCCACACAGTCCCGGCCAATGGCCTGCAAAAGATCAAACGCATCCAGTGTGTCCGTCCGGAATCGCTGGCCGATTCGTTTTCGAATGGCCTCGCTGTCCGGCAGCAGGTTGTCGAAGTAGTTGAGTTATCCGGTCGCCTTTGAGCGGGGCGTTATCGAGCAGGATGGGCAATGACAGCGAAAGGGGCCGGCTGACGTCGGAGGCGGCCCACTCGGAGTTATAGGCGAGTTCCATCGGGCCGCGAGTGGGAATGCGCCAGATGCCCATCCGTACACCGTTGACCCTTACCGACAGCGCCCGGGAATGTGCTTTGCGTCCCGCCATTACCACTCCGGCGCAGAAGCAGCGGGTGTTGGAGCGGACGAACCCTTGTCCAGGACATGGAGTTGCAGCTCGTACGCGCCAAAAAGCGTCAGTAGTTGATTGAGTGTCAGCGCGCTGGAGTCCGCCTCGAGCGTTGATATGCGACTTTGGCTGACATCCAGCCACGAGGCCGCGCTTGGGTAAGGCCAGCGGCCAGCGGCAAAAATCTGACCCATTTGGTAGGGTGTTGCAATTGCCTGCTGTATAATAATTATTAAACACGAATAATTGCCATTTATTCGAGTGGCAGATTTTCTTGAGCGAGACATTACCGCTATAAACGACGCTGGGAGGTCGAGAGAATCGAGCGGGTCAACCCTCCCGCGGCGCGCCCTCATCCCCACGCCCTTTGGGTGCAGGTTGCCCTTAAACCACGCGATTTCTGTTGATTTTTGCGGGTTTTCACCGCCTGCCCAGACAAAACGCGCATTATTGAGATGACGGTAAGATTGCGCTCAGATGCTCACTTAGGCGACGCACCCCGATCACGATCCGGCTTGTCGCCGTCATGACGGGCTCGCCAGGACCTGTGCGTCAAGCGCATGTAAACCGCTGCGCAGCGTTTGTGAGTCCGTCTGCTTGGAGACTAGCCCATGGAAGATTTCGATGAAACGCTGTACCTCGTGTGGCGAGCCAACCTGAATGTGTTCGCGGGATCGCCGGCTGGCGGCGCGAGAATTGCCCGCATGATGAGTTTTTTCCCCTCGTACATGAAGCTGATTCTGGCCGGAAGGCTCGATTTCAGTGAAGAGTTCGTGCGCGGGGTGGAAACCGTCACCGGTTTGCCGCCGCGCTGGCTGGACGAGCGCCGCGACCGGCACGACATTCCGCCCGAAACCCAGCGCGCGATGGACGAGGAAACACCCGCGGCGGTATTTCGCGGCAATGCGCACCCGGCGCCCAAGCGGCCCGTCTTGCGCGGCCCGGAACCGCTGCTCTCGCAAACCGAAGCGACCCGTCGTATTGCCGACCAAGCGCTGCAGCGAGTGGAGACGCATCGGCGCGACCAGATGTTCCGGCGCAACCGCGATCTGCTGTTGACCGACCTGCGCCGCGTGGAACGGCAGCTTTCGATGGTCCAGCTCGATGGCATCAATGCGAAGGCGGAGGATTTGCGTGCGTCGGGCAAACTGGACGATCCGGTGAAGGCCGATCCTGCCGGGCGGATCGAGCAGATCGATAAACACCACGCCATGCTGATGCAGCAGAAAGATGGCCCTGCTGTTGACGGGTCTTGACGACTGAATCGACGACTGAAAGCGGCTAACACGTTCGTTTGCCGTGACTGTCGTGACGCTTCGGTTCAGGAGCAGGGGCATGGTCGGGATCGACTGAGATCGCGACGGGGTCGCTTGCAGGAAAACTCTCGTCCAGCGCTTCGTCGAGTGCGGCCTCGCGATGATTCACGTCCGCCGGTGCATTCGGCTTGCTGTGCTGTGGCGTTTTCGGTTGCGGCATGGCAACGCTCCTTCAATGGACCAGCAGGTTTTCACTATAGCAGCGCGACGATGTGCGTGCTGTCATGTATCAGGGTCGACACCGGTACGCATGCCGCGATACGCCGCTGGCCGCACGCCTGTCCACTTCCTAAAGGCGCGATGAAATGCGCTGGGTTCCGCGAAACCGAGCGCATGCGCGATCTCCGCGATGGTCTGCGTCGTGTCGGCGAGCCGCGCGATGGCCAGGTCGCGCCGCAGCGCATCGCGGATGGATTGGTAGGTTGCGCCTTCTTGTTTCAGACGGCGTCTTAGCGTGGCTTCGGCCATGTTCAGCGCCGTCGCGATAGCTTCGCTATCCGGCCAGTCGACGGGCGGTGATTGCTGCAACTTGCGGCGAATCCGCGCAGCGAACGAATCGGGATTGCGATATTTCACGATGAAATTGGCCGGCGCCTCGCGCAGGAAAACCTTCAGCGTGGCGGCCGTCTGAACGACCGGCAACGTGACGCAATCCGGCGCGAGATCGACATACGACGCCGGTTGATCGAAGAACATTGCGTCGCAGAACATCAGCCGGTATTCGTCGGACGCCACCGGTTCCGGGCAGCGCAGGTGGGCGGCCAGCACCGGGATGCGACGGCCGACCAGCCAGCACAACAACCCGTAGATCATGATGAACGCGGTGGCCTAGACAAACATCGGGCGGGGTGAGCGCGTTTCAGTACCGGTGTCGGCGAGACGAATTCTTATGCGCGTGGGGTCGATGTCGATTTTGCATTGCAGGTCGTCCAGCACAAGTCGCAGGAAACCGGCAATGCGGTTCAGCGCCTGAGCGCCGTCGCGCGAACCGAGCGCAGCATGACAAAGCAGCGCGAAGCTGCCGCGGCGCATTGGATGGCCGTCCTGGCCGAAGAATTCATCGTCGAGCGCATCTGCGACGGCGCTCCACAAGCGGCCGTACTGTACTGTACAGCCGAGACGCGGGCGAGCAGCGCCGCGAGCGTGGCAGGCTAGATACTCGTCAGCGCCAGCAACCCGGTGCGCTCCACACTGCGACGCTCGGCGCACCGTAGCGCTTCTTCGACGAGATCCCCCGCTATGGTCCCACGTTCATTGCCCTGGCCGCGCGGTGTCCGTGGAACGGCGGAGCCGCAGTCACGGCCCGCAGGGGCCGCTGATCACGCGGGCGTTTCGGTGTTGGGGCAGTCGTTGGGGTAGTCACTAGGTGGCGCATTCGCTCAGGAAACTTGATCGTTTCAGGCATCGGCAGACGAGTGCGTCGCGCCTAGAATCTGGCGCGATACTATTTCCGTCGGCTTCACCGCTTAAGCGCAGCAGTCAGTGTAAGCCCAGCGCGTTTTCCCATATTTCACACGAACCATACCATCATGATCGACAGCTTCCTGACCGACGACCAACGCATGATCCGCGACGCCGCGCGCGACTTCGCTACCGAAGTGCTCGCGCCGCACGCGGGCCAATGGGACCGCGACGTCGCCTTGCCCGACGAGGTCGTGCGGCAACTCGGCAAGCTCGGCTTGCTTAGCATGATCGTGCCTGCGGAATGGGGCGGCACGTTCAGCGACTACGTAGGGTATGCATTGGCGATCAAAGAAATCGCGGTCGGCTGCGCCTCGTGCTCGACGCTCATGGCCGTACATAATTCCGTTGGCTGCGGACCGATTCCGTTCGGTACTGAAGCGCAAAAGGCTGAATATCTGCCGAAACTGGCGACAGGAGAGATGATTGGCGCGTTCTGCCTGACCGAGTCACAAGCCGGATCGGAAGCCAATAATCTCAAGACCCCCGCGCCATTGAACGGGACGGCCAGTGGGTGTTGTCCGGTGCGAAGCAGTTCACGACCAACGGCGCGCGCGCGGGCATGGCGATCATGTTCGCTGTCACCGACCCCGAGTTGGGGAAGAAGGGTCTGTCCGCGTTCATCGTGCCCACGAATACACCGGGTTTCGACGTTGGGCAGCCCGAGCACAAGATGGGTATTCGTGCTTCCGATACTTGCCCGATTTCACTCGAGGACTGCGCGATTCCTGCAGACAACTTGCTGGGCGCGCGGCGAAGGATTGAAGATCGCGTTGGCCAATCTGGAGGGCGGGCGTATTGGTATTGTGGCGCAGGCGGTGGACATTGCGCGCGCGGCCTTCGATGCAGCGCGTGCTTATTCGCATGAACGCATGCAGTTCGGCAAGCCGATCAAGGAGCATCAGTCGGTAGCCAACCTTCTCGCCGATATGCAGACCAGCCTGAACGCGGCGCGCTTGCTTGTGTTGCACGCAGCGCGGATGCGCACCGAAGGTTTGCCTTGCCTAAGCGAAGCGTCGCAGGCGAAGCTGTTTGCGTCGGAGATGGCGGAGCGGGTTTGCTCG
Organism: uncultured Caballeronia sp.; assembly: GCA_940588625.1. Classification (GTDB taxonomy): domain Bacteria; phylum Pseudomonadota; class Gammaproteobacteria; order Burkholderiales; family Burkholderiaceae; genus Caballeronia. The sequence goes on from CALNPU010000076.1 coordinate 11,617, forward strand.
CAGACCATTCAGATTCACGGCGGTTATGGTTATCTGGAAGACTATCCGGTCGAGCGTCATTATCGCGATGCCCGCATCACGCAGATCTACGAAGGCACGAACGAAGTGCAGCGCATGGTGCGCGCGGCAACTCTAGGGCGTCTGAAGGCCGCGCTAGTGTCATGCTGAAACACCGCGTTCGGTTCAGGCGGAACAACCAAGCGGCGAAGGCTTCGCCGTTTTTTATTGCTCCGGATAGGCTCCTCACTTCAAGCTCCCAGGAAAGCTCACCGTGATCGCTGGGCACGCTCCCGAATAGACTCACCGCTGTATCCCGAAGGTTCTCACCGGTCGCCGTCACTCGATTTCGCAAAGAAAATGAAATGCCTGGACAGTTAATGATGGCATTACCAACATGGAAATTTATAAGGATAACTATCTATTTAAGAACCACCTGCCTAATGAAAGAGGCAATCCGGCTCTCGTGACAGTCCGCGGCGGATTGCCTCAGGCCGGCCGCGCACAGAGTTGATTCGGACCCAACAGCGTTGAACGCGACTCATTTCTAGGTGTATACCCGAGACCTCTTGCGTTCAAGTTATTGATATACCAATAATATTATTATGGATGTGAGAATTGCAGTGCGCGTTCTTTGACGTGATCAACCTCTTTGCCGAAGTCCGGCAACCGATGATCTACAGCGAGATTGCGCGTCGAACCGAAATCCCTTTGTCGAGTTGTCATGCGCTTTTGCAGACGATGGTGGTGAAGGGTCATCTCTACGCGCCAGGCGTAAAAGCGGGGTATTACCCGACCCAGCGCCTGTTGCATGTTGCACGCGACATTGACATTTGCAGCGAGGAGCCGCTGACGCTGCTGTTCCAGCCCCTGCTCACGGCATTGCGTGACGCGACGGGTGAAGCGGCGGCGCTCGCGAGCACGCGGGTTGTTTGTCTGGACATCATGGAATCGCGTCAGAAGATTCGCTACAGCGACGAACCCGGTGGTTTTATGTCTGTCGACGCACGTCGGCGCCTGCTCGGCAGTTGCGAGCCGCTGAGTGCATCGACGGATGGTTCGGTGATCGATCACGCGTAGCTCGAAGTGGAAGTGGAGCAGGGCGTGACGGTCGGCTGGCATCGTTTGACCGGAGGAAACGTCGAGGATGTCGCGGGGTTTGCGAAGGGATTCTCGATCCATGGCGAAGCGTTTGCGCTCGTTATCGGCGGCCCGAAGGCGCGCTTGCTGAAGAACCAAGGAGCACGCGATCGCGGAGCTCCTCGATATTTTCAACCGGATACCGCAGACGTTGATCGGCTAGCGGGTTGGAAACTATGGTCGTGCAAGGAGAACAAGATGCAGGATCAGAGGCGCTGGAAGAACAGACCAGACGGTTCGAACTGGGCTGATTTCGGCCCCGACGATCAACTCGGTCAACCGAACCTGATCACCCCGGAACAGGTGCTGAAAGGTGCGCGCGAAATTCGGGCGGGCCTGAGTTTTTGTCTGTCGCTGCCGCTCGATTATCCTGGCGACAGTAAGCTGACAGTAAGCTGAAGCCAGGATGTACGTCGTCATCCGCCGGTTTTGCGGCCTACGACGAAGGGCGGTTTGCCCTACGTGAACTTCCCGTTCGCGCGCATGGAGGAGCAGGCAACTGATGTGGTCAGCGACGATCAGGTCTTGATGAGCCTGCAATATTCCACCCAATGGGACTCGCTCGCGCATGTGGGCGCGCTCTTCGACGCCGACGGCGACAGCGTGGCCGAGAGCGTCTACTACAACGGCTACAAGGCGAACACGGATGTAGTCGGGCCCATGGATACCGTCGCGACGACGCGTTCGCGCCGCACGCCTGCGGCAGCGAGCATAGGCATGCGGAAGCGCTCGGCATTGAAAATCTCGCGGTAAAGGGCATGCAGGGGCGCGGCGTTCTTGTCGACCTCGTCGCGCATTACGGACGCGAGCATCGCACTGTGGGTTACGACGACCTGATGTTCGCAATCGACGCGGACAAGGTACAGATTGATCGCGGCGACATGTTGCTGCTGCGCACGGGTTTCGCCGAACTGGTGCTGGAAATGAACCGTCATCCCGATGAAGTCGTGCTCAACAGCCAGTGTTGCGCACTCGACGGGCGCGATCAGCGGCTGTTGCAGTGGCTGACCGATTCAGGCATTGCGGCGCGGTTACGGAAAACTATGCAGTCGAGCGTTATCCCGCGCGTCCGGCGGAAGGCCACTATCCGCTGATGCCGCTGCATCACCATTAGTTTGTTCAAACTTGGCTTGCCGCTCGGCGAGCTCTGGTACCTGCGCGATCTGGCGGTCTGGCTGCGCGGCAATGCTCGCTCGCATTTCATGCTGACGGCGCCGCCGCTGCGTTTGCTGGGCGCGATGGGTTCGCCCGTGACGCTGATCGCAACCGTCTGATTTCCTAAAGTACACAACATGACACGAGAACGAGTTTTGATTACCGGCGGTACTGCGGGAATCGGTGCGGCCTGCTCGGAGCACTGTGAAGCGGACGGCTTCGAAGCTGTGGTTATTGATCGGGTTGGCGACGGATTTATCGCCGATCTTTCGGATGCCGAAGCAACGGCGAAAGCACTCGATCAGGCGCTTGCGGGCGGTCCGATCACGCGGCTGATCAACAATGTCGGCGTGGTGGTGCCGGCGGACGCAGTCGAGCAGAGTCTGGAAGAACTCAAGCTTGCGTGGTCGCTGAACGTGCGTTTCGCGATGCAGTGCATGCAGGCGCTGCTGCCGGGCATGCAGGCTGCGGGTTTCGGCCGGATCGTGAACATGTCTTCGCGCGCGGCGCTGGGCAAGGAACTACGTACTGCGTACTCGGCGACCAAGGCCGCGTTGATCGGCATGACTCGGGTATGGGCGCTCGAACTCGGCCGTCATGGCATCACGGCGAACGCGGCCGGCCCGGGCCCGATTCGCACCGAACTATTCGAACGTGCGAATCCGCCGGACAGCCCGCGTACGCGGGCGATCATAGAAAGCGTGCCGGTGAAACGCGTGGGTACCCCGGAAGACATCGCGCATGCCGTGTCCTATTTCCTCGATGCCCGCAGCGATTTTGTCACCGGCCAGGTGCTGTATGTGTGTGGCGGCATGACGGTCGGCGTAGCGGGAGTCTGAGATGAGCACGGCTGAAATCCGGCGCGTGGCGATCATGGGGGCGGGGAGTATCGGCGTCGCGTTTGCTGTGGTGTTTGCGCGCGCGGGATAGGCCCGTGCGTCTTTTCGATCCCGACGCGTCACGCCGCGATGCTGCCCCTGGAGAGATCGCGCAGCGCCTGAATAAACTCTGGCGCGCTTCGGCTTGCTTGACGAGACGGCGGAGGCCGGCAGTGCGCGTGCAGATAGCGGCCTCAGTAAAAGTAGCCGTTGCCGATGCGGATCTCGTGCAGGAGTGTGCACCCGAGCGGGTGGACATCAAGCGTGTGTTGTTTGCGCAACTCGATGCCGCCGCGCCCGCGACGGCGATCTTCACCAATGCTTTATCGGCGTTGACGGCATCGAGCTTTGTTGATGACCTGCCCGGACGCCATCGTTGTCTGATTGCGCACCCGGGCAATCCACCGTACCTGATTCCCGTCATCGAGATCGTGCCCGCGCCTTTTACCGCGCCGGAGGTCACTGAACGCACACTGCAACTTTTCCGTGATGCCGGCCTGCAACCCGTGCTCGTATCGAAGGAAGTCGAGGGGTTCGTTTTCAACAGGTTGCAGGGCGCCGTGCTGCGCGAAGCGTATTGCCTCGTGCGCGACGGCGTCGTGACCGTCGAGGACATAGACACCGTCATGCGGGACGGCCTCGGCCTGCGGTGATTGGTGATCGGGCCGTTCGAAACGGTAGATCTGAATACGCGCGGCGGCATAAGCTCGCCGCATGCGCAGAAGATGGGGCCGGCACGAACGGGTGGGCGCGGAACGCAGCCAGCACGATCCGTGGACACCGGAGCTGGTTGAGACGGTGGCTGCGGCAAGACGCGCGGCGGTACCGCTTGAGCAATGGTAAGAACGAGTGGCGTGGTGCGACCGCGCGGTTAATGGCGCTGGCCCGCCACCGGCGGCGGGTGGCTTCAGGAAAAGAGTCCTGAGGGCAGGCCGGCCAATCTACTCTCGCCGCAGAAATGATCAAAAATTTCGCTTAACTAAATAATTTCAGAGACAGTGCAATGCAGAAAATAACCGGATTCTTCACCGAACTGATGCGAAAGTATTTGCCCGATCCGTTCGTCTTTGCTATCGGGCTGACGCTGCTCACCATGATTCTTGCCGTATTGGTACAGGGCCAGGGCATCGTGGTGCTGACAACGAGCTGGGGCAAGGGCTTCTGGACGCTGCTTGCATTCACCACGCAGATGGCCGTGATTCTCGCGATTGGTTACGTGCTCGCGACCGTCCCACTAACCGAGCGATTCCTCGGTCGCATCGTCATGCGGGTGCCCGATCCGCGCATGGCGATCATTGTCGCCACGCTGGTGGGCGGTATTGGCAGTTACCTCAACTGGGGTTTCGAGCTGGTGATTGGCAGCATTGTCGCGCGCAAGCTGGCGCTCAGTGTGAAGGGCGTGCACTACCCGTTGATCATTGCGTCGGCCTATAGCGGTTTCACGCTTTACGGTCTTGGTTTGTGCGAGTATTCCCGTGCTCATCTCCACCAAGGGCCACCCGATGGAAGCACAGATGGGTGTGATTCCGCTTTCGGGAACCATCTTCTCGCCGACCATGCTCATCGCCAGCCTGGTCGTGCTGATCACGCTGCCGTTGCTCAATGCGTGGTTGCATCCGAAGCTGGGCCAGCCGGTGACCGAGATCGACCGTACGCTTGAAGAGCGCACGCGGGCGGCTCAAGCGGCGGTTCCCGCCGACGCCGGCGATGACCGTACATTCGCCAGCCGTCTTAACAACAGCCGATTGCTGAGCGGCCTGATCGGCGTGATCGTGGTGCTGTATTTCCACGGCGGCGGCACGATGGACCTGAACCTGATCAACTTCATCATCTTGTTTCTCGGCATCATTTTGCTGGGCACGCCCATTCGTTATGTGGAGAAACTCAACGAAGGGATCCGGACGATCAGTGGCATCATCCTGCAATATCCATTTTACGCGGGCATCATGGCGATCATGGCGTCTTCGGTACTGGTGAACATGTTTTCCAAATTCTTCGTCAAGATTGCGACGCCGCATACGTTGCCGTTCGGGGCCTCATCAGTTCGTTCTTCATCAATTTCTTCGCGCCTTCCGGCGGCGGCCACTGGGTCATCCAGGACCCGTTCATGATCGAGGCGGCCAAGGCGATTGGTGCGTCCGTGGGCCCATACAGCCACCGCGGTCATGCTCGACAACGCCTGGAACGACTTGATCCAGCCGTTCTGGATCCTGCCGGTGCTTGCTTTGTCGAAGGACATCATGGGCTATACCGTCATCATGATGTTCTGGATCGGCATTGTTTATAGGGTAGCGATCCTGGCATGGGGCTAGACGGTTCAATTAACTTCCGGAGGTTCGATCATGTTGTTCCTGGTTCATATGGTGGTCCAGATCTGCCGATGCCGACTCGGAGCTCATCAATAGCCTGAAGGCCGACGAGAAGGCGTTCTCGCAAAAACTGCAGCATGAAGGAAGTGGCGTCACCTGTGGCGCGTGGTGGGGTAGTACGCGAACGCGAGTCCGTCGAACTGGCGACACTGGAATGGGTGGCCTGGTTCAACCATCATCGGCTGATGGAACCGCTCGGCTATATCCCGCCCGCAGAAGCCGAGGCAAACTGCTACCGGCAACTCGGCAATCCTGCTGCTGTGCCGGTATCGACTTAAACTAACCAGCACTAACCAGCCTCCACCTAACCAGCCTCCACGATTCCCGGGGCGGTTCAACAAAGGGTGAACCGTATCGGAGTAGCCGCGGCCGCCTGATCTGCAGAGCCTGCCGACATCCTGGCGCGGTCACGTC
>CALNPU010000077.1 GCA_940588625.1 uncultured Caballeronia sp.
GCAATCAGGCAGATGATCAGCGGGAAAGCGACGAAGTCCCAGCCGTTGGGGAGCAACCGCCATGCAGAAGCATTCGCGATGCGGTTTGGGTTAAAACTGAAGTTCATCGGATGCCTCACCGGTCACAGATTGCAAAAACATGCGAAGTCTCGCCTGATCGATTACACGACAGCGCGCTCAGGAGTCACGCCTGAAAATTGAACGAATCATGACCGGATACCGGCCATGAGCGGGATCAGGGAATCCACGCCTCTTAAGAACAAGAACGGCCACGGAACTTAAGATAGGCGTGTCTTGAGACGGCGCCAGAAGGCGGCCAGTCTGTTAGATACCGGGATGGCCCTCGACGTGGGCATGCAGCGGGGGCACGGCGTGGTAATAGACGCGGGCTTTTTGCAGGACAGGCGGGTGCGACAGCAGCAGACCGAAGTTCATGATATTTCTCCGAGCGTTTGGTTCAACGCGGTTCGTGGCAAGCCAGCAGACCCGGAGTTTGATCGCGTGATACGCGCAGCGGAGAACGTCTACTTGCTTGCCTTGGGCATTAGTAAGGTGCAACGGTATATGGGACAACTATCAGGGTCCGGCATGGATGCTCCTTGTTGGCGTTGATACAGATACTGTTGACCACCACACGTCCGCTTCGGCCAGCAGCCGGCGCCGGCGCGGACGGACACTGTCGCCTAAGCTGATGCTCGCGACTCAATACCATCAGGACGCACATAACGACTGCCTCCAAAGGGGGGGGGGGGGGTTTAAAGGTGCACGGAGAGAGTTACTACGGCGCGCACCGTCTGCCTGCTGGCAAGACGGCAGCTGAAGAAAAAAGAGCGCGTGGACGTCCTGCCGGTCAGGTAGCGAAACTGTTCGAAGGTCGACTACTACAGGTGTCCAAGGCACAAGCCCCATTTGTGAATACACTTAAATTCTAGGTGGTGCAGGAATTCAAAGTCAACCTGATTCGATAAGTACAGCAAAGATAATTTCGAAGCCACTTGTGCAATGCCACATGAGACTTGCAAGCAGCCTCACCGCCTTAACGGGTGCTCGCCGGAGATGCGCGAGAACGAGGGGAACATCAGAAAGATATCCAGCGATGCATGACTGTCAAACGGGAGTGAGACAATCGTGCATTATTCGTATTAACCCAACACAGATTACTGAATTGAAAGAATAGGGCGTCGTTATTCTTGAATCTTCCCGAGTGCATGATTCCACCTGACTTCGCCGCACCACTTCCCGTAAAATAGAAAGTCGACTTTCGAAATGGACCCCCCATGAAGCTTTCACGTCGTGCAGTGCTTGGCCGTAGTCTCGCCATTCCCCTGAGTCTTGGTCTGTCGCCATTTATGGCTCTCCGGTCTGAAATCGCCAACGCCGCCGAATCCTCGCTGGCCATCGTGATGAATTCCGGTGAAGCCAGTGTCTCGGTCATCGACATGACGTCGCGCAAAGTCATCCGTACCCTGCCTACGCTGCGCGAACCGAGTCACTGGGCGCTTTCCCAGGACCGCAACAAACTCTATATTGCGAACGCCAGCGGCAATGCGCTGTTTATCGTCGATCCGCATACCGGTACCGCACTCGGCCACAAGGTTATTGCCGATCCCTACCAGCTTGGCTTCACGCCGGATCATCGTTACCTCGTGGTCAACGCGCTCAGGCTCGATTATGTCGATGTCTATCGCGCTGACGACCTGACCCTCGTCAAGCGTTTCTCGCCCGGCTCCATGCCGAGCCACCTCGATTTCTCGCCGGACTCCCGCTGGAGCTTCAATTCCATGCAAGGCTCGGGAACGCTTGTTTCATTCGACCTAACCACCATGACGATACGCTGGAAGACGAAGCTGGGTTCGACCCCGGCGGGCGTGCTCTGGCACAACGGCAAGGTGCTGGTCTGCGTCATGGGCAGCGACCACGTGGCGGAGGTTGACCCGGTGACGGGTGACATACTGTGGCGAGTCAAGACGGGAGTGGGGCCGCACAACATTTTCCTCTGGCCGGACGGCAGCACACTCTACGTATCCAATCGTATTGGCGGGTCTCTGGTCGCCATAGATCCCACCACGTTCACTATACAACGCACGTATCCTTTCCACGCCGCCGGACCGGACGACATCGGCATCGCGCCGGATGGCAAGTTATGGGTCACGTTGCGCTTTCGTGAACAGGTTGCGGTGCTGGACCCCAAAAGCGGCGCTTATGAGACCATTGACGTGGGGCGCTCGCCGCATGGCATTTTCCTCAATTCCGAATTGAGCCGTAAGGGCCTGATTACCGCGGAAACCTTGTAAAGAACACCATGCTGATATTCCTCGACAGGTTGTTCAACGCTCTGGCCGGCGAAATCGATCAGTACCTCGTTCTGCCATTGCTTTATCACTTCGGCTGGATGCAGTGGGAAGAGCCGTCTTTCGACTGGGTACTCGTGTGCGTGTACGGGATGTTTGCGGTCATCGTCACCTACGTCGTATGCTGGCCGCTGGAGGCGCTGTTCCCGATCGAACACTGGAAAGATCGAAAAGCCGTAGTAACGGACGCGTTCTATACGGTGCTCAGTCGCGTTGGTGTATTGCCCGTTGTCAGTTTCCTGCTGTTCTATCAGGTGCAGGTATGGGTGAACAGCTTTGTGGTCGCCCAAGGCTATATCCCGCCAACGCTGGAGACTGTCGTGCCGGCGCTGCTAGGGCATCCGGTCATCACGTTCTTCGCCTACGCACTGATTCTCGATTGCGCGGACTACTGGCGCCACCGCCTGTCGCACTCATGGCGCGGCTGGTACGCGTTGCATGCGCTACACCACGCACAACGGCAGATGAGCTTCTGGTCCGACGACCGGAATCACCTGCTGGACGATCTTGTCGCGGCAATCTGGTTTGGCGTGGTCGGTCTGGCTATCGGTATTCCACCGCTGCAATTTCCGCTGCTGTTCCTGTTCATGCGTTTCATCGAAAGCCTGAGCCACGCCAATATCCGCGTGTCCTTTGGCTGGTTCGGCGAGAGGCTGCTGGTCTCGCCGCGCTTCCACCGTCTGCATCATGGGCTGCATGCGGCGGGCCGTAACTCCTGCAATTACGGCGCTGTTTTCCCGATCTGGGACATCGTGTTTTGCACGGCCGACTTCTCGGCGGAGTATCCCCCGACCGGAGACCGGCGCGCGCCTGAATCGATGGCGAGCGGCGGTTACATCGCTCAGCAGGTGGGCGGCTTGCGGTTTTTCCTCGATGAGTCCGGGCGTCATCGAAAAAAGGTGCAGCGCGGTTCCTGATGGAATCAGGACCGTTGCTTAAACAATCCGGCATCCGATAACGAATGCCGGACTGCGAGTGTCACGCCGGACACCGCGCTCACACTGCCCTTGCCTCGGCAAGCCGGCCCGGATCAACGGCGAATGCAACCCTCAGTACGTCGATCGCAACGTCAGCATGACATTGCGCCGGTCGCCGAACTGGCTATAAAAGTTACCCGGCAGACGAATGTAATACTTCCGCTCGAATATATTGTTCAGCGCCAGAGTCGCGTCGAGATGACGGTTGAAGCGGTACCCGACCGTCGCGTTGAAGATCGCATAACCACCCTGCTCAACGCCGCGCGTGATCCAACTCTGGGCGGGCGAGCATGCCGCCGCCAAGCGTCGTGTCGGCCAACATCCCTTGCGAGAACCGATAACTCGTCCAGAGCTTGAAGAGGTGCTTTGGATCGGTGCCGTCGGTGAGATCAGGCACATCGTTTTCGTAGCTGCCGGACTGGAACGTGTACCCGGGTACACGTTCCAGTCCGGCAGCGGCTGACCATTGACTTCCAGCTCGAACCCCTGGTTGCGCGCCTTGCTTGCCGCAATCGAACCGAGCGGATGATCGGGGTCTCCGATCACACGATTGTCGTCGTTGATGCGGAACACGGCGGCCATCGCGTTGAGCCGCCCGTTCAAGAAATTGCCCTTCAGGCTGGTTTCGAACTGCTCGCCGGTGCGCGGCCGCAAGCCAGCGCTGGTATAGAGTGGTCGCTGTCTGCGGCGTGAAAATCTTTGAATAACTGGCGTACGCGGACAACCAAGGAACGATGTCGTACACAGTGCTGGCTGACGGGATGAACTTGTGATTCAAGCGCGCCCCGACGGTCCAGTCGGACACGCTCGGCAGGATTGACTGCGACTCCGTTGAAGAAAGTTTCACGTCCTCCCAGGACGAGCGTCAGCGGCTTCGTAATGTGAATCTGGGTTGGGCATAAACCCCGTCCGTCCGGTTATTGCTGCCGTAACTGAACGCAGGGTTGACGTTCGGCACCGAGTTCGGATCGAAGACGTTGAACGAACCGTCGAACGGGCCGTTGAGCTCGGAGGAACCAGACAGGGCAGTCGACGATAGCAGCGAATAATTCGCGCCCACGGTCAGCGTATACGTCTGGCCGAACAACTGAACCGGGCCGGAAACGTTCGTATCCGCGCCGAACCAGTCGTAGGTATTACGCTGGCTGAGCAGAGTAGCTTGACAGTCCGTCCTGGGTGACACCGGGCCCGGCATACGCGTAACACCCGTGGAAAGCTCATGCCGATAGAACACGGTTGTCTGCGATTTCCAGCCGCTCTCGAAGCGATGCGTCATGTCGAGATTAGTTTCCTGCAGTGACGTGTACTCCGTGTTCCAGCTAGGGCTGAAATTTTGCGAGAAGGAACTGGGTAGCCTGGTCCCGTCGAACGTTGCGCTCACCCCGTAGTCGAACCCTGTCACCGGGTTTACCTGGTAGCCTGCCGACAGGAACAACGTGGTGCGCGGCGTGATGTCGTAATCGAGCGCGCCATAGGCCATAAACTCCTTCGCCCGCACCCCGTCCACTGACTTCAGTCTGTCGCTGCCCACGATCACCGCACGGCCGCGCAAGCTGCCGTTCTTATTGAGCGGACCGGTGACATCGACCATTGACGAATGCTGCCGAACGAGCCCACCTGAGTCTCGCTCGCAATATGAAAGGTGTCTTGCGGACGAGGTTGACCGTGCCGCCAGGGTCGCCGGCGCCGTCCATCACGCCCGCTGGACCACGGAAGACCTCGACGCGGTCGTACATCGCCAGATCGAACTGCTGCATATACTGCAAGCTGCTGACAAGCGACACGCCGTCGAACTCGATCCCGAGATAGTTACCGCGCGCCTTGAAGTACGCGGTGCCATCGCCGTAGTTCACAGACTCAACGTCCGTGACATAGAGCAACGCATCCTGGATCGTCGTCATGTTCTGGTCATCCATGCGCTGACGCGTCAGCACGGACACGGAGTTCGGGATCTCTTGCAGCAACTGCGGTGTCTTGCCCGCAATAGTCGCGCGACGCGCAGCGTATGAGCCGCTGTCCTCTGTCGTGGCGTCCGGTTCGGCCTGTGACGTCACCGTAATGGCAGGCAGCGTATCGCCGTTGATCGGCGCAGCCGGCGCAGTCTGCGCGTAGACATGCAACGGCCATGCCGCGAGCAGTGCAAGCGATAAAGGCATCATTCGTGTCGCGTGCGTCTGCCGCTTCACTACCCCCGCGACACGTCGGTCCAAGTTTCTTTTCATTGCCATCGAATTTGACGGGTTGATAAAAAAATAGGCGAGCAACGCCCTTCCGGTCAAAACTGGATTACGCAACAGCCTGATTCTGGGAATCGTGTTGTACTGCTTGGGGCGGTGCGCCCGGCTGGCGAGATAAACCTGGCTAGCGAAAAAACAGATGAACCACTACGTGGGCACGGGCTCGCGTGCACGCCCGCAACCGCTGCTCGTGTCGTCAGTGCGCATGGCGCCCTCGCTCGCGCAACATGAGCGCGATCACGTAGGGTTTGCAGTGTCGCAACAAGCCCTGCCGGCATCTCTTGCGGGAACAGCACCTGCCGGCCGACACACTCCGAGATGACCATTAGTGCCGCCCCCAAAACCGCCGACATCCAAATCTGGGCAAGCGGCCGTCGGCCTCCCGACATCCGCGCGATGTGCGGTACAATCAAACGACAATGGGCTGGACAATGGGCTGGGTTGACCAGGAGCGTTGAGGCGGCAGTGAGCGTGGCGGCCAGCAAGAGCACGACAAAACGCGCACGCCCGACCGGCACGCCAAGGCCCGAGACAACCGGCGCGCCGAGTCCGAGCGCTTCAATCCAGCGCACGGTCAAGGGCGCCACGCAGAGTGCCAATACCGCGAGCACCGCCGCGCCCCACGCAACGGCCGGCTGGACGTAATAGGTCGAGCCGACAACAAAATTCATCAGGAGTCCTGCTCGCGGGTCTCCGCTTGACATCACAGCGCCCACAACCGCCTTAAACAGCGCGCTGATCGAGATGCCAACGAGCAGCAGCCGCTTCGGCGCAAACGCCACACGCTGGCCTAGCCAAAGCAGAACAAAAAGTGTTGTGACAGCTCCTGCGATGCACCCGCGAAGAGCAGACCGGGCCCGGGCTGCATGACGACAAACAGCGTGACGACAATGCCGAGCGCGCCACCCGAGCCCACGCCGAGCAGGTCGGGACTGGCCATTGGATTGGCGGTCATGCGCTGCATGAGGGTACCAGCTACCGCCAGCAGCACACCCGCCGCCAGCGCGGAGACCAGATGCGGCAGGCGCCAGAACAAAAGCGTGTCGATCTGCTGGAAGCTGCCAAGATGCCAGCCGCCGAGTTCGCGCGACACCACGATCAACATCACGCACGCAACGGCGAGCACCGCAAAGCTTCGCTAACGTGGGAGCGGCAAGCCCGATGAAACCGATCACGCCGACCGTCGACACAACGAACGCAGTCAGTGAAACGGCGATCAGCAGCGCGGCGAAGCGGATACGCGCTACCGGGATACCGAGATTGCGGGCGTTGCTGTCGCCTGTATCGAATGCGGCAAGCGGATTGCTCAGCAGCCATGTCGCGACGGTGCAAAGGGCGAAGCGCGGCAGCAGGTGCAGGCTCGCCTGCCAGTCTGTCTGGTCGAGCAAGCCGCCGCCCCAGATCGTTATATCCGGTGAGCAGGTCGAAGTGCACCATCGTGATGGCCAGGATGATCGCGCCGCAATACAGGTTCACGACCATGCCGGACAGGATCACCGCGAGAGGCGACATCCGCTGCCGCCATGCCAGTGCAAACACGGCCAGCATCGCCACGCGATAACTTCGCGGCCGACTGAGAGCCACGCGGGCATCCAGATCGTGGCGATCATCAGCACAAGGTAGGTGCCGGGGAAGATGCCGAGGGTCATGAGCTCGGCCAGCGGATTGCGCAGCACCTGCTGCGCAAGGACCCCGGCAAGACCCAGCGCCGCGCCCCACAGCACGGTCATGGCAATACGCGGCAGCAGGCTTTCGCGCACCAGCACGTCGCGAATATCGGTGTGATCGGGTGTGACCAGTACCGACCAGAACGACGCGCCGTCGAGTGCCGCGTGGATATGCAGCACAGCCAGCAGCAGCGCCACGGCAAGCAACGCGTCGACCAGCGTGAAGCGGTGACTGCGCAGCGGGGCGAAGCATCCAATAGCAGCGGGACTATGCAAGATCGCCGCTCCTCTGCCCCATACCGCCAAGCGCGGAGGCAACCATCGAGACCAGACCGCCATACGGCGCAATGACCGGCAGCTCCGCGACCCGCCCGTCGCGCACATCCGGCGCCACCGGGCCGACCAGCAGTACCGTGGCCTGCTGCACATCGATCAGGCGCTGGATAGACACGAGCGCGAAGCCTGCCGTATTCATCGTCCATGCGGGCGCCTTGGCCACGGCCGGGTGGGCGGCGTTATCGACGCCGATTGCCCGCAATACATCGTCGAACAGGCTGCCGGCGCCATATACCCGCAGATGGCGGTCATCGACCGCGTCTGCAACGATCACCGGCCCACGGCGCCCCGCCGGAACCGTAGCGGACTTTTGCGCGGCGTGTCTGTGACACTGTGATCGGTTGCGTCAATGAGCGCCGTCGCATTCGGCTCACGCGACAGTGTGCGTGTAAGTTGCACGGTCTCCTGGCGCAGACGCTGATACGGCTGCAGATCGCTCATGTAGTAGCCGAGCGTCAGGGTGGGCGCAATCCGCTCAAGCGCCGGGCGAATGCTTGCATGACCCCGGCGTGATGATCATCAGGTCGGGCGCAAGCCATTGAAGCACTTCGAAATTGGGCTGACACAAGAGACCCGTATCCACAACCCCCACAGGCAGCGGCGGTTCGACGATCGTGCGCGTGTACCGTCGGGCAAGGAAATACCAGCCGGCACAGCGCCCAGTGCGAGCAAGGTCTCGGTCAATTCCCAGTTCATCGTCACGATTCGGCGTGGGGTGTCGCGGCGAGGCAACACCGTGACCGCGCCTGCATGTGCGGCCCACGCTGCGGCCGCGCCGCCCCGAGGCCTTGCAGCAAGCGGCGGCGCATACGGGAAACGGGTGTGTTCATCGTGCAGAGCCGTTCAGGAGCAAACCACGGATAACGTCGAAGCAGTCGCCGCGCACGATCTCCCCCCGCGCACCCATTACCGCGATCCTGGCGTTCCGGCTAAGATAACTTCCAATTTGCAAATGAGACTCATTATTAAATATGACGACATGCAGGCCGTAGGCTTTAATAGAAAAGAAGAATATCGATTTGCCGTGCATAAATGTCGGCAACAAATGTCGAATTTTGGACAAAATATGTCATTTTTTCTCTATCGATAACGAAAGCGACGGATCGCATCGCGTCGGTCCGTGCCGGACAGATCGAACGTGGGGCGGGGTGGGGCTCGTCCGGCATGCGTCCTTTTGCGTACAGAAAGAATAATGAAAGAATTTTTACTCAAACAATACCCAGCCAACCGGCATCGGCTTTCGCGCCCGGTGGTGGCGAGCGCGTGTTTCACTACAAGCACGCCGAACAGGTGACGTGGCACCAGCACAAGCATGCGCAGCTCGTCTTTCCCATGAGCGGTGTGGTGCGGGGTGCCTGACGCCGAAAAAGACCTGGACGCTGCCGCAATCGCGGGCGTTGTGGCTGTCGCCGGATATCGACCACGAACTACACGCGGTTGGTGAGCTTCAACTGTGCAGGCGTCTATCTCGAGCCGGAGGTGTGGGCGTGGGCTGAGACCACAGTCATCGAGGCCCCCCTTTGCTGCGCGAGCTGGCACTCGCAATGAGCGCCGACGGTGACGAGTATTCGCCCGACAGCCGGGCAGCGCTGACCGTCCCGTTGTTGTTGAGAGTGCTGGGAGATTCCACCAAAGTGCCGGGCAGCGGCTTACCGCTTCCGAGCGACGCTCGCTTGCTGGCAATTTGCGAGCACCTGATTCTCGCGCTGGACAGCGACTATTCGCTCGACTTGTGGAGCGAACGATTCGGCGCCAGCACCTGTGTGTATCGGAAGCCATTACACAGCTTGCGCTTGGGCGCTCGGTCGCGCGGGTATCGAGTGATCTGGGCTATAGCAGCCCGAGCGCGTTTATCGCCATGTTCCGGCATGTGACCGGCGATGCGCCGCAACGATATCTGGCATCCGTATAGGGTTTTTATATGAATGCCTCGAGGTGAGGCTTAGTCTCAGGCTTAGGCGGCCCGCTTCACGTCGTCAGTCCCGCCAGGCGATAACCCACCTGCAACTCGGTGATCAGGTGCCGGGGTTGGGTTGGATCATCTTCGAGTTTCTGGCGAAGATTGGTCATGTAGACACGCAGGTAATGCGGACGGTCGCTATAACCCGGCCCCCAGACGTCAAGAAGAAGCTGGCGATATGTGATGACCTTGCCATACCCGCGAATCAGCGCGGTCAGCAGGCGGAATTCAGTGGGTGTTAGATGCACCGCTTCGCCGGCGCGGATGACTTCGTAAGTGGCGAGGTCGACGCGGACCTGCCCAAACTGCACGACCGACGACGGCCCCGCGGAGACCAGATTAGCGCGGCGCAGTTGCGCACGAACTCGCGTTATCAGTTCCGGCACACCGAAGGGTTTGGTCAGGTAATCGTCCGCACCCACGTTCAATGCGTCGACCTTCTCCTCCTCCCTGTCCTGCGCCGACAGCACAAGCACGGGTGCGCTTGACCAACTCCGCATGTCGCGGATCAGGACCTTGCTGTCTTCATCGGGTAAGCCAAGATCGACAATCACGAGATCCGGCTGACGGCTTGCCGATTTGATCCGCGCCTGAGCGGCGGTCGTCGCCTCGAAAACGCTCATGCCTTCCTTTTCCAGCGACAGCCGGATGAAACGCCGGATGTCCACTTCGTCTTCGACAATCAGGATGCGCAGCTTGCTCATGGCGAAATCTCATGGTCATCATGTTCAATATCGGGCGGAAAGCCCAAGGGAAGTGCTATTTCAAAGCGCGTGCCTTGTGGCAGACAACGCTCGGCCTGGATCGTGCCGCCGTGGGCCTCGATGATCGTGCGGCACAGCGCTAGGCCAAACCCGACGCCGGTGATCGACGACTCCTTCACGCCGCGCGTAAAGCAGTCGAAAATCCGCTCGGTATCGAGCAGTCCCGGGCCGTTGTCTTCCACGACGATCTTCATGGTGTTTCCCGACGTCCGGGCGCGGATGGTAACAGTCGATCCCAAGGGCGTGTATTTCGCGGCGTTATCGAGTACGTTGACCAGCACGCGCTCGAACGCGATCGCATCCAGTTCGACTAGCGGAAGGTCTGCGGGCAGCTGGGTGCGCACCGTATGCCCGGCAAGAACGCCGCTCACCCGCGCGAGCGCGCTGCCAATGATTTCATCCAGTGCATGCCATTCCCTGTTGAGCCGAACGCCCTCGCTCTGCATGCGCGCGAGACCCCGGACGCGTTCCGGTGCGGGCAGCTCGGTCAACTCCAGTGTTTCGGCGAGGCCCCGGATGGCGGTCAGAGGCGTGCGCAAGTCGTGCGAGACGGCGGCCAGCAGCGCGTTACGAAGCCGCTAGCCCTCCATGCGCACCAGCGTGTCCTGCGCAATCCCGACGAAGTGCGTGCGCTCCAGTGCAAGCGCGATCAACGAACAGCAGGCGTCGAGCAAACGCTGCTCGTCGGGATCGTTGGAGAGCGCCCTCCTCCATGCGCAGAGCGAGGACCCCTCGCGTGCGCATCGACCTCTTCAGCGGTAAATGCACGGGCAGTTAGGCTCTGCGTGCCGCGCCCTGCTTGCTGGTTGCACGTAGTCGTAGGCCCATTGCGCCACCGAGGTATCAACAAACTCTGCCTGATCGATACACGCCAGGCGATCATTCGCGTCCGGCAGTACGAGCGCAACCCGCGCCATGAACAGCGGTGCAATGGTCTCGGCGCAGACAGCCGCAATCTGCCCGGTCTCGATCACGCCCGACAAGTTGCGCGCCACCCGAGCCACTGCGTTAGTGCGCCGTTCTCCCGCAGTGGCCACGCGTGCCTTGAAACGAAGCCGTGCGACGAGCTAGCCGGTGACGAGCGCCACGGCCAGCATCAGCACGAAGGTGAACAGGTATTGGGTATCGGAGACCGCGAATGAAAAGTGCGGCTCCACGAAAAAGAAGTCGAAGCTCGCTACCCTCAGCAAGGGGCCCCACGCACCGGCAATACGCCCGAGGCAACGCAGTGAGCAGGACCACGTTGGACAGGTCGAAGACCTGCAGCAGGCTTGCGATGCAGGTGGTCAACACGCAGGCGAGTGTCGCCAGGACCAGCGGGCGGACCTGCTGCTGCAAGATCGCCGTGTCGCGGGCTTGCCTGACGGAATGGGCGCCAGGATGCGCGCGCACCCGCTCCGTTCCAAGCAGGATGCCCGATATCCGGGTTGGCACTCGCTATGCGATCAGCTCGAGTTCGCCACGGCCAGCGCCTGCGCTGCGCCTCATGGCCCAGGACGAGCTTGGTTATGTTGCGCGTGCGCACATACTCGAGCAGCGTCTGCGATACATCCTCGCCGGGCAGGTTCGCGAACTCGGCGCCAAGGCTCTCGGCGAGTTTTGCCAATCCAAGCAATGCCTCGCGCGCCCCCGTAGCCCGCGCGCCGCGCGGATGATCGACATGCACGACGATCCAGTCGGCCTGCAAATGCTGGGCGAGACGGGCACCTTCGCGAATCAGTTTTTCGTGCGACGGATCGGCCCGTACACACATCATCAGGCACTCCCGCGTAGCCCAGACGGAATGCACCGAATTCTCCGCTCGGTAGCTGCGGACATCGGACGACACGATCCGCCACCCGGCGCAGCGCCAGTTCGTGCAGCGCGATCAGGTTGTCCTTGCGAAAGAAGTTGTGACGCGCCTGCTCCGCAGCCTCAGGCAGACAGACGTTCCCGGCATGCAGGCGCGCGAGCAAGTCGTCCGGCGGCAGGTCGACCAGCACGACGGCGGCGGCGTTGTCGAATAAATAGTCGGGAATGGTCTCGCGCACACGAATACCAATGATGCCGCCCACCACGTCGCTCAGGCTTTCCAGATGTTGGACGTTGAGCGTGGTGTAGACATCAATGCCTGCTGCGAGCAGCTCCTCCACGTCATGCCAGCGCTTTGCATGACGGCTGCTGGGTGCGTTGGCATGAGCGAGTCCGTCGATGAGGATGCGTGACGGGCAAGCGGCGAGCGCGCCATCGAGATCGAACTCCTGCAGCGTGAGCCCCCGATACAAAACAATCTTGCGCGGCAAGTCGGGCAGGCCTTCAAGCAAGCGCCGGGTTTGCTCGCGATCATGTGCCTGCACGTCGCCGACCATGACAGCGACACCGTCCTCAGCGCGCTGGCGCGCCGCCTGCAACATCGCGCAGGTTTTGCCGACCCCGGTGCACGCGCCAAAAAAACCCCTCAGTTGCCCGCGCGTGCTTTTTCTTGTCTCATTGGCGATCACTTCGAGGAAGTGATCGGGGTCTGTGCGTGTTACCTTCACCATGCTGTATTGCCGATGCGCGGAGCCCGTCCCGCGCGCGGCGGCCTCACATGAATAGTGTGATCAGGATGTCGATCAGTTTGATCCCTACGAAGGGAGCGATCACGCTCCCCGACGCCGTAGCGTAGATTAGCAGGTTGCGCGACAACAATTGCTGGGCCGGTTCGGCACGATACCGCACGCCCCGCAGTGCGAGCGGGATGAGCGCAACAATGATCAGCGCATTGAAAATTACCGCCGAAAGGATCGCCGATGCCGGGCTGTAGAGCGCCATGATGTTGAGCGTGGCAAGCGCCGGATAGGTCCTGACGAAAGCCGCCGGGATGATCGCGAAGTACTTGGCCAGGTCGTTCGCCACGCTGAAAGTCGTGAGCGCGCCGCGCGTCATGATCATCTGCTTGCCGACCTCGACCACGCGCAGCAACTTGGTGGGATTGCTGTCGAGGTCGACCATGTTGCCCGCCTCTTTCGCCGCCTGGGTCCCGCTGTTCATCGCCACGGCAATATCCGCTTGCGTGAGCGCCGGCGCGTCGTTGTTGCCGTCCCCGGTCATTGCAACCAGACGGTCCTCTGCCTGGTATTGACGAATAAGCTGCAACTTGCTCTCGGGTGTTGCCTCGGCGAGATAGTCGTCAACGCCAGCCTCCGCTGCTATCGCCGCGGCCGTCATGCGGTTGTCGCCGGTGATCATCACCGTCTTGATGCCCATGCGGCGCAGTTCGGCAAAACGCTCCTTGATGCCATCCTTGACGATGTCCTTGAGTTCGGCCACGCCCAGTACACGCTCGCCATCCGACACCACGAGCGGCGTGCTGCCGCGTCGCGAGATCTCTTCCATCGCCCGCTCTACATCATCCGGGAACACACCGTCGAGGCTACGCCATGTGCGCGGATGGCCTGTGCCGCGTCCTTGCGTATCTGCCGGCTGCCGATATCGACCCCACTCATGTATGTATGGGCGCTGAACGGCACTTGCTGGCTGTCCTGCAAGTCGCGGCTGCGCAGGCCAAAACGCCTCTTGGGCCAGCACCACGATTGAACGGCCTTCCGGCGTTTCGTCGGCGAGCCACGCGAGTTGTGCATCGGCCAGCAGTTCTTCAAGCACGCCGGCAGCCGGTACGAACGCGGCGGCTTCGCGATTTCCCAGCGTAATGGTGCTGGTCTTGTCGAGCAGCAGGACGTCGACATCACCGGCTGCTTCAATGGCTTGCCCTGATGTTGCAATCACGTTGGCCTTCAACATGCGGCTCATGCCCGCGACGCCGATCACCGACAACAACGCGCCGATGGTGGTCGGGATCAGGCATACAAGCAGTGCGATCAGTACGGTCATGCTGACCAGCCTGCCGTTACCCGTGATAGCCACGCTGAAGCTGGAAAAAGGCAGGAGCGTTGCGCACACCAGCAGAAAGATTATTGTCAGTGCCACCAGCAGAATAGTCAGCGCAACTTCATTGGGTGTCTTCGCGCGCTTCGCGCCCTCGATCATCGCGATCATGCGGTCGAGAAACGCTTCGCCGGGATTGGCCGTGATGCGCACAATGAGCCAGTCCGACAGCACTTCCGTGCCGCCCGTCACCGAGGACAAGTCGCCGCCCGACTGACGGATGACCGGTGCCGACTCACCCGTGATCGCGGATTCGTCGACCGAGGCCACGCCATCGATCACCTCGCCGTCGTGGGGATCATGTCGCCCGCTTCGACCAGCACGATCTTGCCCGCGACGAGTTCATCGCTTGGTAACGGATACGACGTGCTGTCGAACCGGGGCTCGTTCAGGACCTTGGCAAAGACCCGTTTCTTCGCGCCCTGCAAGGCCGCGGCCTGGGCCTTGCCCCGCCCTTCGGCCAGCGCCTCGGCGGCGTTGGCGAACAACACCGTGAACCAGAGCCAGACGGTGACCGCGAAGATGAAGCCGGCCGGCGCGTCTGCCTTACCGCGCAACGCCTGCACCCACAATAGCGTTGTCGCGATGCTCCTGAGATAGACGACGAACATCACCGGGTTTTTCAACTGTGCGCGCGGAGACAGCTTCCTGAACGTTTCCGTCACGATCATCGTCCAGCTCAACGGGATGGCCAGCGGCCGGGGCGTTGCCGTGTCGGATCTCAAACTTTGGTTTTGCAAATTCATAACTGAGCCTTTCGATTACTGCGCAAGCCGCTGTGACGCGAGAGCATCCAGCGCCAGATTAAGCTTCAGCACATTCACGCGCGGATCGCCCAGCACACCGAGCTGACGCGGGGTCGACTGCTGGTCTACGAGCGTCTTCACATCCTGGTCGGACAAGCCACGTGCCTTTGCGACACGATTAACCTGGGCGATGGAAGTGGCGAGCGAGCTGTCCGGGTCCAGACCCGACGCCGAGGCCGTCACGGCATCGACCGGAACAGCCGCCTTCGCCTCCAGGCCGTTTTCACTCCGATACGCATGCACCCTCCCCTCGCATCCACCTGATCGATCAGCTTCTTGCTGGTGGGCCCGAGATTGCTGCCGGCGCTGAGCGCCGCGTTGTACGGTTGGGCGATTGTCTGCTCTCCGATGCCGGGTCAGTGCCCGTAGTCGTGCTTGGCCGCGGATGGAAATAGCGCAGCTTGCTGAAATTCTGGCCGATGACAGCGGAGCCGATCATGGTCCCGTCGCGCACGATCAGGCTGCTGTTCGCCTGATCCGGAAACAGCAACTGCGCGACACCGGTGGTCGGCAGCGGATAGGCCAGGCCTGTCAGCAGCATGAAAAACACGGCGGAGACCAATACTGGGCGCACTAGCCCCTGCATGACGGGTGTGCTTTTTTGATTGACTGCGTTCATGACAATGTCCTCGGAACAGGTGACCGCTCGCGAGCATCAACTGCTCAATGATCGGACCAAGCGCAAGCGCCAGAAAGAATGTGAGCCCGCCGATTAGCACGATCCACGAAGACCAGCAAGCCGGTGAACAAACCGGTCGCGGTGCGCAGCGTGCCCGGGCCGGGCCATCCGCACAGTCTTCTTGGCGGCGAGCGAGCCTGCCACCGCGAGCATCACGAGTTTCATCTCGCAGGCTTCGATCTTCTTGCCGAGGAATTCCGTGGGCCCTATCATCATGCCGACCAGGAACACCGTCAGGATGGCGAAGGTGACGAGGTTGATGAGGCCCACCCCGTCGTCGCCGAAGACATTGTTCAGCATTATTTCCGCCAGCGGTACGAAGCCGGGGCACGAGCGAATCGTGCATGGCGTTCAAGGAGCCGGTGATCGCAGCCGTGGCGACCGCCACGAACGAGCTGGTTTGCCCGATACCGAAACGCAACTCCTTGCCTTCCATGTTGCCGCCCGCCTGCAACGCACTCTGCTGCTGATCGACCCCTAACGGGTTCAGCAACGGATTGCCATGCTGCTCGGCGTTATACACAATGGCGAGAAAGCCGATGAACATCACCATGAACGCGCCGAAGAAAGCCCAGCCCTGGCGCCGGCGCATCACCCCATGCTACCGAAGGTATAGGCGAGTGCTGCCGGGATCACCAGCATGCTCAGCATGTGCAGCGTGTTGGTCAACGGAGTCGGGTTTTCAAACGGATGAGCTGCATTCATGCCGAAGAAACCACCGCCGTTGGTGCCAATGTGCTTGATTGATTCCAGGCTCGCCACCGGCCCCATTAGGAGGTGCTGCTTGACGCCTTCCATGGTGGTCGCAACTACCTCTCGCTGAGCGTTTGCGGTATGCCTTGCCATACATAGAGGAGAGTGAGCAGCAGGCAAACCGGCAGAAGCACGCAGTAGGTCACGCGCGTGAAATCGACCCAGTAGTTGCCGATATCCTGTGCGTTCTTGCGGCTCAGGCCGCGAATGAACCCGCCACATGCGGCTATGCCCGTTGCGGCGCCCATCATCAGGAACGTAATGACCGCCATTTGGGAGAAGTTGGACAGGCTGCTTTCGCCCGAGTACGCCTGCCAGTTGGTATTCGTAATGAACGCCGCCGCCGTATTGAACGTTGAATGCCAGGCCGGGAGTCTGTGCGGCCCGCTGCAACGAGTCGAAGGGCAGCGAGCCTTGTATGCGCAGCAGGAAATAGCCCAGCAACATCATGGCCGCATTGCTCAGCAGCACCATGCTGTAGCGCTTCCATGACATTGCCTCGGCCGGATTGACGCCGAGCAGTCCGTAGGTGCAGCGCTCTGGCAGGCTGTGATGCTCACGGACGAACACCCGGGTCAGCCACTTTCCCATGACGACCGCCAGGGCGGTCATGACAATCAGGACCAGCGCAAATTGTGCAAGATCATTGACCATATCAGCTATATGAATGAACGCTTCCCGTTTGCGAAGGGTTTTTCGTGTGTTCTGGTGGACAGGATGGGCTGCAGTACTATAT
>CALNPU010000078.1 GCA_940588625.1 uncultured Caballeronia sp.
AAAAGACCGGCCTGCAGAACAAGATCGTTTCGCATTTCCGATCGGCGCCGCCATCTGGCGTCGCTCTCTGACCGCCCATTCACACACGGTGAAACGGGCGACATCGAGTGAACCGGGTTCGGCGGTGGCCAGTTCCGGCGCGAGCGTTTGCAGCATTTCCAGATACTTCGATGTCTTGAATTATTCCGCCGCGATCAACGCCTTGCAGCTGACCTTGTTCAACGCGTACTTAAGCTCCGCCAGCCGATACGCCGGGTTGATGTTGACCAGGATCGCACCGATCCGGGCAGTGGCGAATTGCGTGAGCAGCCATTCCGACCGATTCGGCGACCAGATGCCCACGCGGTCACCCGCTTCCACACCGAGCGATGACAGGCCGGACGCGAGCACATCGACTTCATCGGCAAATTCACGCTAAGTCCAACGGATGTTTTGCTCGCAGAAGATCACCGCAGGACGGTCGGGGTATTTCGCGGCTGTACCGCGCAGGTGGCGGGAAACGGTGGCGTCGCTCAGGGGGATATCCGTTGAGCCGCGAACATAAGACAGGCCGTCGCGTGGTTCGATCTGCGGCCCGGCGTGCGTAGGTTGGGTAGGCATATCGAAGGTCTCCTCCGTGGAATGGCGCGCTAAAAGACGAAGCGCCATGAAAGCGATTCGGAAGGCCAATTGTGCATCGCGAGGGAGCGCTAGGGCATTGAGTCTTACCCGCAAAAACGTCCGGATCGACGCATGTTCGTTGTGCAGTTTTGTATGGAAGCGCGTGGATCCTGGGCGCACGTGTTGGCGTTTTGAGCGCACATAAGAAAAGCAGCCGCCCGAAGGCTGCTTTTTCATCTCGCCAAACTCGCGAAAAGCTTTAGTGATTGCCGCGCAGTTTCCACAGCAGCTGAATTGCCGCGATCTGAGCCGTCGCGTACGCCAGCTCCGCTTGCGCGGTTGCGTACTCGAGGTTCGAACCCGTGTTCTGCAACGCTTCTTCAGCGCGCTTCTTCGCGTCCTGCGCCTTGGCTTCGTCGAGATCCTGACCACGGATCGCGGTATCGGCAAGAACTATCACCACGCCCGGCTGAATCTCGAGAATCCCGCCTGCAACGAACACGAACTCTTTGTCACCGTTGTCCGCTTCGATACGGACCGCACCCGGACGAATCCGCGTGATGAGCGGCGTGTGGCCCGGCAGAATGCCGAGTTCACCGACTTCGCCTGGCAGGGCGACGAACTTCGCCCGGCCCGAGAAGATCTGCTCTTCCGCGCTAACGACGTCTACTTGAATTGTTGCCATATCGACTCCCTTCGACGAGGGTATTACGAGGCACTCGCTTTGGATAAAGCCAGCGCCTTCTGCGTTACACCCGATCCTTACTGGATTTTCTTAGCCTTTTCGATGGCTTCGTCGATCATGCCGACCATGTAGAACGCCTGCTCTGGCAGATGATCACATTCACCTTCCACGATCATCTTGAAGCCGCGGATGGTTTCCTTCAGCCGCACGTACTTGCCCGGCGAGCCCGTGAAGACTTCCGCGACATGGAACGGCTGCGACAGGAAACGCTGGATCTTACGAGCGCGCGCAACCGCGAGTTTGTCTTCCGGCGCGAGTTCGTCCATGCCCAGAATCGCGATAATGTCGCGCAATTCCTTGTAGCGCTGCAGTGTTTGCTGCACACCACGCGTGATGGCGTAGTGCTCTTCGCCAATCACGTTCGGGTCGATCTGACGCGAGGTCGAATCGAGCGGGTCCACTGCCGGATAAATACCCAGCGAAGCAATATCACGCGACAACACGACAGTTGCGTCCAGGTGACCAAACGTGGTCGCCGGCGACGGGTCGGTCAAGTCATCGGCAGGAACGTACACGGCTTGCACCGAGGTGATCGAGCCGGTTTTCGTCGATGTGATCCGTTCTTGCAGACGGCCCATTTCTTCAGCCAGCGTAGGCTGATAGCCCACTGCCGACGGCATACGTCCCAGCAGAGCTGACACTTCCGTACCAGCCAGCGTGAAACGGTAGATGTTGTCCACGAAGAACAGCACGTCCAGACCTTCGTCACGGAAATGCTCGGCCATCGTCAGGCCAGTCAGCGCCACGCGCAGACGGTTGCCCGGCGGCTCGTTCATCTGGCCGTACACCAGCGCAACCTTGTCCAGAACGTTCGAGTCCTTCATTTCATGATAGAAGTCGTTCCCTTCACGGGTACGCTCGCCAACACCGGCGAACACGGAATAACCACCGTGCTCTTTAGCGATGTTGTTGATCAGTTCCATCATGTTCACGGTCTTGCCCACACCGGCGCCACCGAAGAGACCAACCTTACCGCCCTTCGCAAACGGGCAGATCAAGTCAATAACCTTGATACCGGTTTCGAGCAGTTCGGTAGACGGTGACAGTTCTTCGAACTTCGGCGCCTTCTGGTGAATGCCGCGCGTGATGTCCGAGTTGATCGGACCCGCTTCGTCAATCGGCCGACCCAGCACGTCCATGATTCGGCCCAGCGTCGGCTTGCCGACCGGCACGTTGATCGGCTTGCCGGTGTTCTTCACCACCGTGCCGCGACGCAATCCGTCCGATGCACCCAGACAAATGGTGCGGACCACGCCGTCGCCCAACTGCTGCTGAACTTCGAGCGTCAGGTCCGAACCTTCCAAAACAAGCGTGTCGTAGATTTTCGGCATGTCGGAACGAGGGAATTCCACGTCGATAACCGCGCCAATGCACTGTACGATCTTGCCTTTTACCAAAGCAGCAGTAGTACTCATCGCATTTCCTTTAGATACTTGATTCTTCACTCGCGCGACAGGCGCAGTTCGATTTGACGCTTGGGCGATCAACCGACCGCTGCCGCGCCCCCGACGATTTCTGACAATTCCTTCGTAACGGCAGCTTGCCGGCTCTTGTTGTAAACGAGCTGCAATTCACCGATCACGGTCTTCGCGTTATCCGAAGCAGCCTTCATGGCGACCATGCGAGCCGATTGCTCCGATGCCATGTTTTCCGCCACTGCCTGATACACGAGCGCTTCGACATAACGCACGAGCAGTTCGTCGACGACCGTCTGTGCATCCGGCTCGTAGATGTAATCCCATGATGTCTTCGGCGTAACCGGTTCGCTGTTTTTATCGAGGCCGTCCTTGCGCGCGAAATCGCTTGCCGACAACGGCAGCAATTGCTCGATCACGGCTTCCTGCTTCATCGTGTCGACGAAGCGCGTGAACGCCAGATACACCGCGCTGATCTTGCTTTCCGAATACAGGTCCAGCTGAACCTTGATCGCGCCGATCAGCTTTTCCAGATGCGGTATGTCGCCCAGATGCGTGACTTGCGACACGGTCTTGGCCTTCAACCGGTTCAGGATGCCCAGACCCTTGCTGCCGATCGCCGATGCTTTGATCATCTTGCCTTGCTGCTCCAGCTCCTTGAACTTCAGGAGCGCAGCACGCAGCACGTTCGTGTTCATGCCGCCGCACAGACCTTTGTCGGTCGTGACGAGGATCATGCCGGCCGCTTTCGCGCCCTTGTTCTCAACCATGAACGGGTGGCGATACTCAGGCGTGGCAGCGCTCATGTGAGCCGCGACGTCGCGGATCTTGTCGGCATACGGGCGAGCAGAGCGCATGCGCTCCTGCGCGCGGCGCATTTTCGACGCAGCCACCATTTCTATCGCCTTGGTGATCTTGCGCGTGTTTTGCACGCTCTTGATCTTGCCGCGGATTTCCTTCATTCCAGCCATTGCTTACTCCTTGATCGAAGTGGCGCGGGATGTTTTGTTGGTTCTGAAAGCGGCCCGTGCCGCTTCAAAGTTCGACCAATACGAGGATCAGTAAGCGCCCGACTTCTTGAAGTCCTTCAGCGCGGCATGCAATGCGCTTTCGTCGTCCTTCGACAAGTCTTTGTTCTGTTCGATGCGATTGATCACGTCCGCGTGCTTCGTTTTCAAGTAGTCGCGAAGACCCTTTTCGAACGGCAGCACCTGAGCAACTTCGAGATCGTCGAAGTAACCGTTGTTCGCGGCAAACAGCGCGATCACCAGTTCCCACACTTGCAACGGCTGATACTGCGGCTGCTTCAGCAATTCCGTCACGCGGCGGCCGCGCTCCAGTTGCTTACGCGTAGCTTCGTCCAGGTCGGATGCGAACTGCGAGAACGCGGCCAATTCACGATACTGTGCCAAGTCGGTACGAATACCGACGGACAGCTTCTTGATGACCTTGGTCTGCGCTGCACCGCCGACTCGCGACACAGACACGCCTGCGTTAATAGCAGGACGAATACCGGCGTTGAACAAGTCGGTTTCCAGGAAGATCTGGCCGTCGGTAATCGAGATCACGTTCGTCGGAACGAATGCGGTCACGTCGCCGGCTTGCGTTTCAATGACCGGCAGTGCCGTCAGCGAACCGCTCTTGCCCTTCACTTCGCCGTTCGTGAACTTCTCAACGTAGTCTTCTGACACGCGAGCAGCACGTTCCAACAGACGCGAGTGCAGGTAGAACACGTCACCCGGATACGCTTCACGGCCCGGCGGCCGGCGCAGCAGCAGCGAAATCTGGCGATACGCCCATGCTTGCTTGGTCAAATCGTCATACACGATCAGCGCATCTTGACCGTGATCGCGGAAGTATTCGCCCATCGTGCAACCGGCGTACGGTGCAAGGTATTGCATCGCAGCCGATTCCGAAGCCGAAGCCGCAACCACGACGGTGTATTCCATCGCGCCGCTTTCTTCCAGCTTGCGCACCACGTTCATGATCGACGAAGCTTTCTGACCGATCGCAACGTAGATACAGAAGAGGTTCTTGCCCTTCTGGTTGATGATCGCGTCAATGGCCACAGCCGTCTTGCCGCACTGGCGATCACCAATGATTAGCTCGCGCTGGCCACGGCCAACCGGCACCATTGCGTCGATGGACTTCAGACCCGTTTGAACCGGCTCCGACACCGACTTACGCCAGATCACGCCCGGTGCAATCTTTTCGACAGCGTCGGTCATCTTTGCGTTGACCGGACCCTTACCGTCGATAGGCACGCCCAGTGCGTCGACCACACGGCCGAGCAGTTCCGGACCCACCGGCACTTCAAGAATGCGGCCCGTCGTCTTGACGATGTCGACTTCCGAAATGTGTTCGTATTCACCCAAAATCACGGCGCCAACCGAATCGTGCTCGAGGTTCAGCGCGAGGCCGAAGGTGTTGCCCGGGAATTCGAGCATTTCGCCCTGCATCACGTCCGACAAACCGTGAATACGCACGATACCGTCGGTCACGGAAATTACAGTGCCTTGGTTGCGAACATCGGCGCTCGCTTCCAGGCCCTGGATCCGGCTCTTGATCAGCTCGCTGATCTCAGAGGGATTAAGTTGCATTAGCCACTCCTGATAGTCAATTCATTTACGTGCGCCGGCGCAAAAGCGCGTCAGGCGGACAGAGCCGTCTGCATGCTCGCGAGACGCGCGCGGACCGAGGTATCGAGTACTTCGTCGCCTACCGTCACGCGAACACCGCCAATCAGCGACTTATCGACTTCAACAGTAGGTTTCAGCTTGCAGTGGAACTTGCGTTCGAGATTCGCGACAAGGTCGGTCAACTGTGCGCCTTCCAGCGGGAATGCGCTGACAATCAGCGCATTGGCCGCACCTTCGCGGGAATTCTTCAGCTCGTCGAACTGCACGGCAATTTCCGACATCAGCGTCAGCCGGTGGTTGTCCACCAGCATCCGCACAAGGTTCTTGGCCTCCGGCTGTTGCGCGAGCGGTGATTTCACCGCCGTCAACAACAGCTCGCTGACCTGATCGCGGCTCACTTTCGGGCTCGTCGCGATGGACAGCACTTCAGGCAGACGCGCAACCTGAGCCAGCTCCTCGACGAAGTCAGACCAGGCGGCGAGCTCACCCGCTTCGGCCACGCGGAATACGGCTTCTGCGTACGGTCGTGCGATGGTTGCAAGTTCGGCCATGATCAGAGCTCGGTTTTGAGTTGATTCAGCATCTCGGCATGAACCGATTGATCGACTTCGCGCTTCAGGATCAGCTCGGCGCCCTTCACGGCCAGCGCCGCGACTTCGCCGCGCAATGCTTCGCGCGCTTTGACAACTTGCTGGTCTGCGTCGGCCTTCGCTTGCGCAATGATGCGCGCAGCTTCAGCTTGAGCGTTAGCCTTGATTTTGTCGGCGACTGCGGCTGCGCGCTTTTCAGCATCCGCAATACGCTGCTGGCCGTCGTTACGAGCTTGTGCGAGTTCCTGGTCGACGCGCTTATGTGCGGCTTCGAGTTCGGCCTTGCCATTTTCGGCGGCTGACAAGCCGTCGGCGATCTTCTTCGAGCGCTCATCCAGGGCGTTGATCAACGGCGGCCACACGAACTTCATCGTGAACCACGCGAGGATCAGAAAAACGACCATTTGCGCAAACAGGGTTGCGTTGAGATTCACGGTGTTTCCTTAAACGTTGCTAATCCGGAGAGTGAAACGGCAAGGCACCTTATCGAAACTTGCATCGATTAAGCGCCGTCGCACGTTCCGTCCTGCGCTCGTAGCTTGAAAGCTCGAGCGCACACTTCCGAGGAACCTCAGCCTGCGGCGAGCTTCGACAGCAGCGGGTTCGCGAACGCAAACAGCATTGCCACACCAACGCCAATCAGGAACGCCGCATCGATCAGACCAGCCAAGAGGAACATCTTGGTTTGCAGCGGGTTCATCAGTTCCGGCTGGCGAGCGCACGCTTCAATGTACTTGCCACCCATCAGGCCGATACCGATACAGGCGCCGATTGCACCCAAGCCGATGATGATGCCGATACCGATGGCGGTCAGACTCTGGATGTTGGCGATGAAAGCGTTCATGAATACTCCTATGTGAAAAAGACTTTGGAACTAGATTTATAAAATTAAAACTCGATACGATCCTGCTGATTTTTGGTTCACCGCTGCGGTGTTCTGCAGCGTTTTACCGAACTACCGTGAGCCTTCCCTGATTCTTAGTGCGAGTCATGCGCCTGGCCGAGATACACTAGCGTCAGCATCATAAAAATAAACGCCTGCAGCAGCACGATCAGAATGTGGAAGATCGCCCAAACCGTCCCTGCAACTACGTGGCCCAAAAAGCCGAGCACAGAGGCGTCCGCACCGAAGTGCCACATGCTGCCGAGCAGCGCGATCAGCAGGAACAACAATTCGCCTGCGTACATGTTGCCGAACAGCCGCATGCCGAGGGAAACCGTCTTGGCGACGAACTCGATGATGTTGAGTACAAGGTTCGGGATCCACAGCAGCGGATGCGCGCCGAACGGAGCGGACAGCAGTTCGTGAATGAAACCGCCAGCGCCCTTGATCTTGACATTGTAGTAAATCACCAGCACGAACACGCCGATAGCAATGCCGAGCGTGCCGTTCAGGTCGGCCGTCGGCACCAGGCGCATGTGCGGGAATGTCTCCGACAGATCCAGCCAGCCGATCACGCGCGTGGGCAAGTCAACGGGGATGAAGTCGAGTGAGTTCATGAGCGCGACCCACACGAACACGGTGAGTGCGAGCGGTGAGATGAAGCGGCGGCGGCCGTGGATCATCGACTTCGACTGGTCTTCGACCATCTCGACCAGCATCTCGATAGCGCACTGGAAACGTCCCGGCACGCCGGACGTTGCTTTACGCGCTGCCAGACCAAGAATGATGATCGTGACGATGCCGCACAAGATCGACCAGAACAACGTGTCGAGATTCCAGACGTGGATGTCGAAAATCGACGTCTGTTGCGAGGTGGAAAGATTCTGCAAGTGGTGCGCGATGTACTCCGATGGATCCATCGCGCGCGTTCCTCCGCTAGCTGCCATAACGTTAAAGCCACCCAAATTGTCGAAAATCTTCCGCCGCCCGCGTGATCCGCGAGCCTCCACTTCGTTGGCGGTTCGCAGGGCACGGGCCCGCATGCAGGATATGAAATTATGAAATCCGCACGTATTATTTGCACGTATTATTTTGCTCTGATACCGTTGGCACTTCACTTACCCGGCGCGTAAAGCCTGCTAGGTAGGTGCTTAGCGCACCTTATTTCCAGGCCATCGCGATCCAGTAAGTCTTCAACGCGATGAGGTACGTCACCAGCAACGGCACCCACAGCACGCCCTTGAAACCGTACGTGATTGCTACGAACATGCCGATGGTCGCGCCCATCTTGATTGCTTCGCCGATCACCCAGCTTGCGATGGTTTCGGCACCGCTCTTCGCTTTCAGACGTGCTCCGAACAATGCGCTCGGCACCCAGCAAATCGCTCCCCCGAGGAACGCGGACAGCGCAGCAGCGCCCGGTGGACTGTAGAACAGCCACCATGCCAACGTTGCACACAGGGACAAAACCATTTGCGCCGCCACCACCTTGAACGGCGTGACACGCGATGAACGACTCACTCCGGGACCAAACAGCGTCTCCGCCTCTGCCCGCGTAAGCGGAACAGTCTTGTTTATCTTGCGCTTCGGCGTCCCACGAATCCTCAAACGGATGATCCGATGCACGGCTCGACTGACCAGAAGACGTGGAGTTGAGCGTTGAACCGGACGTCTTGTGTCCGGTCCAATTAGCGGCAGGGCGTGAATCGGTGAATCGAATCGCGCCCATCTTGCCCGCCTTCCGGCGCTCGATCCTGCTCTCGCACCGCCATCACACACTCACTAAAACTAAAGTCAGTTGCAACCTGCGCATTTACCGTCCAAATTTATGGTTGGGTTCAGTCACATACTTGCGTTTCGCTTTCGGAGTCGCCAAACGGATGAATCCGGGGGCGATTGTAAGCGATTGTTGTCACAGATTCAATAGCTTAGGACCATCAAAAAAACACGCGGCCAAGCCTTAAAAACGTCTCTGAAAGGAGATTTCGCTTGTACCGACAACGAGTTTGATTGACGCCGGATGTGCAGTGGTTTCACGTCGTTTTTCAGCAGGACACGGATCGTATTGCGTGCGTCGCACCATTTTCATCTGATCAAACGAGCCATGCTCCGACAGCCGCTGCGACGATCCAGAATGGAATCGAGATGAGGTGAAACGGACCCCACATGCCACGTTCGCCCGATAGTCGAACGGCAATCAGATTGGCAAGCGAACCAATCGCGATGCCAAATCCGCCTACGCTCACACCGAACGCCAGCGCTCGCCAATCTTTCGAAAACTCCGCGAGCATGATCGCCGCCGGAACGTTGCTGATTCCCTGGGACAACACGGCGCCGGCCGCATACGCCTTGAGTGGCGAATCGAGGCCAAAGCTTACGATTGCGTAATGCACCCATGGCAACGCGGCCACGCTGCGCAGCACGATGAACATCAGCACGAAGATCAGCAACAGCAACCAGTCGATCTTTAACACGGCCTGACGTCGCCACAACAGGAAGCCTAGTGCAACGGCGGCCAGGCCGATACCAGCATAGTGGGCGTCGGCGAGAATGACGAACGCGATGAACGCAATGCCCGCTAATGTGCAGAGCGGGATATCGACGGAATGCGCTTCGGTATCGCCGGAAAGATCGAGCAACCGGTTGTGGA
Source organism: uncultured Caballeronia sp. (assembly GCA_940588625.1). GTDB lineage: Bacteria > Pseudomonadota > Gammaproteobacteria > Burkholderiales > Burkholderiaceae > Caballeronia. Next base: position 9,523 of record CALNPU010000078.1, read on the forward strand.
ACATCACAGCGGCCAGCGCGTAAAGCATTACCATGAGCGCTGTACATAACGGCAGCAACGCCCACACGAACCCGCCGAATGACACGCCGCTTGTCTGCCAGAGGAACAGGTTCTGAGGGTTGCCGAGCGGCGTCAGGATTGACCCGGCATTCACCGCGATCGCGATGAAAATCACCAGCCGCTTGATGGGGAGCGGCGCGAGCTTGTGCAGCGACAGAGTCAAAGGCACGACGGCGAACAGCGCAACGTCGTTGGTGAGCAAAGTCGAGAGCGCTGCGGCAAGGCCGATCAACAGAAACGCGAGGCCGCGTTCGCCACGAATCCGATGTACAACGCGGTGCGCCATCCACATCAGGAAACCCGACAGCTCCACCGCTTTGGTCAACATCAGCAAGCCGGCAAGCGTCAGCACGGTCTGCCAGTCGATCAACCCGGGTAGCAACGCCCACGGCTTGGAATGCAGGACTTGCAGCGCGATGAGCGCCACAATCATAATCACCAGCACGGGTTCTTTGGTGACGAGAGTCCACGTTTTCGCCAACAAGTTCGCCTGGACGGACTTGGCCTTGGCGTCCGCGGGAGACTGCATCGGCTTACGCCTGCGCGGCAGATACGTTGTCCGTGGTTTCCGCTTTGCCGTTGACAGCGCTCGTGCGCAGTCGTCCCAAAATGCCTTCGAGCGCATCGAGGTTGCCGAAATCGATTTGCAACTTGCCGCGCCCTCGCCCACTCATCTTGATCTTCACATTCGCCGACAGCAGGTCGGACAATTCCTCTTCAAGCCGGCGTGTGTCGCGACCGCCGTCGTTCGCCACGCGCGCTTTCGTAGCGGGCACTTCCCTGGTCGTCGATGAAACCAGTTTTTCCGTCTCGCGCACCGACATGCGCCGGTTGACCACCTGGTTGGCCAACTGGATCTGAGTGGCCGCATCGACGGCGAGCAGCGCACGGGCGTGGCCCATGTCGAGATCGCCCGTGAGCAACATGGTTTGAACCGGCATAGCAAGGTTGAGCAGGCGGAGCAAATTCGATACTGCGCTACGCGAACGCCCGACTGATTCTGCCGCTTGCTCGTGCGTGAAATCGAATTCATCGAGCAGACGCTGGATGCCCTGTGCCTCTTCCAGCGGATTTAGATTCTCGCGTTGGATGTTTTCGATCAGCGCCATAGCTGCAGCGGCCTGATCCGGCACGTTTTTCACGAGCACCGGCACTTCTTCAAGACCTGCGAGTTTCGCAGCCCGGAACCGCCGCTCGCCGGCGATGATCTCGTATCGGTCGTCGCCAATCGAACGCACGAGGATTGGCTGCATCACGCCCTGCGCCCGAATGCTGGCGGCAAGTTCCTGCAACGCACCTTCGTCCATACGCGTACGCGGCTGGTACTTGCCGGCTTGCATGGAGTCGAGGCGTAGAACGCTCGGCAACCCTTCGCTGCGCACGGCTTCGGTGATATCCGAGCTCCCGCCCAGCAGGGCTTCCAGCCCACGCCCAAGACCCTTCTTCATCGTTGCGTTCATCTTGCTTCCTCGTTCTGCCATCTTGACGCTGTGTCCGTTAAAGCGCGCGTACGCGCTCGATCATTTCCGTACCGAACTGGATATACGCCTGCGCACCACGCGACGCCCGGTCAAACACGACACCCGGCAAACCGTAACTGGGCGCTTCGGCCAGACGGACATTGCGGGGAATGACAACGTCGAAGAGCTTGTCGCCGAAATGCTGTTTCAGTTGATCCGATACTTGTTGCTGCAACGTAATGCGTGGATCGAACATGACGCGCAACAATCCGATCATCTTCAGGTCGCGGTTGAGGTTCGCATGGACCTGCTTGATCGTGTTGACCAGATCAGACAGGCCTTCGAGCGCGAAATACTCGCACTGTACCGGGATGACGACGCCATGGGCGGCGCACAAACCGTTCAGTGTGAGCAGCGACAAAGCCGGCGGGCAATCGATGAGGATGAAATCGTAATCGGTTTCGACCTCAGCCAAAGCCTTACGCAGCACGCGTTCGCGGTTTTCCACGCCGACCAGTTCCACCTCCGCCCCCGCCAGTTCGCGGTTAGCCGGCAAAACGTCGTAGCCGACTGCGTCCGTACGGGTGCACGCATCACGCACAGTCGCACCGTTGACCAGCACGTCGTAGACGGTGTTCTCGACCGTCGCCTTGTCGATACCGCTTCCCATGGTGGCATTGCCCTGCGGGTCCAGGTCGATCAGCAAGACGCGCTGGTCGAGCGCCGCCAGACTCGCCGCGAGGTTGACTGCTGTCGTCGTCTTTCCGACGCCGCCCTTCTGGTTCGCGACGCAGAAGATCTTTGCCATCGTGATGTATCCCCTTTTTCCTGACTGGATTTCAGCCCCGCGTGAGATGTCGACTGCAGTGTTCAATGTGGGACCGCTCCGATTTCAATTTCGATCAGGTGGCGCTCGGCGTCGAGCATGGGCACGCGGAGGCGTTCGATAGAGCAGATTTTCGTGTCGGCGGGAAGCCGAGCGATCTCGGCATCCCGCCTGATTCCTTTCATCGCCCAGATGCGGCCGTTGCCGGCAACCAGATGACGCGCAAGTGTAACGAAGTTGGAGAGCTCTGCGAACGCACGCGACACGATTACATTGAAAAGACCTGGGACTTCTGCACCTGCATGCAGATTCTCGACACGCCCGGTTACAACCAACAGATTAGTCAATCCAAGTTGCAGTTTTGCCTGCGATTGGAAGGCTGTTTTCTTATGAACAATGTCGTTCAGCGTGACTTGCCACTCCGGCAAGATGATCGCCATGACGATCCCGGGCAAGCCACCACCGGAGCCAACATCGAGCGCTGACTGAGGCCCGGGACGGCGGGTGATAAACGGAATGATCGCGAGAGAATCAAGAATGTGCTGAATCAGCATCTGACGTGGGTCGCGAATCGCGGTCAGGTTGTAAACCGCGTTCCACTTACCCAACAAGGCGACATAGTCGAGCAACTTCTGGCGCTGCGCGTCGGTGACGGGAATGCCGAGTTGCTCGATTCCTTCATTAAGCAGCGCTGCTAGTCGGGTATCCCCGGTGTCACGCTGCATCACGAGACGGAGCGAGCACTGCCGCACCCGGCTCTGCTATGTGGCGCCTCGGCCTGCCCCGTGGCGCTGTCGCGACGGCCCATCGCCCGCTTGAGATGCACCATGAGCAAGGAGATGGTGGCTGGCGTGATGCCCGAGATACGCGACGCTTGGCCGATCGTCTCCGGGCGGTGTTGCATTAGCTTTTGACGAGCCTCGAAGGAAAGCCCGCGTACTTCCGCGTAATCAAATGCTTCCGGCAGGCGCGTGTTTTCGTGCTTGCCATTACGCTCTATCTCACCAGCCTGACGGTCAATGTAGCCTTGATACTTCACCGCAATCTCGATCTGCTCCTCGATTTGGCCGAGCAAGACTGGATCTTGAGCCAGCGGCGTTTCCGGGCCGGACGTGCGATTCCGCAATGCACAAACATCCGCATACGCGATGCTCGGTCGCCGCAGTAAATCCGCAAGGCTGTACTCGTAATCAATAGGCTTACCGAGCAGTGCGATGGCTTCTTCGGTCGGCAGTGTTTTAGGGTTAACCCAGGTCGATTTCAGGCGCTGTGTTTCACGTGAAATAGCGTCACGCTTTTCGTTAAACACGTTCCAGCGAGTGTCATCTACGATGCCCAGCGCCCTGCCCGCCTCGGTCAAACGCATGTCAGCGTTATCTTCACGCAGCGACAGGCGATATTCTGCGCGGCTAGTAAACATCCGATACGGCTCAGACACGCCTTGCGTGACCAGATCGTCGACCAGAACGCCCAAATACGCTTCATCACGACGCGGGCACCACGCATCCTTGCCGCTAACTTGCAGTGCCGCGTTGAGACCCGCGAGTAGGCCCTGTGCAGCAGCTTCCTCGTAGCCCGTTGTGCCATTGATCTGCCCAGCGAAGAACAAGCCGCCGATTGCTTTGGTTTCCAGCGATGCCTTGAGTGCTCGCGGGTCGAAGTAATCGTATTCGATCGCGTAGCCTGGACGCAGGATATGCGCGTGCTCCAGTCCCTTCATCGAACGGACCAATTCGAGCTGAACATCGAACGGCAAACTTGTGGAAATACCGTTCGGGTAGAACTCGTTTGTCGTCAGGCCTTCGGGTTCCAGGAAGATTTGATGCGAATCCTTGGACGCAAACCGGTGAATCTTGTCTTCAATTGACGGGCAATAGCGTGGCCCGACGCCTTCGATCACGCCTGTGTACATCGGCGAACGATCCAGACCGGCTCGAATGATGTCGTGCGTACGCTCATTGGTATGCGCCACCCAGCACGACACTTGCCGCGGATGCTGCTCAACGCGACCGAGGAACGAGAACACGGGCACTGGATCAAGATCACCCGGTTGTTCTTCGAGCTTCGAATAGTCGATGGTCCGGCCATCGATGCGCGGCGGCGTACCTGTTTTGAGGCGTCCTTGAGGAAGTTGAAGCTCCTTCAACCGCGCCGACAAAAACACAGCCGCCGGATCACCTGCCCTGCCGCCTGTGTAGTTATTCAAACCCACGTGAATCTTTCCGTCGAGGAAGGTGCCGGCCGTCAATACAACCGCTTTCGCGCGGAATTTCACGCCAACTTGGGTTACGGCACCGACAACACGGTTGCCCTCGACGATCAAATCGTCCACGGCCTGCTGAAACAGCCAAAGATTGGGCTGATTTTCTAGCCGATGTCGAATCGCTTGCTTGTACAGAACCCGATCCGCCTGCGCCCGCGTGGCACGGACTGCCGGCCCTTTTGATGAGTTCAGAATCCGAAACTGGATACCCGCTTCATCGGTTGCCGCGGCCATCGCACCGCCAAGCGCATCGATTTCCTTGACCAAATGACCCTTCCCAATCCCGCCAATCGAGGGATTGCAACTCATTTGGCCGATCGTTTCGATGTTATGTGTCAGCAACAGCGTAGCCGCGCCCGTTCGGGCCGAGGCTAAAGCGGCTTCAGTTCCAGCGTGGCCGCCGCCGACGACGATCACATCGAATTCATTTGGATAAAGCATGGGTTCCCGCGCGATGTGGCGGGCCTTCGAAAGAGATATCGAAGAATTATATCCGGTTAGTTTTTGCCGCGATTCAGGCTATAACGGCTAACGCAAAAAATGATGTGTTTCACGTAAAACACGGCATCGACATTCGCGAGGATGAGGGGTTCTAAGCCGTGTTGTTCATTGAGCGCGAAGTCACTCCAATAACATGCAGATTGCATGCCGCGTCTGCTAGCAATGTCGAGACAAAAAATGGCGGGTTTCACGTGAAACCCGCCATCGAAACCCGCCAAAGTCGAAGGGTCCTATGCCGCCTTCTTGGCTAACCCCAAATATGTTTCGATAACCTTGGGATCGTGAGCCAGCTCGGTAGCAACACCTTCCATCGCGAATTCGCCTGTTTCAACACTGAGCCGTAGTCGGAGATCTGCAGCGCAGCCCGTGCATTCTGCTCGATCAGCAATGTAGCGACGCCCGTTTGCCGCAACGCGCTGACGATATGGAAGATTTCCTTCACGATTAGCGGCGCCAACCCAAGGCTAGGTCCAGCATCAGTAAATCGGGCTTCCCCGTCAGTGCACGACCGACCGGGGGCATCTGCCGCTCCCCACCCGACAACGTTCCGGCCGCCTGCTTTCTACGCTCCTTCAGGCGCGGAAACGAATCGAATACATGATTGAGTTGATCGAGGAAATTGCGTTCGCCCGCCCGCTTCCGCCGATACGCACCCAAAACCAGGTTGTCTTCGACGGTCATGCTCGCAAACAACTCGCGCTTCTCCGGTACAAGGCACATTCCACGTGAAACACGCTTCTCGATTGCCAGCGCAGAGACATCTTCGCCCTGATAGCGAACTGTTCCCTTCGCATAACCAGTGAACGGAAGCGCACCCATGATTGCGTTGAGCAAAGTGGACTTGCCGGCGCCGTTAGGTCCGATAACCGAAACAATCTGCCCAGCCCCAACGGCGAGCTTTCCGTCGTGGAGCGCCTCAACCTTGCCGTAGCGGACGGACAAACCGGTGACTTGAAGAATTGCGTCAGCCATCAGTCCACCCCACCCAGGTAAGCTTCCAACACCGCAGGATCTTTCTGGACATCCTCGGGCAATCCTTCTGCAATCCGGGTTCCAAACTCCATCACCACCAACTGCTCAGTCAGATTCACCACGAAATCCATGTCATGTTCCACCAGCAGCGGGCTCGTCCAGTAATAGCAAAGTCGGATCGCAGCACAGAGCGCGAACGATCTCCAGAATCCGTTGTTGTCCCAGCGCCAAACTGCCGGCTTCGTCGTAGAGATGCTTTTCCAGACCCAGGCGCTTGATCTGTTTTGCCGCTTCCGCCATCAAGCGCCCTTCTGCTGCTGCGTTCAGCCGCGCGACGCTGCGCCAGACGCCGGTCTTGCCACGAAGGTGCGCACCAATCGCAACGTTCTCCAGCACCGTCATTCCCGATAGCAGGCGCACATGCTGAAACGTCCGCCCAATACCGCGCTTCACGATTTTACCTGAAGACGGTGCATATCAATACGTTCGCCATGGAAGGTGATCGAACCGCTGGTGGCTTGCAGCACCCCCGTGACCAGATTGAACGTCGTCGACTTTCCCGCGGCGCTCGGTCCAATCAAGCCGATGATCTCGCCCGCCTTCACCTGGAAACTGACATCGTTGACGGCGACCATGCGGGCTTTATCCACGACCAGCAAGGGTTCGCCAAGAGTGGGCTTCGGTCGTTGCGGCAGCGCCTCCGCGTGCTCAGGGGCACAGGCGCGCGGCCCACTGGGGAAGAGCCGCGCAACGAATGGCCAGACCCCTTATCGTGCGTATTGAAGCAGTAAGACCATCAATACGCCGAACACGATGATCTCGAAATTTCCATTCGACCCAAGCAGCTTGGGCAGCAAGGTCTGCAGGTAGTTCTAGTTCTGCAGAACGGTGAGGATTGTCGCGCCCAATACCGCACCCCAGACGTAGGACACCCCCCACCACGGCCATGAACAGGAACTCGATGCCGTGATTGAGGCCGAATGGCGTCGGATTCACTGCGCGCTGCAGATGCGCGTACAGGAAGCCCGAGATCGCAGCCAGAACCGCCGCATAGACGAAAATTACCACACGCATCAACGCCGTATTCACGCCCATGGCTTCGGCCATCGTGCCGCCCCCGCGCAGCGCCCGAATCGCCTGCCCCGGCCAACTATTAAGCAGATTCTGAACAGATATTACCGATAGCAACACGACCACCCAGATCCGGTAATAGATCGACCGCCCGGATCCGAGATGCCATCCGATGAGCACCGGAATGCCTGATACCGTCGTATTTGCCGAGAAATTCGAGATTCCCGAACAGGAAGAACAGCGACAATCCCCACGCGATGGTCCCGAGAGGCAGGAAATGGCCGGAGAGCCGCATGGTCACCATGCCCAGCAGCAGCGCGATCAACGAATGCTGTCAGCACCACGCCTACTATCAACGCCAGCCACGGCGACACGCCAAACTGCGTCGTCAGGTAGGCCGTTGAATAAGCGCGTATGAGGTCGGCGAACGACGCCCCTCGGAGCATGTTTCGGGGACGTGCAGAGCGTGGTAGCGGCGGCAGGATGGG
>CALNPU010000079.1 GCA_940588625.1 uncultured Caballeronia sp.
GCTGAACCCGGCCGCTCGCGTGTGAGCCTAGCGATTAGACCGCTCGCCACCAAAACCAATTTTGTTCAGGGTCAACTTCTTAACCCTGCATGCGCACTTTCTTGAGCAATGCAGTCGTCGAGCGATCATGCTCGAACGCAATGGCCAGCGCCTTGCCACCCCAGCTCCGCATCAACGCCGATTCCACCAGCTTGTCCATGTCGTAATCGCCGCCTTTCACCAGCACGTCAGGATGCAGTTCGCCGATCAGTTCCAGCGGCGTCAATTCCTCGAATTTCACCACCCAGTCCACGCTTTCCAGCGCGGCGAGCAGCGCCATCCGGTCGTCTTCGCGATTGATCGGTCGGTCGTCGCCCTTGCCGAGCATGCGCACCGACGCGTCGCTGTTCACGCCGACGATCAACGTTGCACCCAGCGCTTTGGCGTCGGCGAGACAGGTCACATGGCCGCGATGCAGGATATCGAAGACGCCGTTCGTGAAAACCACCGACGACGCGAATTGCGGGCGTAGCGCAACAAGCGCGTCGCGCGTCATGATCTTGCGTTCGAAAGAAGCGGGCATAGCTGTAAGCGATGAGAGATTCGGAAGGACCGTAATATGCCATGCATGGCGGCGCGCGCTGTGACGTTCAAGCGCGTCTGCGCCTGCGAAGCGTCCTTCAAAAATGCCCTTCGAAAATAAAACAGCCCGCCGGTCAGCCGGTCATCAACCAGCGGGCTGTTCAGGACGACATACCGGTTTCCCGGTCAGGCCGGCTGTTGCGACACCCCTTGCGCAGCCTGCAGACGCAGCACCACTTCCTTGCGATACCTGTTCAATTCCTGCGCCGTGGCAAATGAGCGCTCGAACAAAATGGACAGGTTATGCAAGATCCGTTCGACGACCTTCTTTTCCCAGCTTTCATCGAAGCGAATTTGTTCGTCGAGCCAATGTTCGAGCCATTCCGGATCCGGCAAGCGCGACTGAATGGTGTCGCGCGGAAACAGCGCCTGATTCACATGAAGATTGGTCGGATGCAGCGGCTTTTCTGTGCGCCGTGCCGATGCCATCAGGACACCGATCTTCGCGAATGCGGCGCGCGCGATATCGCCGGTTTGCGTCATCGCTTTCTTCATGTAGCGCAGATACGCGCCGCCATGCCGTGCTTCGTCGCGCGAAATGTTTTCGTAGATGTGCTTGATCACCGGTTCCGCGTGCCACTCGGCGGCGCGCCTGTACCAGTGGTTCAGGCGGATCTCGCCGCAGAAGTGCAGCATCAGCGTTTCGAGTGGGGGAGCGGGATCGAATTCGAAGCGAACAGCGTCCAGTTCTGCTTCGGTCGGCACCATTTCAAGCTTGAAGCGGCGCAGGTATTCCATCAGCACGAGCGAGTGTTTCTGCTCTTCGAAGAACCACACGCTGATGAACGCCGAAAAATCGCTGTCGTTGTGGTTGTCGCGCAGGAACATTTCCGTGGCTGGCAGCGCGGACCATTCGGTGATCGCGTTCATCTTGATGGTCTTGGCTTGTTCGTCGGTCAGCAGCGCCGAGTTGAATTTGTCCCAGGGAATATCTTTCTCCATGTCCCAACGAACCGATTCCAGCGATTTATATAGTTCCGGATAAAGCATCGTGTTCATAGTCTACCCCTGGTTTGCAACGTAGTGCGACAGTTCTGTCTGTTGTAACTTTAGCCGGCTACGCGCGGGAATCCGCGCCGCCAGCAGCGAAGCTTTTAATTTTACGCGGGAATCAGGCGCTCAGATGCAAAAACGGTAAAGCAGCGCCTGTCGCGTCCTTCTGCGACTTTTTGCCCGTTGTAAACGTGCAGCCCAAGCCGAGTTGCAATGTCTACCGTGGTGAGGAGCGAACCCTGTGCCTGAGGTAAGTACGAAGCGCGAGCTTTGATGAAGCTCGTTTAAAGTCTTTTTTTCGTTTAAAGTCTTTTTTGATACTTTGTAAAACCCTGTTGCTCGGCGAGGCGCTCTTGTTACCACCTTGCCTGACCTCAGCGGCTGAGCTACTGCGTACACCGCGTGAAGCATGCCTTTCACGCGTGACAGGCGCAAGGCGCAACGTTGTTTTACGCCACACCGCCGACCGGATCGTGTATTGCGTACCCGGTCACGCCCGGGCGGCCTCGCTGCGTCAACCTCGACGCCAACCCTGATGCGACGCGGGCGATGCAGCAAACTACCCGTCGATCATAGCATGGCGCTATAGCGCCACTCCGCTAAAGCTTCTTCAAGGGCCCAAACCCCACGACGTTCAACCCGCCGTCGGACGGCTTGCGCCTTAATGCAGGGCCGCTGCCACCGCCCCAGATCGCCACCTTCGCAGGCATCGCCTGGCGCAATTCCTCGAGTCCATTGACCACGGCGTGGACAAAACATGATCAAAGGGTAGCCGTCAAATTCCGGCTGCGTGCATCCATCGCGACCGGGATTGCGTAAATCACCTTGAACGCGGCACGAGCAACCACCGGGAGTTCCAGACAAAAGAGGCCATCAGGCAGTCGACAAGAAAGAGCAAGACACACGGAGCAACGTCATGAAAGTTGCGGTAATCGGAGCGGGGATTTCTGGATTAGCGTGCGCGTAACGGCTGGCGAAGGCCGAGACGAGTATCAACATAACGCTGTTCGAGGCAAACAGCTACTTTGGCGGTCATACAAACACGGTCGACGTGACACTCGACGGCATCACGCACAGCGTGGATACCGGCTTTCTGGTCTTCAATCACCGTAACTATCCGAACCTGGTGAAGCTGTTCGAGGAACTCGACGTCTCCACCACCGCGCCCGATTGTCGTTCCCCGTATCGCTGACGGACCGTTGGCGGAGTGGGCGGGCAACGGCCTGAACACAGTTTTCACGCAGCGCCGCAATCTGCTGCGCCCGGCATTCCTGCGCATGCTTGCCGATATCCTCCGCGTCAACCGCACGGCCACCGCATTGGCGCTGGCTGGCAAGGACGTTCAACTCGCCGAACCGGTGAGCCGTTTTCTCGAACGCGAAAAGTTTTCCACGGCATTCCGCGACTGGTACCTCCTGCACTGGTACCTCCTGCCGATGATCGGCGCGATCTGGTCATGCTCGACATTACAGATGATAGCGTTTCCCGTCGACACGCTGATCCGCTTTTGTCACAACCACGGCCTGCTGCAGGTCAACGACCGGCCGCAATGGCACACCGTCAACGTCGTCGCACGCGAATACGTGCGACGGATGCTCGCGGCAATCGGTGATACCCGTGTCTGCACGCCCGTGACATCGGTGAGACGCAGCGTGCACGGCGTGGAAAATAGACAGCACGCGCGGTACGGAACACTTCGATCACGTCGTGCTAGCGTGCCACAGCGACCAAGCGCTAGCTCTCCTCGCCGATCCCTCGCACAACGAATCGGCCATGCTCGGCGCGATCGGCTACGAGCCGAATCGCGCGGTGCTGCATACGGACACTTCGCTGTTGCCGGCACAGCGCGCATGGTCGGCATGGAACTACGAAAGCCGCACCGGCGAGCCGCGGTTATGCGTGCATTACCTCATCAACAAGTTGCAACTGTTGCCGTTCAAGACGCCGGTGATCGTCTCGCTGAATCCTGTACGTGAGCCGCGTCGCGACACGGTAATGCGCGAGTTCGCCTACAGCCATCCCGTCTTCGATCAAGCCGCCGTGTAGGCCCAACGCTCTTTGCCGTCGATTCAAGGCGCGCGCAACATGTGGTTCGCGGGTGCATGGACCGGTTACGGCTTCCATGAAGATGGCCTGAAGTCGGGGCTGGAGGCGGCCGCGAAGCTGACTGCCATCGCGGCATCGAACAGTAACGAACCGGCGATTGCAGCATAAGTACGTCCACCCCTCAATCCTTCGATACCCCCGACCTGCTGCTCGTCAGGCCCTTGCGCCATAAGCGACTACGCCCGGCTCGCAATGCGTTCTCCTACGGCGTACGTTGCGGCTACCGCTGCGCGCTCGTGCTGCAAGGCTTGCACAAGGCACGCAGCGAGACTCACGCTGGTTCGCGGTCAATCGATTCGGCTTACTAATCCTTTTACGACAGCGATCATGGTGCCGAGGGACAAACGGCGCTGCAATGGATCGAGTCGATGCTGCATGAAAACGGCATCCGCGACCCCGCGGGCGAGATCTTCCTGCACACGTTCCCGCGCGTGCTGGGCTACGTCTTCAAGTGAGCTTCTGGTTTTGCGAGCGCGCGGACGGCTTGTTACGCGCCGTGGTCTGTGAGGTGAACAACACCTTCGGGGAGCGCCATTGCTATCTGCTCGATCCAGGCAGCGGCATCCTGAACGGCACGCCGCTCACCGCCACCAAGGTTTTCCACGTGTCGCCGTTCTGCAAGGTGCAGGGGCATTACACATTCCGCTTCATGTTTGCATCGCCGAAACACGGCAAGCCGCTGTACTCGCTCGCGCGCATTGACTACGACGACGGCGAGGGTCCGCCCGCTGCTCCTGACCAGCATCGCGGGAAGCCCACGCCCGCTCGATGCCCGCAACGTGCTGCGCGTGTTCTTCGCGGTTATCCGCTGATGACGTTCGGTGTCGTCACGAAAATCCACTGGCAGGCGCTGAAGCTGCTCTTCAAGCGCGTGCCGTTCCTGAGAAAACCCACTCCGCCGGCTGCGAATGTCTCGCACGAGCAGGCCGAATTGCCGACCAGGTGACTTGCAAATGTCGACACAGCCCTCTCCCTCCCCTTCATCGCTGCGCAGTCCGGCTGCATCATGGTTCATCCGGCTCTTGCTGTGGACTCGTCGCGCACTGCGCAAACCCGCGGCTGCGCGCATGGTGCTGAGGCTTTTGAGCCAGCTTCAATACGGCATGCTCAATGCCTACCTCCCCGACGGCACCACGCGCCTTTACGGACAAGCAGCCGACGCCCACGGCAACCCACCGTACGCGCGTGTCGTGCTGACCAACTGGAACGTGTGCGCAGCGGCGCTGAAGAGCGGCGATATCGGCTTTGCCGAAACCTACCTGGCCGGCGACTGGCATACCGACGATCTCGCCGCGCTGCTCGACATCATGGTGGGCAACCGCACGACGATCAAGGCCTTGGTCTATGGCTCGTGGTTCAGCAAGCTGACGAACCGCTTCCGCCATCTTCGCAATGCGAACACGAAGGAAGGCAGCCGATGCAATATCCACGCGCATTACGACCTCGGCAATGCGTTCTACCAGCTCTGGCTCGACAGCACGATGACCTATTCGAGCTCCCTCTTCGACGGTTCGCCTGACCAGACGCTAAACGACGCACAGCGCGCGAAATACCGGCGGCTGTTGAACGAGTTGAAGCTCGAGGGCGTCAATCCGAGCGTGCTGGAAATCGGTTGCGGCTGGGGCAGATTCGCGCAACTCGCTTACGCGCAACAGCGTCTGGCAGATGCGGGGCTGGCCGCCAAGACCGATCTTCGCCTGCAGGATTACCGTGATACGCACGGCCAGTTCGACGCGATTGCATCGATAGAAATGTTCGAAGCCGTGGGCGAGGAATATTGGCCGGGCTACTTTGAATGCCTCAAGCGCAATCTCAAGCGCGGCATGCGTGCAGACGATCACCATCAACAACGCGCTGTCCGATCGCTACAGGACGAGCACCGACTTTATCCGGCAGTATATTTTTCTAGGCGGTATGCTGCCTTCGCCTGCCGTGTTCGTGCAATCGGAGGAACGCCATGGGCTGAAAGTGGTCAACCAGTTTTCCTTTGGCCGCGATTATGCACGCACGCTCAGGATATGGCGTAATGCGTTTGTTGCGCGGCTCGACGAAATTCGCGCACAAAGATTCGACGAACGATTCATCCGCTTGTGGAACTGACTTTTACTTATGCTATTGTGAGCTCGCGTTTGCGCACTCGAACACCGACGTCATCCAGTTCACCCTGGAACACGCCTGATCGCCAGGATCGCCGCGCTTGCGCTGGTCCTGATCGTATTGCCGCTGCAGGCGTTTGCCTTTGACACAGCATCGATCATGCTTCAGACGATTCCGCAAGCGCGTGTGCAGGGTGAAAGCGAGTTGCGCACGTACGGTTCTCATATCTACGACGCCAAGCTGTTTGTCGGGCCGACAGGTCTGTCGAGCAAGGAATTGACGGCGCGGCCGTTTGCGCTGGGGATATCGAATATGGGCGCGCTTTCAAGGGCCCCGCGATCGCCAAAAGAGGCCTCGAGGAAATGGACGACCTGAAGGTGGCAGGCAAAGCGCAGACGGCGCAATGGCAATAGCAGATGGAGAAGATCTTTCCAGACGTGCAGCCGGGAGATCATGTTATTGGCGTATTCGTGCCTGAATAAGGCACGATATTTTATGCCGACGATAAAGTCATCGGCACTATTGCCGGCGACGACTTCGCCCGCGCATTCTTCGCGATCTGGCTCGATCCGCGCACGTCGGCGCCGGGCTTGCGCAACCAGTTGCTCGCCAACGGCGCGGTGCAGTAGGTTAGCGTTTCAACTACGCCGCAGAACCGCCAAGCCACTTTAGGCACAGGTCAAAGCGGCTTCTTTCTTGGCGCCGCTTTCCTGGCAGGCGCTTTCTTAGCTGCAGCTTTCGTGGGCACGGGCGGCGCGTCGGTTTCAGGCGGTTCTACCTCATCGTCGTCATCGCCGTTCTCGTCTTCATCCGTGCTCATGCTCGGGGCTGCCGCGCCGGCATGCTGTTGCGCCAGCGCCAGGGTCGCAAGACTGTTGAATTGCGACTGAAGCATGTTCCACCAGCAGGAAGGATCGAATGAGGCGTCGTTCCCGCCGGCATCATTGGGCGCCGCCGGCCACGCGGCAGCCGTCGATGATGCAGCCTGCGCCTTCTCCACCGAGGACTGCACAAACACGTCGAACGCACGCAACGTGGCAAGCGTCGCGCGCTGCACTTCCAGCGCTTGGATAGCCGATTGCACCATATTCAGGTTGAGCTTCAGCCATTGCTCGACCGCGAGCATGTCGGACATCATGGACAGCGACGGGGATCCTCCCGGTACCGCGGCTGCCGCGAACGGGTTCAGCTTCTCATGTCGCACATCTTTTCCATCATGTCGCCCTGGGGGAAACCGGACATGCCTGGGATGCTTCCAAAGGGCGGCGTACCACCGGGTGTATCGGTCATAAGACTTTCTCCTTGATTCTGCGAGTAGGAGTGAGAGAAACCACAAATTAGTCGATGCGGATCTAAAACGGCGGATCCGCCCGGGAAATCCGGCGCGCACCGCTCACGCAGCGACTTGATACCCTCCTGCATATCGAGCCCGGAAAAGCCCATGAATTCGAGCGCCAGCGAGGTATCGAAAGCCGGGCCAGCCGTTCGCAACCAGTTGTTCAGCGCGTATTTCGTCCAGCGGATGGCGGTCTGCGACCCTTGCGCCAGACGATTCGCGACCTCGATGGCTTTCGGCATCAGTTCGCTTTCGTCCACCGCCAGCGACACCAGCCCGATCCGTTCCGCTTCCGCGCCGCTTACCGGTTCGCACAACAGCAGGTAATACTTCGCTTTCACCATGCCGCACAGCAACGGCCACACGATTGCCGCGTGATCGCCGGCGGCCACGCCGAGCCGCGTGTGACCATCGATAATGCGCGCAGTTTTCGCTGCGATCAAAATATCGGCGAGAAGACCTGCTACCAGTCCCGCGCCGACCGCCGGCCCGTGTATGGCCGAAACAATCGGCTTGCTGCAGTTGATCGCGTTATAACGAGGTCCCGCGCCTCGCGCCAGACCCACGCGGACCTCGAAGTCGGAGGCCATCTGTTCGACCAGACCCAGGCCGCCACCGCCCGAGAACCCCTTGCCCTCGCCACGAATCAACACCACGCGCGTGTCCGAATCGCGATCTATATCACGCCAGATATCCGCCAGTTCACGGTGCATGTTCGCGTCCACGGTCGCAAGTTCGCTTTTGTTCGTGCCCGCGCCGCTCATCACAATTTCGAGCACACCGTGATCGTGCCGCCGCAATTCCAGCGACGTGTAATGCGTGTAAAGAGAAAGGTCGCTCATGGTCGTGCCTTAGTTAAAGAAAGATCAACGCGGTTGATAGATCCACTTGCCGTTCTCGATCTCCGCGATCACGCGGGCACGTTGATCGAGACCGATATGATCGTTCGGCGTCGTGTTTGGTTTGTTAACAAGGCCGTTCGAGTCCGCAAAATTCTTCGTGTTTTCCAGCGCGTCGCGTAGAGCGCCACGGAACTCAGGCGTGCCCGGCGCACCCGTCTTCAAAGCAATCGGCACCGAGCGGTTCAGCAACATGCCCGCGTCCCATGCATACGAACCGAACGCCGAGACCGTGCCCGCGTCGCACTTCGACTCATACAGCTTGATGTACTCGAGCGCGAGATGTTTCGCCGAATGGTCGTCGGGCAGTTGCGACGCGACGAGCACGGGACTCGCCGGCAGGAACGTGCCGTTGCAATCCGCCCCGCACACGCGCAGGAAGTCGCGATTGCCCGTGCCGTGGTTATGATAAATCGCGCCTTTGTAACCACGTTCCCTCAACATCTTCGGCGGCAGCGCAGCGGGTGTTCCCGCTACGCCTACGACCACCGCATCCGGCTTGGCCGCAAGAATCTTCAGCACCTGTCCGGTCACGCTGGTGTCCGTCCGGTTGAAGCGCTCGTTCGCCACCATGGTGATGTGATGAAGCTGCGCGAACTTGGCTACTTCCGCGTAGAAGGTCTCGCCGAGCGCGTCGGCCTGGCCAATGAACGCCATCGTTTTCACGCCGTGATTGCTGGCATGTTCGGCAATGGCGGATGTCATCATCGCGTCGGTTTGCGGCGTCTTGAAGACCCAGTGGCGCTTGGCATCCACAGGTTCAATGATCTTCGACGAAGATGCGAGCAAGATCATTGGCGTCTGGCCGTCGGCGACCACATCGATCATGGCAAGCGAGTTCGGCGTAATCGATGAACCGATGATCGCGTCCACGTGGTCTTCGGAGATCAGCTTCTTCGTGGTCTGGACGGCCTGCGTGGTGTCGGAGGGGTCGTCGAGAATGATGTAGTCCACCGGGCGCCCGCCCATTTCCTTCGGCAGCAACGCTACGGTATCGCGAGCCGGAATGCCGAGGGACGTCGCCGGCCCCGTCAGCGACAACACTAACCCGATCTTCACATGCGGCGTCTGCGCCCAGGCCGCCGTTGAAAGTGAAAGTGTGATCAAGACACCCGCCGCCAACTGCCTGAAAGCCGTTCTCCATCCGCTGCCTGACTGCATTGAAGTCTCCTTGTTATGGGTGCGCCGACGCCCAAGTTTTTGTAAGCGTTTCGACGCAATGCGGCTCGCAATGCGGCTAAGTGTAGGGCGGCGCAGCATACGAGCGCATCGGGCGAAACCCCTTACTGGTGGCATCGCTTATTCATCGGCTATTCATTCAGCGCCACGACCGACCGATCAATCGCGCCGAAAATCGACTTGCCGGCTTCGTCGAATATTTCGATCTTCACACTGTCCCCGAACTTCATGAACTCTGTTGTGGCTGCACCGTGTTCGATGGTCTCCAGGCAACGCTTCTCGGCGATACAGCAATAACCCGGCTTCGTGTCCTTGTTCGAAACCGTGCCCGAACCGATGATCGATCCCGCGCGCACATTGCGGGTCTTGGCCGCGTGCGCGATCAACTTGCCGAAGTTGAACACCATGTCCGTGCCGCAATCGGGCTGGCCGACTTTCTTGCCGTTCCGGTGCACGATCATCGGCCGATGCACACGGCCTTCGCGCCACGCGTCGCCCAGTTCGTCGGGCGTGACCGCACCGGTGAAAACGCCGTGGCCGGCTTACCCTGGAAAAAACCGAAACCTTTGCCAAGTTACGCGGAAATCAGGTTGCGCAGCGAGACGTCGTTGACCAGCATCAGGAGGCGGACGTGCCTGAGTGCGTCAGCGGGTTTGACGGCCATCGGCACGTCGGTGGTGATCACGGCCACCTCGGCTTCGAAGTCAATGCCATAGGCCTCCGACGCACACACGATATCGTCCGTGGGTCCGAGCAGATCGTCGCTGCCGCCTTGGTACACCAAGGGATCGGTCCAAAATTCGGGCGGCATTTCCGCTTTGCGGGCACGTCGCACGAGTTCGACGTGGTTCACGTAAGCCGAGCCGTCCGACCACTGGAACACACGGGGAAGCGGCGCCATGCCGGCTTTGGGATCGAAAGCGAACGAGTGGCGCGCGCGGCCCTGGTTCAGCGAATCCGAGAGATCCAGCAACTGCGGCGCGTAAAAAGTCCAGTCGTCCAGCGCGCGGTGCAGCGTCGGCACGATTGCGTCGGCAATGGCCGCCGTGCGCAAATCACGCGATACAACGACCAGTTGGCCGTCGCGTGTTCCGTCCTTCAGCGTGGCAAGTTTTATAAAGCGTTTGTACGTTTAGTGACGATGGAGGAAATCTATTTTATGATGGTGAATCATGTCGGGACGGTTTTGGGATAATTCGGGCTGATACGGTGAATGGTTCGCTGCGTTTGCCGGTTTGTTTTCAGGGCTGGCGGACGTGCGTCTTGAGCGGTGATGGCCTTTGCCGCTTGCCGTTCCACGTGGTCGCATTCGCCGGGCCCTTGGCTATTCACCGCTGCTATCAAGGCCGCTCACGCGCCCGACTTAACCTTGTTTTGTGAACCGGCTCGCGCCGTCATCGATTTCTCCATGCTCTCTCCCAGCCGTCCTGCTTCGCCCACGCTGCCCATATCCGAACAGGCCGAAGCCGACGATGCCCTCGACCTGGCAGATTCCTCCGATTCAACCGACACCGCCGAGGAAAAGTCCCGGCTCCGGCATCCAGTCGATCGAGGTCGGCTTCCGCCTGCTCGATGTGCTGACCAACGAGCCACGCGCGACGATGCTGCGCGATCTCGCCCAGCGCGCCGGCATGAGCTCGGCGAAAGCGCATCGTTATCTGGTGAGTTTCCTGCGGCTTGGCGCGGTCTCGCAGGACCCAGTGCCGGGCGCCATGAACTCGGTGGTTTCGCATTGCAGATGGGTTTGGCGCGGCGTGACCGGGTCGACGGCGTGAAGCTCGCACGCCTGCGCTGACGGGATTGGGCGACCGGCTGGACCTGACGATGGGAATCGCGGTGTGGGGCAATTAGGGGCTGACGGTCGTGCACTGGAAGCAAGACGCAAGCAATGCTTGATCGCGAACTTACCGCCACGCGCCAGTCGATGGCGGATATCGAGCCGGTGCTGGCCGAGATCCGCGCGCACGGCGCGGCGCGGGTGGAGGGCATGTTGCTGCCGACCATCCATGCGTTCTGCACGCCGACGCCGGTGTTCGACTCGACCGGCGATCTCGCGCTGGGACTTGATTGTGCTCGGCCACGAAGGATCGTTCGATACCCCGCTGGGGCGGCAAAATTGACACTGCGTTGCGCGAGTGCGCCGGGCAGCTTTCTTACGAACTCGGATACACACCGGGCGAACGGTAAGGCCTGAGGATTGCGTGATGCTTCACGAGTGCGGAACATCGCGGCGTGCCCCTGGGTCATATGCGTTTCGTGCGCGTTTCGCTTGGTCCTTTGATCACTCGCGTTCTGTCATGATTGTTGCGGATTATTCTCCTGGCAGCGTTTTAGCGCTTGCCTGACCACGCGCGTTTCCCAGCTAGCCGATGCCGTTCTCCCTGCTTCGCCGCCGTCGCGCCGTTTTTGGTGCATCGTCCGACAATTTGGCTGTCGACCATTCGCTTCGATGGGTCGTGTGGCTGGTCGTGCTGCTCGTTGTGCTGGCACTGCATTGGGTCGCCGGTCGATGGATGGAGAGGAACCGGAGCGCCTCCAATCCGGAGCCGGCTGAACATATCCCGGTACAGGTGGAGTTGCTGACGCCCAAGCCGATAGCGCAGGCACCAACGCCTGCCGCGCCGCCGCCCGAGCCCGAGCCGGTGAAGCAAGCCAAACCCAACGCGATCACGACAGCGCAAACTGAACAGGCGGCACAGGCAGCTCAAGCCGAGCAAGCAGCACAGGCAGCGGCTCAAGCCGCCGCGAAAGCGGCAAGCGACGCTGCAGCCTCTCAAGCAGCGGTTGCGGCCGCAACCGGCGATAAATTCAGCGTCCCGCCCTCGGGCGAACTTCGTTACAACACGCGGATCAATGGCGTGATGAACCAGGTCAGCAATATCCACTGGATCAACGACGGCCAACATTACGAGATGGTCGTGTCCATTCCTTTGCCGTTCGTCGGACCCTATGTGTATTCCGCAAGGGCCATATCGATGCTTTCGGCATTGCACCCGAGCAATACTCGGAGCAGCGGGGCCGGCGCGCCGCCGACATCGCCGTCTTTGATCGCACCACGAAACAACTGGTCTACACCAAGACGCCGAGCAACCAACCGCTTGCCGATGGTGCGGAAGACCGTTTCAGCGTTGTCATGCAGTTGTCGAGTCTGGTGCGCAGCTCGCCCGACAAGTACAAGCCCGGCGTAGTTCGTCAATTCAGTGTTGCCGATAACGACAGCAACGAGATCTGGCCGATAGAAACCGTCGGCGACGAAAACGTCCAGACCGCTGACGGCAACGTACAGGCTCGCCATTTCACCCGCCTGCCCCGACGCGAGGGTGATCGCCGGCGTCTTGATATCTGGCTCGCACCCGACCTGGGCTGGCTGCCGGTGCGTATCCTGCAGACGGAGCCGAACGGCATGCAGATCGAAATGCTCTGGCGCGGCAAGCTGCAGGCGCCGGCGGCCACGCCGGGTCAATCCGGTGCAGGCACGCCGGATGCGTCTGAAGAAACAACACCCGCCGCGCCTGGGTCCGACAAACCCTGATATTTGTTCGACGGAAAGCAGGCCAAACCAAGGTCAGGCAAACCCGAACGAGGACCCGAACAGGGTAAAGATTCGACGAAAAACTCCGTTAAACAGGTGACTTCGGAGCGTGCGCAAACGGGTAAGGATGGTTCGATCCCGAACTGAAACCGTACCGTATCCCAACGGAGCCAATATACAAGTAAGTGAGGATTAACGGTATCGAAACGCGGTATGTTCTCTGCAACGAAGATGGAGCCCTTGACTGACGCCGTCCATCATCTGTCGGGCGAAGCACGTCCGAAAGTGGTTGAATATGCGGGTGTACGTAAACGATTTGGTTGTACGTACATCTACGTACATCGATTGAAAGGTCCGCGAGAGTCGCTAACGCAATCCCCGATTTCGATGTGATGAAAAGCATATCAGCATAGATTAAAACAATCACACCGATAGCTGCAAGCCGGCACGTTGTCGGTTGCCGCCTGGGCAGACGAAAGTGGTGGCGGATTCAATCACGAATGCAATATTCGAAATACTTGACGCGGCACATCTGTCCCCAGTAGAAGAAACACAGCGTTTCATGGCACTTCTGGAAACATTTTTGCGGGAGAATGTCTAACAAAGGTCCTCGATGGGCTTTCGGACTCAACGTCGAGGCCACCCCTTGAATTCCAACCCAAACGCTCAATGTAAGACGGTGAAACGCCTTACGGGCAAACAGGAATAAGAAGTTTCGCCATGCAAATGATCTATAACAGCCCTAACTATTGTGTAGTCGAATTCCCGCCGCAGGATAATCATCTCGCGATGAAAGCGGGGGGTACGAGATCGTGGACAAAGACCGTGCAGAGTGAAATCTTCATTGATGGCGCACTCGCGGTGCGTTTTCGCGAGCATGTCCAGAAGTTGATGCAGGAAGAACAATCGTTGGAGTACGTGGACGAGTTTCTCGGCCAGTTCGACATCTTGATGAACCAGCCGGTGATCCTCCACTAACGCCGGATCTCGGGTTGTATCCTGACCAAGCGGTAAGAACGCCCAGCGACACCCTCCAAACCCCCGCCACTTTCGTGGCGGGGGGGGGGGGTTGTTCATGAAGCTTGATTGGCTGGTGTTTTGGAAAGCGCCATAAGAAAGTGTTCGTGCCCTACTACAGATATAATGTTGGGTTATTTCAGCCTGTTTGGAGCCATGTCAATCATGAATCCGTCCGCCGCCGTTGACGCCTCGAAATCTGCCGCAGAGCGCCGCCCGTACACGCGCGGCGCGGTGTTGCCTGCCCTTTTGCAACAGCGGACTCTTATTCTCGATGGCGCGATGGGCACCATGATCCAGCGCTACAAGCTCGGTGAAGCCGCGTATCGCAGGGAACGTTTTGCCGATTATCCCCGCGATATCAAGGGCAACAACGAGCTGTTGTCGATCACGCAGCCACATGTGATTCGTGAGATTCACGACCAGTATCTGGCTGCCGGGGCAGACATTCTCGAGACGAACACCTTCGGCGTAACGACCGTGGCGCAGACCGATTACGGCATGGAATCGCTGGCGGACGAAATGAACATGCAGTCGGCGAAGCTCGCGCGCGAGGCTTGCGACAAGTACTCGACACCGGATAAGCCGCGCTTTGTCGCGGGTGCTATCGGGCCGACGCCCAAGACCGCGAGTATCTCGCTGGATGTCAACGATCCTGCCGCGCGCAACGTGACCTTCGACGAACTGTGCCAGGCATATTACGAGCTACGAGCAGGCGAAGGCGCTGATGGATGCGGGCTGCGATCTGTCCCTCGTTGAAACAATTTTCGACACCTTGAACGCAAAAGCCGCGTTATTCGCGCTCGATCAGTTGTTTGAAGACACGGGCGAGCTGCTGCCTATCATGATGATCTCGGCGGGCACCGTGACCGACGCTTCGGGACGCATCCTGTCGGGGCAGACGGTCGAGGCATTCTGGAACTCGCTGCGTCATGCGCGGCCGCTGACGTTCGGTTTGAACTGCGCGTTGGGCGCGGCGCTGATGAGGCCGTATATCTCTGAATTGTCGAAGCTCTGCGACACTTACGTATCGTGTTATCCGAATGCGGGTTTGCCCAACCCGATGAGCGATACCGGCTTCGATGAAACACCCGATGTCACGTCCAACTTGTTGAAGGAATTCGCGCAGGCGGGACTGGTGGATCTGGCGGGCGGGTTCTGCGGAACGACGCCGGAACATATCGCGGAAATCGCGAAGGCGCTGGCCGACGTGAAGCCAAGGAGGTGGCCGTCGCATTATCGTGAAGCGGCCTGACTGCCTGACACGACGCCCGAGCCCTTCGACAAGACAGTCACGCTGCACCGCCCAGAGACACCATGACCGATCATACCATGCGCCTTTCCGGCCTCGAGCCGTTCAACGTCACCGACAGTTCGCTCTTCATCAACGTGGGCGAGCGGACCAACGTGGCGGGATCGAAGGCGTTCTCGCGCATGATCCTCAACAACCAGTTCGACGAAGCGCTGGCCGTCGCGTGCCAGCAGGTTGAGAACGGCGCGCAGATCATCGACATCAACATAGACGAGGCCATGCTCGATTCGAAGGCGGCCATGGTCCGGTTCCTGAACCTGATCGCTTCCGAGCCGGACATTTCGCGCGTGCCGATCATGATCGACTCGTCGAAGTGGGAAGTGATCGAAGCCGGCCTGAAATGCGTGCAGGGTAAGGCAGTCGTGAACTCGATCTCGCTGAAAGAAGGCGAAGAAGCATTCCGCCATCACGCCACGCTGATCTGCCGCTATGGTGCCGCCGTCGTCGTGATGGCCTTCGACGAAGAGGGCCAGGTCGACACCTACGAACACAAGACGCAAATTTGCAAGCGCTCGTACGATTTCCTCGTGAACGAAGTAGGCTTTCCGCCCGAAGACATCATCTTCGATCCGAACATCTTCGCGATCGCCACCGGCATTGAAGAGCACAACAACTACGCCGTCGACTTCATCAACGCCACATGCTGGATCAAGGAAAATCTCCCCTACGCGAAGATTAGCGGCGGCGTGTCGAACGTGTCGTTCTCGTTTCGCGGCAACGACCCGGTGCCCGAAGCCATCCATACCGTGTTCCTCTACGCGATTCAGGTGGGCATGGACATGGGTATTGTGAACGCGGGTCAACTCGGCGTGTATCAAGATCTCGATCCCGAACTGCGCGAACACGTGGAAGACGTGGTGCTGAATCGTCGCGAGGACGGCACGGATCGCCTGCTCGAAATCGCCGATAAATTCAAAACGGG
Source organism: uncultured Caballeronia sp. (assembly GCA_940588625.1). Classification (GTDB taxonomy): domain Bacteria; phylum Pseudomonadota; class Gammaproteobacteria; order Burkholderiales; family Burkholderiaceae; genus Caballeronia. The sequence continues at coordinate 16,015 of CALNPU010000079.1, forward strand.
CACCGCAAAGAAAGAAGAGAACCTCGAGTGACGCAACCAGCCCGTCGATCAACGCCTCGCCCACGCGCTCGTGCACGGCATCACGAACTTCATCGTGGAAGATACCGAGGAAGTGCGCGCGCATTGAAGCCGAAAGCGGCCGGCCGATCAACGTGATCGAAGGGCCGTTGATGGACGGCATGAATATCGTCGGCGACCTGTTCCGCGCGGGCAAGATGTTCCTGCCGCAGGTGGTCAAGTCGGCGCGCGTGATGAAGCAGGCCGTGGCACATTTGATTCCGTACATCGAGAAAGCAAAGAAGCGCATGGCCGATGCCGGCGAAGACGTCCGGCCAAAGGGCAAGATCGTGATCGCGACCGTGAAGGGCGACGTGCACGACATCGGTAAGAACATTGTCTCGGTTGTGCTCCAGTGCAACAACTTCGAAGTGGTCAACATGGGCGTGATGGTGCCCTGCGCGACCATCCTCGCGATGGCGAAGGAGCAAGGCGCGGACATCATCGGCTTGTCGGGGCTGATTACGCCGAGCCTCGAAGAGATGGCCTACGTCGCGTCGGAAATGCAGCCAATGATTATTTCCGCGGCAAGCAAACGCCGCTGCTAATCGGCGGCGCAACGACCTCTCGCGTGCATACGGCGGTGAAGATTGCCCCGCATTACGATGGTCCGGTGGTCTATGTGCCGGATGCGTCGCGGTCGTGTCGGTGGCGTCGAGCCTGCTCTCCGACGACGGCGCGAAGAAATACCTGGAAGAATTCAAGACGGACTACGAACGCATTCGCACGCAGCACGCAAACCGCAAGGCGACGCCCGTGGTCACCTAGGCCGAAGCGCGCGCGAACAAGACGAAAATCGACTGGGCGAGCTACAAACCGAAAAAGCCGACCTTCATCGGGCGCCGCGTGTTCAAGAACTATGATCTCGCGGACCTTGCGAACTACATCGACTGGGCACCGTTCTTCCAGACCTGGGATGTCACCGGTCCGTATCCGTTCCAGGGGTTGTGTCAAAACGTTTTTTTAAAGCGGCTAGAATTTCTCCTCCGATAGCGGAGGAGGAGCGATATG
>CALNPU010000080.1 GCA_940588625.1 uncultured Caballeronia sp.
TCATCGCCTTGAACGAACCGCTTCATATCGCTCCTCCTCCACTATCGGAGGAGAAATTCTAGCCGCTTTAAAAAAACCGTTTCTTGACACAACCTGGGCCAAAGCGGGGCGGCGTGAACCAGAATCTCGTATCGAGCACGGCACTGCCGGGCAGCCGGCAACTGGTAACCGTGTGCAAGAGCAGCGGGAGCCGGACGGGAAAGTCGCGCGTGCTCAGAAACGGGCGCCGGAGGTAAAGCATACGGCTCACGATGCTCGCCCGCAAGCGCGTCCGGGCGGGGTGGAGAAGCCTGTGGCTAGTCGCGAATCAACGCGCAATGCCCATCGACCTGAGCCGGTCACTACCGATGCGCGCCCGGAACACTACGAGCACAGCGCGAAAGCCGGTCACCTTCCTGAAGGGGCGCGCGACAACATGCAACCGGCGGCGACCGGATCAGACCCGCAGTCGTCCCGAAATCGGGCGGGCTGTCAATGTTGCGAATGTTTCGGAACGCGGTCCACGTCGTCGCGACGACGCGCAGCGGCGGGGAGCTGTGTCCAAGCCGTTGCGGGACACAGAGCGTTCGCTCAAGCCGTTCATGGCAGCGGCGTCCGATGCGTCGGTGGAACAACATTCAGCGCGAAAGTCCGAGCCAGCCAAGTTGAGTGCCGAGCAGAGCGCGCAGCGCAGTCCGCACGATGCCGAGTCCGGCGTTTCCGGTCCCTCAGATCGAGCGGCCCGGCCACCTAAAGGGAGCGTGCGCCCTAAAACGCTCAACATCGCCAGAACGCGCAAACCGATGCCCCGAGCGCGCAGCGTCGCGATAACCGCCGTCCGCGCCGAGTGGTAGAGCCAAATCCAATCCGCCGATCCATTTCCCGGAAACGCTGCCAGTCTCCGCTCGACGCGATGAAATCGCTGCCACGATCCAGGCAAACCAGGTCGTGATCGTCAGCGGCGAAACGGGGTCCGGAAAAACAACGCAGTTGCCCAAGATCTGTCTGGCCCTCGGCCGGGGCCTTGGCGCGGGCGGTTCGGAGCTGATCGGCCATACGCAGCCGCGACGCATCGCGGCGTTGGCGACAGGACGGCGGATCGCTGAAGAACTTGGTACGCCGTTCGGCGAGGTGGTGGGCTACAAGGTGCGTTTCACCGACAACCTGTCGCCCGGCGCATCAGTGAAGCTAATGGGATTTTGCTGGCGGAAACGCAGATCGATCCACTGCTCGCCGCCTACGACACGATCATCATCGATGAAGCGCATGAGCGCAGCCTGAATATCGACTTCCTGCTTGGCTATTTGCGCGAAATCCTGCCTCGACGTCCGGATTTGAAGGTGATCGTGACATCGGCGACGATTGATGCTGATCGGTTCGCCCGTCATTTCGGTAGTGACGAAAAACCTGCGCCAGTCATTGAAGTGAGTGGGCGGCTGTATCCGGTCAAGGCGCGTTATCGCCCGGTGGAAGAGGACAGCCCGGCCGTAAAAGCCGCGCAGCGCACTACGCCCGGCACGCAGCAAAAAGATCGGCCGGATCGCCTGAAAACCCAGCGCGAAAACGATCGCGATCTGATGGAAGCGATCGTTGACGCCGTTGATGAACTCTGCCGCGAAGGCCCCGGTGACGTCCTCGTGTTTCTCTCCGGCGAGCGCGAAATCCGCGACGCCGCCGAAGCGTTGCGCAAACACCATCCGCCGCACACGGAAATCTTGCCGCTGTTCGCACGTCTTTCCGCGGCCGAGCAGGAGCGCGTGTTCAAGACGTCGAACGCACGGCGCATCGTGCTGTCGACGAACGTCGCGGAAACCTCTCTGACGGTGCGGGGATCCGTTACGTCGTCGATACCGGCTTGGCGCGCGTGAAACGCTATTCGTATCGCAACAAAGTGGAGCAGTTGCAGATCGAACCGATCTCGCAAAGCTCGGCGAACCAGCGTGCGGACCGTTGCGGGCGCGTGGCCGACGGCGTGTGCATTCCGTCTCTACGAAGAAGACGATTACAACCTGCGCGTGCGGTTCACCGATCCGGAAATCCTGCGGTCATCGCTGGCCGCGGTGATCTTGCGCATGAAGTCGCTGCACCTGACGGCCATCGAAACATTTCCGTTTCTCGAACCGCCGCCGGGTCGTGCAATCGCCGATGGTTATCAACTGCTGAACGAGCTCGGCACCGTCGATGACGACAATACGCTCACCCCGCTCGGTCGCGAACTGGCGTGTTTGCCGCTAGATCCGCGTGTTGGCCGGGTGATTCTCGCCGCGCGCGATCATCAGTCGCTGCGCGAAGTGTTGATCATTGCCAGCGCATTGTCCGTGCAGGACCCGCGCGACCGTCCGATCGAGGCGCAGGCACAAGCGGATCTGGCGCACAAGAAATTCGCCGATGAGCGTCCCGAGTTCCTGCGGTGGACAAAAATCTGGGCGTAGTTCGAGGATGCGATCACGCACAAAAAGTCGAACAAGCAGCTCACCGATGCGTGCCGTGCGAACTTTTTGAATCACGTGCGTCTGCGTGAATGGCGCGATGTGCATTCGCAATTGCTGACCGTCGTGCGCGAACACGGCTGGCGTCTGAACGAATCCGAGTCGACGTTTGAGCAGATTCATCTCGCGTTGCTGACCGGTCTGCTCGGCAACGTGGGCCTCAAGGCCGATGACGAGCCGTACTACCTCGGCGCGCGCGGTATCAAGTTCTATCTGTGGCCAGGTTCGGCTCTGTTGAAGAAGGCGGGGCGCTGGGTCGTAGCGGGCGAACTCGTGGAGACGAGCCGGCTTTACGCACGCTGTATCGCGAGAATCGAGCCTGAATGGCTTGAGCAGATCGGCGCGCATTTGCTGCGTAAATCGATTTCCGAACCGCATTGGGAAAAGAAAAACGCGCAAGTTGCAGCGTTCGAACGCGCAACGCTGCATGGCCTGACTGTCTACGCGCGTTGGCGCATGAGTTTTGGCAAACAAGACCCGGAGCGGGCGCGTGAGCTGTTTATTCGCGGCGCGCTGGTGGACGGCGAGTTCGAGACCAAGTTGCCATTTTTTGTGCACAACCGCAAGCTGCTCGCGGATATCGAACAGCTGGAGCACAAGTCGCGCAGGCAGGATGTGCTCGTCGACGACGAATTGATCTTTGGTTTCTACGATTCGCTAGTGCCGAAGGGTATCTATTCGGGCGCGGCATTCGAGCGCTGGTATCGCGATGAGGAAAAGAAGGAGGGTACGTCACGCCGGTTGTTCCTCTCACGCGATGACCTGATGCATCACGAAGCCGCCGGCATCAAGACTGATCTGTTCCCGAAACGGATGACGATGGCCGGCATCGAAATGACGCTCACCTATCATTTCGAGCTGGGTTCTCCTCGCGATGGCGTGACGCTGACCGTTCCGCTATTTGGCCTGAATCAAGTCGATGCCCGCCGTTCGGAATGGCTGGTTCGCGGCATGCTGAAGGAGAAGATTCAGTTGCTGCTGAAGTCGTTACCGCAGAAATTGCGGCGGCATCTTGTGCCGCTGCCCGAGTCTTCCGCGGGTGTGGTCGAGCGGCACAGCGGCAAGACGTTTGGCGCGGGCGGTTTGCTCGAAGCACTGATTGCCGACATTCGCGAGCAGACGCAAATCGCGATGGGCCGTAACCTTGCCCAGTTGCGGACTGAAATGGGCGGTCAGGCACAACAGCATTTCCAGAAGCTCGCTGCAGGCGCGACGCTGGATATCGGCAATGACGCGGCGGCGCCAGTGACGCGAAACGCATCGGCATCCGATTCTTCGAGCTCCGCGCTCTACGAAAACCTCATCACATGGGATTTCGGAAAGTTGCCCGAATTGCTTGAAATTCGGCGGTGCGGTCAAACGCTGTTCGGCTATCCGGCATTGGTCAATCGGGGAACGCATTGCGACGTTGAAGTATTCGATTCACCGGAAGAAGCGGCACGGATTCATCGGCCCGGTTTGCGTCGGCTGTTTGCATTGCAGTTGCGTGAGCCGATCCGGTATCTCGAGCGCAATTTGAGTGGATTACGGGAGATGTCGCTGCAGTACATGGCGCTGGGTACGCAGGAGGAGTTGGGCAGCCAGATTATAGAAACGGCATTAGATCGCGCGTGTCTGCAAGATCCGCTTTCCAATAACGACACGGATTTCTACGCGCGTCGCGATCAGGGCAAGAGCCGGTTGACCCTGCTGGCACAGGAAATTGCGCGGCTAGCTGGGCAGGTTCTGGCGGATTACGCGATGGTGTCAAAGAAATTGGCGCAGGCTAAATCGTTTGGCGCGCCGTACGCGGATATGGTCGCGCAACTGAACGGGCCGATTGGCAAGCGTTTTATTATCGATACGCCATACACGCAGTTGTCCCACTTCCCACGTTATCTGAACGCGATGGCACTGCGAATCGACAAGTTGAAGGCGGATGCTGTGCGGGACGCGCGGTTGTCGGCGGCTGCAAAACTATCAGCGGGCGATTGCTCAACGCGGAGGGGTGGCGGATGAGCGATTGAGCGAATACAGATGGGGTTGCTGGAGGAACTGCGCGTTTCGCTATTTGCGCAGGAACTTCGTATGCCGATGCCGATATCGGTCAAGCGCTTGTACAAAGTGTGGGAATCGATGCAACGATAAGGCACGTAAAAAAGCGCGAGACTCGGTGGATAGCCGGGCTCGCGCTTTAAGCGTTTTTACAACGTTACTTTGTTGTTGCGCCCGGGCTCTCAACGACTTCGAGACTCAGAGGCGTTGCCGTCAGAACACCGGCTTCAGGACTCACCGGATCGCTAGCCTCGGTGCTGACAGAAGGGGTGATCACATACTTCTGCCATTTGCCGTCGGCAAGCGTTTCCACGTTGTCGCCGCATTTCCGATAGAAATTGCGAGCTGCATCATGGGAGGTGAATACGGCCTTCAACTGGCAGACCATTTGCGGTGTGCCAGCGTCGTTCGTTACGTTCAGCACGTAGTCCCACTCACGAACGCCGAAGAATCCTTCCTGGAACTGGGGGCGGCCGAGGAGAGACGCGACCTGATTCTTGGTCATGCCGGGCTTGGGCTTGCGCAACGCTTCCGTCAACGGATAGCTACCATCGATATTCGACGCGGATTCCGGAGCCGAAAATACCAACTGGTCTTGACCGCCTTTGCTGGCAAGCCGGGTACCGGTGCCGCACGCCGACAACAAAAGGGCTACGACAAGCGTAGCAGCGAAAGGAAGTGCACGCGATGGTTTGCGGAGGGTGAAGTTCATCTCTTGATCGGATTCCGTTGTTTCCATTAACTCGGTGTTGCGGGCCTTTGCAGATCGCCCGCGACACTACCTCTACCTGGCTGCGCTGGCTTACCAGTGCATGCCGGCGCCGACCGAAACGCCGAACTGACCGCGCGTGCTTGTCGTGCCGCTTACTTTGTAGGCCCAGATGCCGTTATCAGAGAGTTGCGAAACGCCGATAGCCACTGCCGATTGACCGCCGTAAGTGCCGCCGCCCAAGGCCACCATGCCGCGGCCTGGCAACACTGCTTGCGGCAAGCCTGCTACTGCAAGCGCCGCTGCCGTTCCGGCGTAGGCATTGCGTCGCGTACCCTCCGTCTTGGAGTCGGTGTAGTGGTTGGCCTGCTTCAGCGTATTGCCGGCGCTTTGGTTCAACTGATTCAGATTGACCGCGTCGGTGCCCTGGGTACCGGCTGCGACGTTCGTGATCTGACGTTCGCTGCCGGCAGCTCCAACGGATACTGTTTTCGCGCGATCTGCAACCGAATTCTGACCGAGCACAACGGCATCGCTCACAGACGCCTGGGCGCCGTTCGTTGCCCATGGCAACCGATCCCGTGCCGGTCACCACTGCGTTCTGGCCGAGCGTAGCCGAGTTGTCGGCGGAGGCTTGAGCCCCACTGCCCATGGCCACGGAGTCCGCGCCGGTTGCCGCTGCGTTCGCGCCTGCCGCTACCGAGTGAACGCCAGTTGCCGACGCGGCGTCCGTGCTAGGCGAGCCGTCTGCGCTGAACAGGGGATCACCGGCGTCGACCACAGCATTCCTCACCGCGCTAGCGACGGCGTCATTCACCGCATTGCCGATGGATGCATTGACCTGGCCAATCGCATCGTTCAATTGGCCGACATTGACCGCGCCATCCGGGCTCGCTGTCGCGGCCGTTGTCTGGTCACTGACCGCTTTCAACTGCGCGACGTTGACTGCGTCGGTGTCTGCCGCGCCGGCTGCGACGCCGCTGATCGTGCGTCCGCCAACGTTCACCTCACCTGTCGATGTTTGCGGGTCCGACAAGCCATAAGCGGCATAGCCGGATTGCGCACCAACCGTGGTTGCCGATCCGGCGCCGAGTGCCACGCTGTTGGCATTGTTTGCGATTACGTTGTTGCCGATCACGATCAAATTTTCGAAAGCTGCGTTGGCGCCAACGGCAATGCTGCCCGAGCCGGCCGTGATTGCCGAATGTCCGACGGCGAAAGCATCAACTTCGTTCGCATTCGCAGCGACGCCGACCGCTACAGCGTTTTCGCCATTCGCTTGCGCAAAGGCTCCGACGGCGGTAGCGCCGCCACTCGATGCGGCCGCGTTCGCATCCACCGCGCTTGCGAGTAGATTGCCAGCGTTCGGCTGGCACCGATCCCCGTTGCCTGGTCGCCGTTTGCGACCGCATTTTCCCCGGCAGCGTACGCGTAGACGCCCGACACCTTCGGGGCTGCCATGAGCCCCGCTTTCGGCGCTGCCCAGTCGTCGCTAACCTGCGCATGAGCCGGCGCTCCCGCCAACAAGCCGCCAATCATTGCCGCCTGCGCGATCCCGAGTTTCGCCGAAGAAGACCATTTGGTCTTCGACTTCGACGTCTCGGAAGCCGCCACCCACGAGCCAGAGGGTTCGTTCCAGACTGCTTTGAAAATTCTATTCATGAAAGAAATATGTCTAATAATTTGTCAAAATACATGATGGGTTGATCGATGAAACGCTTTGCGCTTATGCCCGCATTACTGAGTGAATCATAAGACGTGACCGATCCTTGTAACGAGGACCTCCCGCTTCGCAAATTCTGGCCCACTCGGGCGTTCTCGGGATGATGGCGTTTATCGAGTCGGCTAAATACACGACTTTTCCTAAAAACATTTGAGAATCGCGATATAAAGTTCGGATTACAAAATAATTGAAAAATGCGTAAAATATCGTCGCACTTTCGGTGCGAGACGCCCGGGGCGGGCCATTGATCTGCCTGTTGGTGGCTTCTCGTTCGGTCTGGGTTGTTTCCCCCGAACGTGAGCGCTGATGGCTACCACGGCGTTCGTGGCGCCAGCGGTAAAAAAGTACCGAAAGCCCTTTTGCATCAAGCTTCGAATGACTCAAACGTTCTACAATGGCGGCTGTTTTCTGACCTGAGTTTTCATGCGCAATTTTCTCCGTACTCGTTTCTCGCGCGCGACCGCTGCATTAATCGCTGCTTTTTCCATCACCGTGCCGGTTCACGCCAACGACGTGATCGTATTCAATTCCGGCGAGGCCATGCTGAGTCTTATCGACAAAGCGACGCATCAGGTCGTATCCACCATTCCCACAGGCAAGGAACCGCACCACTTGATGGCGACGCCGGACAACGCGTCGCTGATCGTTGCGAACTCGGTGTCGAACAATTTGATGTTCATCGACCTCAAGACGGGCAAGCCGCAGCGCTGGGTCGAAAATATCGAGGACCCGTATCAGGTCGGTTTCTCGCCGGACAAGAAATGGTTCGTCTCCACCGGCTTGCGGCTCTACCGGCTGGATATCTACCGTTATGACGGTGCCAATATCTCGATCGCGAAACGCATACCGCTGGCGGTCATGCTCAACCATATCGCATTCACGAACGACCGCAAGACAGCGTTTATCTCGTTGCAGGTGTCAGGCGAAGTCGCGGCGATCGATCTGGCAACGCAGACGGTGAAATGAAGGATGAAGGTTGGCCCTGTGCCGGCGGGCCTCTGGATGACGCCCAACGATAAATACCTGTTGGTTGGCATGACCGGCGCGGATTACGTCGCGGTGGTGGACTGGCACAACCAAAAGATCACTAAAACGATCAAGACGGACAATGGTGCGCACAATTTCCGCTCGCTGGCGGACAGCAAGCATGTGCTGGTGTCGAACCGGGTCGCAAGCACGATCAGCATCATCGACCAAAATTCGCTGACGAACGTGGGCGACATCACGGGTTTGCTGCCGGGGCCGGACGACATGGAGCTTTCCGCTGATAAACATTATCTTTGGGTGACGTTCCGGTTCGCGAAATGTGTGGGTATCATCGACCTGACCAACCGCAAACTCATCCAGACAATTGCTGTAGGCCGTTCTCCTCACGGAATTTACTTTTTTGATCGCGCTCCGGTGACCGGCCCGAACGGTGGTTGAGATTGTTGATTGAATCATCGGTTGAATTGAAAGGCCGCGGATTGACGGGCGATTGACCACATCACACCGCGGTGCAGTTAGGGTAGTGGCAACTGGTAAAAATAACGGAGCACCATGTTTCAATCCATCTTCTCCATGCTCGACAATGTCGTTTCGACCATGCAGACGCTCCTGTACGTCGACGTGGTTCAGCCATTCCTGTTCAAAGTGGGTTGGATGGACTACGACGAAGACACATTCGACGCCCTCTATTGGGTGATCGTGGGTGTACTCGAAGTTCTCGTCATGTACGTGATCCTGCGGCTGCTCGAGGCGTTGCGGCCCGCCGAGAAATGGCAGGATCGCAAAGGCGTGCGCGTTGACGCGCTTTATACGTGGATCGTCAAGCTGGGAATCCTGAACCTGTTCTTTTTCCTCACTTTCCAGCCGCTCTTCGACAGCTTCCAGGGCTGGTTGCGACTTCACGATATCGCCAATATCGAACTCGACAACCTGTGGCCAGGGGTAACTTCTCAGCCAATCGTCGCGTTTCTCATCTATCTGGTCGTGCTTGATTTCGTCGGCTATTGGTATCACCGGATGGAGCACAAAATCGGCATCTGGTGGAAATTGCACGCGGTGCATCATAGCCAGCAAAAGATGTCGTTGTGGTCCGACGACAGGAACCATCTTCTCGACGACGTCATACAAGCCGTGGTTTTTGCCACGGTGGCACTGGTGATCGGTGTACCGCCATCGCAGTTCGTCGTGCTCGTCGCTGTGACTAACCTGATGCAAAGCGTCCAGCACGCAAATATTCGCGTGCACTTCGGCTGGCTAGGTGAGCGCCTGCTCGTCAGTCCCGCGTTTCATAGGCGGCATCATGCGATACTACATACGGGTGCAACTTCAGCGTGCTGTTGCCGTAGTGGGACATGATGTTCAAGAGCGTGTCGTGGAATCGCGAGCTCGAGCCGACCGGCATCCGGGATCAACTGGCTGTCGGCGATGTTTCCGGGCGTGATTACGGCGATGGTTTCATCTCGCAGCACTGGCTCGCGTTCAAACGAATAGCGGAACGTATTGCGGCACATCGCGCGACCCGGACTCCAGGTTCGGATTCGGCCGTCGGCTGAGCGGCCCCCGACGGGTGCGGCCTCTCCGGGCGCGTCGGGTGTGCTTATTTGGGCTTAGCCCTGCCTGGGGGTTCGCCCCCTGTCGCCGACCTCGGCCGGCGACGTTGTTTTCCGCTGCAGCGTTAGCCATCTGGACGAGCAGCCCAGCATGCGCTCTCTGGTTTATCCTGTCTACTTTCCTTTTAAAACGACCCTTTACATGAATGACTTGCTGCGTTCGTTCGTGCGCGTGCTCGAGAACGCCTTTCATCTGAGAATGCTGTGGCTGACCTTCATGCCTTTCGCCGTGGCGACAATGGCGTGGGGCGCCATCCTATGGTCTTTCTGGCAAACGTTGACAGGCGCCGCGCGTAACTGGCTTAACGGCTGGGCGCTGTCGTCGGCAATGTACCGGCTTTTCGATTCCATCGGATTCTCGTCGCTGCACGCCGTGATTGCACAGTTTTTCATCGTAATCGTGGCGATTCTGCTAATCGTCGTAACAATTTTGTTGCTGATTGCGACGCTTTCCATGCCCGCCGTGATCAAGCTGCTGACGCGGCGCCAATACATACGCTGCCCTTGAAATGCGGCGCAGAGGTTCCTGGTATGGGAGCCTGGGACACTCAGTCATCACCCTGTCGTGTGCCTCGTGCTGCTGGTCGTCGTCACGCTTCCGCTTTGGTTGATACCGCCATTTTTTGCGATCATTCCGCCCGTCTGTGGGGGCTGGCTGACTTACCGCGTGATGACCGCGCTTGCGTTGCATGCAAGCGCGCAGGAGCGGCGGGCTATCGTGCAGCGCGCGCTGGCCTCTGTTTGGGATTGGCGTGATCAGCGCTCTGCTCGGGTCTTTGCCGACCATGCTGTGGGCGTGGTCGGTCTGGCTGCTGCCATTGTTTCCGGTCGTGGCGGCGGTGACCATCTGGATCTACGCATTCATCCTCGTTTTTTCGGCACGCTGGTTTGCGCACTACTGCTTGCATGCACTTGAGCATCTGCGGATAGAAACCGCTGCGGCTGCGCTTCCGCCTAGCGGCCCCGGCGCGCCGCCAGAATTTCGAATTTCCGGCTAATTTTCACGATCAGGGAGCATTCATGGGCTTTGGCATGATCATCATTGGCGATGAGATTTTGTCCAGTTACAGGACCGACAAGCATCTGCCGAAAGTTATCGAACTGTTGTCGGAGCGCGGGTTGTCGCTCGACTGGGCGGATTATGTTGGCGATGAACGTGAACGCATCACCGCTACGCTCAAACAGACCTTCGCGTCGAGGGATGTCGTTTTCTCGACGGGGCGGGATCGGCGCGACCCCTGACGATCACACGCGGCAGTGCGCCGCCGCTGCACTCGGCGTGCCGCTCGACTGCATCCGGAAGCGGCCGAACTGATCTGCGCGCAAATCCGCGAAACCGCGGGTGACAAGCCGGTGGATCTCGACTTGCCGGAAAACCTGCATCGGCTGAACATGGGCACGGTTCCAAAGGGCGCGACCATCATTCCGAACAGCTACAATCGAATCCCAGGGTTTTCGGTCGGCAACATTCATTTAGTGCCAGGTTTTCCCGTCATGGCATGGCCGATGATCGAATGGGTCCTGGACACGAAATACGCTGACCTGCATCACGCGAAGCCGTATGTGGAGCGGTCGGTGCTGGTCTTCGGCTTGCCTGAATCGCGTATCACGTCGTTGATGAAGTCAATCGAAAGCGACTTCGCAGGTGTGCGTGTGTTCACGCCTGCCAAGCGTCGGCGACGCCACGCGCGGCGCAGTGCTTGGGCGCGCGCATTGATCTGGGTGTCAAGGGCGAGCCGGAAGCAGCGAATGCAGCGGTTGCGGGAGGGCGTGGCCGCGCTCGGCGGCAAGATTATGGAATTGAGCCAGGTGCAGCAGCTTAAAGGTTGCTGCGAACCTGGCGGATCCAGCAGGTAGTTATTTTACGCGCCGATCCAGGGCAGGCCGCGAAAGCACCAGCCGGAAACGGTTTTACGATGACCCTGTCCGTCCTTGTAGCCCTCAAAGCCTTCGAGCAGATCGAAGGCTTTGGTGAAACCCTCCTTCTGAGCCAGGACTGCTGCCAGTTTTGAACGCGCAGCGCTACGGCAGAGGAACAGGACGGGTGTGTCGGGCGTGGCCACTTCCCGCAATTGCTGCATAAACGCCGCGTTTGGAACAGAGCCGGGATACTGAATCCATTCAATGTGCGAGTACTGCACGGCTATAGCCGGCCGGCCGACCCAGTCGAGCTCTGCACGCGTGCGCACGTCAACCAGGCGAACGGAGGGGTCGAGTTGAAGGAGCTCGAAAGCCTCAGCGGGCAAAATGGCTCCCGCGTAGGGCAACTGGTTTTGATCGGCGCGTTGCGCGGCCTGGGCGTACAACTGCTCGAGGGTGCTCATGGACGAGGTCTCCAATCGGACATTTTAATCGGGCATTCTAGCTCGCTGCCGGCACTGCAATCACGCGCGGTTTCCTGATTTAGCGGCACGCATCGGACTGGTGCGAAGCATTTGAATTGCCCCGAACTAGTGCTAACATTACCAGTTTTAGTTTCGTTGTGCATTGCTGCATTGCATAACTATGCGATTTTGATCGAGTAAGCCCCTTGAAGGGTAATGGTGCTTCCCTGAAAAAGTGCGCAGCTTCAATTGCTTAGCGCAACAATGGGCACGTGGCATGGAAGTTGCTTTTGACTCCCTACCGATGGTTTCGAATCGGTTAGGCGGCGAATTGATGTTCGTCGACTTTTGTTAATCAGGAGATAGGTAATGAGCAAATCCGTGGCCGACGTCATGCAACTCGTCAAGGACGAGGACGTCAAGTTTGTCGACTTCCGTTTCACCGACACGCGCGGTAAAGAACAACACGTTTCGGTGCCGGTTTCGGCATTCGACGAAGACAAATTTGAAAGCGGCCACGCTTTCGACGGTTCGTCTATCGCCGGCTGGAAGGGCATCGAAGCGTCGGACATGCTGCTGATCCCGGATGCGGATACTGCGTTCATCGACCCGTTCTATGAAGAGTCGACGCTCGTGATGTCCTGCGACGTGGTGGAGCCGGCAGATGGCAAAGGCTATGAACGCGATCCGCGCTCGCTCGCGAAGCGTGCTGAAGCGTATCTGAAGAGCTCAGGTCTCGGCGACGCTGCCTTCTTTGGTCCGGAACCGGAATTCTTCATTTTCGACTCGGTTCGCTGGAGCGCCGATCAGTCGGGCTGCTTCGTCAAGATCGGTTCGGAAGAAGCACCGTGGTCGTCGTCGATGGAATTCGAAGGCGGCAACACGGGTCACCGTCCGGGCACGAAGGGCGGTTATTTCCCAGTGGCGCCGGTCGACACGTTCCAGGACATCCGTTCGGAAATGTGCCTGTTGCTCGAACAAATTGGCATTCCGGTCGAAGTGCACCACCACGAAGTGGCGGGCCAGGGCCAGAACGAAATCGGCACGAAGTTCTCGACGCTGGTTCAACGCGCCGACTGGACGCAGCAACTGAAGTACATCGTTCATAACGTGGCGCACACGTATGGCAAGACGGCGACGTTCATGCCGAAGCCGGTCGTGGGCGATAACGGCTCTGGCATGCACATTCACCAGTCGATCTGGAGGGACGGCAAGAACCTGTTCGCCGGCAACGGATATGCAGGCCTGTCGGAATTCGCGTTGTTCTACATCGGCGGCATCATCAAGCATGCTCGCGCGCTGAACGCCATCACGAACCCGTCGACGAACTCGTACAAGCGTCTCGTGCCGCACTTCGAAGCACCGGTGAAGCTCGCCTACTCGGCGAAGAACCGCTCGGCTTCGATTCGCATTCCGCACGTTTCGAACCCGAAGGATCGCCGTATCGAAACGCGTTTCCCGGATCCGATGGCGAACCCGTACCTGTGCTTCTCCGCACTTATGATGGCCGGTCTGGATGGCGTGCAGAACAAGATCCACCCGGGCGAAGCAGCGAACAAGAACCTGTACGACCCGCCGCCGGAAGAAGATGCAAAGATCCCGACCGTGTGTGCCGGCCTCGACGAAGCGCTGGACGCGCTCAACGCTGATCGTGAGTTCCTGACGGTTGGCGGCGTGTTCACCGACTCCATGCTCGACGCGTATATCGAACTGAAGACGAATGAACTGCAGCGCTATCGCCAGGCTGTGCATCCGATCGAGTTCGAAATGTACTACTCGCTATAAAGCGCGTTGCATGGCGCACGTGCTTTTTCGCTCGCTGCACTGCAGAGAAGTACGTCGCTTGACGCGAAGCAGGAGTGTCGAATGATCGAAAAAGGGACGGCGTGCCGTCCCTTTTTTAATCGTCGCCGCTTCTCCTGACAAGTTTTAAGACGGGGTCTCACTGCACGATGGTTCTCAAGAATCTCATCAAGGCGAGAAAGAGTCCTCCCGACAATTCGTTGTCCGACGCCGCCGCGCTCGTCGCCACGCATTTGCTGCCGGGCATGGAAGCGCTGCCCACGATTGTGCTTGTGCTCGACAAGTTGAGCCTGAAGATCGCGTTCGCGAATTCGTCGGCGGAAGCCATGCTCGAGCGCTCGCGCAAGCAACTGGCTCAAACCTCATGGCCCGAACTGTTCGTCAATGCGGACGAACTGGTGACGACCATTGCCCCGATTGCCGATCGCCGTTTCAACGCAACGCATCTCGACGCCGTGCTCGAACGTCCCGGCCGCGAGCCGCTGCATGTTCACGCGATTGTTGCGTATCTGGAAGTCGCACCGAATTACATGCTGCTCGAACTATTCGAGAACGAGCGGCACTCGAAGACCGATCGCGAGGAGCGTATTCACGATCTGACCGCGGTCAACAAGCAACTGATTCGCAACCTCGCACATGAAATCAAGAATCCGCTCGGCGGTATTCGAGGCGCAGCACAACTGCTCGAGTTCGAACTGGGTGCACGCGAACGCGATGAATTGCGTGAATACACGCAAGTGATTATCAAGGAATCGGATCGGCTGCAAACTCTGGTTGACCGGTTGCTCGAGCCCTACCGACATCCGCATATTGTGGTGACGTGAATATTCACGAAGTATGCGAACGCGTGCGTGCCGTGATTCTCGCGGAGTTTCCGCGCGGCCTCACTCTCGATCACGATTACGACGTGAGCGTGCCCGACTTGCGCGGTGACAAGGAGCAGCTTATCCAGGCGCTGCTCAACATCGTGCGCAACGCGGCGGAAGCGCTGGACGAACGTATTTCACAAGGCGATGCGAGGATCGAATTGCGTACACGTATTGCGCGCAAAGTGACGATTGGCAAACGCCTGCACAAACTGGCACTGGACTTGCATATCACTGACAACGGTCCCGGCATCCTGGAAGAGATCCGCAACCGGATCTTCTATCCGTTGGTGTCCGGGCGGGAAGATGGGAGTGGACTGGGACTGCTCGCACAGACTTTCGTGCAACAGCACGATGGTTTGATCGAAGTGGAAAGCAAACCGGGGTGCACCGAATTTACCATCTTGTTGCCGTTCGAAGGCTGACCGGACTCCGATGAAGGATCGACGCGCGCCAGGCATGGAGTTAAGGATCGGTCACGAGGATTCGTCGACATTTTGAAAAGCACTAGTACGCCTGACCGTTTCGACGGGCCTATACCGAACCACACGAAGACATCTCGCCGAACTATATGAAGCCGATCTGGATAATAGACGACCAATCCATCCGCTGGATGCTCGAAAAGGCGCTCGCAAGAGAGAATTTCGCCACGCGCAGTTTTTCCGGCGTCCGGGATGCGCTGACCGCGCTCGAACAGGAAAGTCCGCAAGTGCTTGTGTCGGACATCCGCATGCCGGGTGGGTCGGGACTTGAATTGTTGCAGACTGTACGCGACAAGCTGCCCGGTTTGCCGGTCATCATCATGACGGCGTTCTCCGATCTCGACAGTGCTGTGGCCGCGTTCCAGGGCGGTGCGTTCGAATACCTGGCGAAGCCATTTGACGTCGACAAGGCGGTCGAGCTGATCCGACGCGCGGTTGATGAAAGCATGCGGGGCGAAGCAGCCTACGACAACAGTCTCACCGAAGCGCCCGAAATGCTCGGCCAGGCGCCGGCGATGCAGAACATGTTTCGCGCAATCGGCCGTCTGTCACATTCCGCCGCCACCGTGCTTATCACGGGCGAATCAGGTACCGGAAAGGAGCTTGTCGCGCGTGCGCTGCACCGTCATAGCCCGCGCGCGAACGGACCGTTCATCGCGTTGAACACTGCTGCTATCCCGAAGGATCTGCTTGAGTCCGAGTTGTTCGGCCATGAGCGTGGCGCGTTTACGGGCGCGCAGGCGATGCGGCAGGGACGGTTCGCAAGCCGAAAACGGCACCCTGTTCCTCGATGAAATCGGCGATATGCCGTTTGATCTGCAGACGCGTTTGTTACGCGTGTTATCCGATGGGCAGTTTTATGGCGTGGGCGGCCACAATCCGTTGAAGGCGAACGTTCGCGTGATTGCGGCGACTCATCAGAATCTCGAATCCCGCGTGCGCCAGGGCTTGTTCCGTGAGGACTTGTATCACCGGCTGAACGTGATTCGCTTGCGCTTGCCTGCGTTGCGCGAGCGTAGCGAAGACATTCCGTTGCTCACGCGGCACTTCCTGCAGAAAAGCGCGCGCGATCTGGGCGTCGAGCCGAAACGCGTGTCGGAAGATGCACTTGGATTCCTGGCGTCGCTGCCGTTTCCCGGCAACGTCCGGCAACTCGAAAACCTGTGCAGCTGGCTAACGGTGATGGCGCCGGCGCAGATGATCGAGCAAAAGGATTTGCCTCCCGATCTCATACCGACTCAGGAACATGCCGGCGAGAGCACTGCGCTGACAGCATCGGCAGTGGAAATGGGCGTTGGGTCGAATGCGGGTATATCGGGCGGTGTTAGCGGTTTGCCGGCTTCGCTTGGTACGCCGCCTGCCGGCGTTCCCGCGAGCGTATGGGAAAACGGTTTGCAGACTGAGGTCGCGCGCCTGCTGCGCGAGAATACTGCCGATGTCATGGACGAACTTGCGCGCCGGTTTGAAGCCGCGGTGATACGTGAGGCCCTCGACTTCACTCGCGGCCGGAAGGTAGAGGCGGCTGAACGTCTCGGGATCGGCCGCAATACGATCACACGCAAGATCCAGGAATTACATCTGGATGCTTGATGGGGGTAGTGGCGGAGTGGAGGGCGTCTGGCGACTCCCTCATTGCGGTTCTTCAGGTGCGGGTTTATAGAAGCATGACTTGGCAGCGCTAGCCTCAAGCCTTCAGGCCTCAAGTTCCGAGCGAGGTGTAGTGCGATCTTCCGCGTGCCTGTGGGTACGGCTTTCGCGTTAACACTTCGCTTCCAAACCATTCCCTGCTCAGCTAATTGTCGGTATGGGGTCGGCGAACGACGCCCCTCGGAGCATGTTTCGGGGACGTGCAGAGCGTGGTAGCGGCGGCAGGATGGGGGGGGGC
>CALNPU010000081.1 GCA_940588625.1 uncultured Caballeronia sp.
ACCGCCCAGATCGCGACGAAATCTCCGCGCGAGACCTGAAATCTCAGCATGTGTTTGGGCCTAAGTGGATAACCCTTTTAGGCATACAGGAAAGTAACACGAAAAAACCCGCACAGCCTTACGCTGTGCGGGTTTTGTTCTGGTCGGGGCGAGAGGATTTGAACCTCCGACCACCTGCACCCCATGCAGGTACGCTACCAAGCTGCGCTACGCCCCGAAATGAGGAAAAGTATATCAGACACTCTGAAGTTTTAGAACCTGCAGACTCATCTTTGAAGCAAAAGCCCGTCAGTTTCACACTATTCCATCGAGCAAATGGCGTTCATTCCGCCATCGTGACGGATGCCGGAACCGGCTCCGCGGTTCGGCTCGGGCTGACTGCGTCCACACTCAATAGCGCAACTCCGACTGAGTGTACTCGGACGTATGGATGATCACCGATGGTTCGACCGGGTTTCGGCTCCTCACGCGAAATCTCAAAGCCATCACGGCAGCAACAGCACAGGGAATCGCGTAAGCCAGTGCACGTTCGCCACAAGCGGATAACGACGATAGATCGATGTACCGCCCACAATCGCTGGTAGTAGCCGAGGCGAAAACGAAGGTCAGAGTGAAGTCCAGCAGCATTGCCAGGCAGCAGAAGCCGAAGAAAATCAGCGCGCCGTTCAACGTCGACGTACGGCGTCTTGTGTTCAGCGTGTTGCAGACAAAGACAAACAACGCCAACACGAAGAAATTGAGGGTCAGTTAAAACCAGGGGAAATTCATCTCACGCCCGTTTGGTAATCTTGGTGGAAGAAAGGAGTCGTCGTTTGTCGTTCCGGAGAGCCAAACAAGCGAATTGGCGCGATCTTCACACGAACGGTAGCGTAATTTGAATCGATTTATTCGAGGTGCCGACGAAGATCCGCGCGAGCGCGCGGGGGCCACCGGACGCGGCATGGAGCCGTCGACGGAATCATCGGCGGCGAGCGCTTCCGAGACGAAATCGATGAACGTCCGCACCTTCGTCGTCATGTATTATTTGCGGCTCGTGTAGACGGCGTAAACGCGCGGGGCGAATGTCGTGTAATCGGGGAAAAGGCGCGTCAGCGCGCCCGACGCCAATTCTTGCGCGACGATCCATTCGGGGAGGTAAGCGAGCCCAATTCCCGCGCGTACAAGTTGCAGCGACATCGAACTGTCGTTGGTCTTAAGCACGGGGCTGTTTTTCACCGCGAAAACACCATCGGGACCGGAGAACTCAACCGTATTCACACTGGTGTAAGTCGGCAGCACGATTTAATGATGTTCGCTGAGTTCGCTGGGATGCCGCGGATACCGCCGCTTCAGATACTCGGGCGAGCCCATTAGCACAAACGGCACTTTGCAGAGCGGTCGTACGATCATCGTGCGGGGGAGGATTCCAACGTCGCCAGCAACGCCATTTCATACCCTTCTTCCACCAGATCGGCAAAGCGGTTTTCCAGTCGCAGATCACGCAGATCAATCAGCACGTCCGGATAACGTGCGCGATATGCCACCAGGATATCGGCGAACTTCGCGGTCGCGAACCAGCCGCCGTGATCTTGAGCATGCCGCGCGGTTGGTCGGTCTGCGATCAGACCGCCACTTCAGCGGCCTGCAGGATATCCAGCGCCTCCCGGCACTGCTCGTAATAAACGCTGCCGGCTTCCGTCAGGCTCAGATGACGCGTCGTCCGGTTCAGCAAGCGCACGCCGAGTTGCCGTTCCAGATTCGCAACGTGCTTGCTGGTCATCGCCGTGGAGATATCGAGCCGTTCGGCGGCTTTGACAAAACTGCCGGCTTTAACAACGTCTCGGAATACCCGCAGACTGGTTAACGCATCCATGACACTTTCCTGATGGGAAACAAAGTACTCAGTTTAGCGGCGTTTGTCTTATGCCGCACTTGCCCGGGGCGCTTGGGCCATTCGTCGAGTTCATCATTGAAGAGTGCGGCGACCACGCTGCGCAGCCACATGGTCCGTGGATCGTTATGAAACTTGCGATGCCAGTGCTGCTTCAGATCGAAGTTCGGCAAGGGCGCGGCGGTTCGCGCCAGCGTGATGGACGCATGTTCCGTCACGTACGCATAGCCGATGGCGTGCGGCACCGTCGCAATCAGGTCGGTGCGCGAAAGAATGAACGGCAAGCTCATGAAGTGCGGCGTCTCGAACACGGCGCGGCGGCGGATACGTTTCTTGTCCAGAAAGTTCTCCAGGATTTCCTGGCTGCGTCCCTCGGCCCGCACGACCGCGTGACCGTACCCACGTACTGGGCGAGCGTCAGGGGGCCACGAGAGCACGAATGATTGCGCCGCATCAGGCAGATGAAGCGATGCGAAAAGAGCCGCTGCTGGAAGAAATTGTTGCAGGCGAGATCGGGAAAATAGCCAACGGCCAGATCGATGTCACCGCTTTCCAGGGCGCGCTCGACCTGATCGTGTTTCAGCGACACCGAACGCAGGTTGGCCTGCGGCGCAACGCTGGCAAGGGTCTGCAACAGGCGCGGCAAGAACACGATTTCACCCACATCCGAGAGCGCGATGGCGAAGGTATCGGTGGTGACGGCGGGGTCGAAGTGCTGGGTATCGAGCAAGCCGCGTTCGATCCGGTTCAATGCCTCGCGAGCAACTGGCACAAGCGCCAGGGCACGCGGCGTGGGTCCTATGCCGCGCGATGTCCGCACGAACAGCGAGCGCTGAAATATTCGCGCAAGCGGCCGAGCGCCGTGCTGACACGTGTCTGGCTCACGCCAAGTCGTTCGGCTGCACGGCTCACGTTGCGCGTCTCCTTGATCGCGACCAGGTAGGGGATCAGGTTCAGGTCTAGCTCGTGCAGCGCGAGGTCTCCGGGTTTCATCGGCATGATTTGATTGGCCTCCGCCTAGCCACGTCTCGCGACCATTTCGGAGACACGCTGGGCCGCGTCCAGCAGCGGCTCCAGAAACGCCTTCACCATCTGCTTCGCGTTCTTGCGCTGCGCGTTGCCGCTGATGTTCAGCGCTGCGATCACGCGTCCCTGCCGGTCGCGGATAGGCGCGGACATCGAAATGAGACCTTCTTCCAGTTCCTGGTCGACGATCGCCCAGCCTTGCTTGCGCACCATCGCCAGCGAGGCTTTCAGCGTGGTTTTATCGGTGAGTGTGCGCGGCGTGCGGGCTTCCAGGAAAGTGCCGTCAAGCACGGCATCGAGTTTGTCTTCGTCGAGCGCGGCAAGCAGCACGCGCCCGAGCGACGTGCAGAACGCCGGTAAACGGCTGCCGATAGACAGATTGATCGTAATGATCTTATGCGTCGGCACGCGCAGCACGTACACGATTTCCGTTCCGTTCAGCACGGCGGCCGAACAGCTCTCATGCACCTGGCCTACCAGTTCTTCCATCACCGGTTCGGCGAGATTCCAGAACGGCATCGACATCAAGTAGGCAAAACCGAGGTCCAGGATTTTCGCGGTCAACGTGAAATGGCGCCCGTCAGCTTCGACGTAACCGAGCGCCTGGAGGGTGAGCAGGATGCGGCGCGCGCCGGCACGGGTCAGCCCCGAGGCCGCGGCGACTTCCGACAAGGTCTGCGCCGGACGCGTAACATCGAAGGAGCGAATCACCGACAAACCGCGCGCAAACGACTGCACATAAGCATCGCCGGGCCGCGAAGGGGACTCAGAATCAGGCAAATCGGCTTCGGCAGGAGGTATGGTCATCGCTGTCTGGTCCTGTAAGTCGAGCAAATCGCGGGCGCATCGGTACAAACCCGGAGTTCATTGACAGCACAACGAATGCAAGAATACCATGACATTTATTCGTTAAACGAATCTTTGTTCGTAAATCGAACTTAAAAATGCAAGTGCTGCCGGTCGGAATCAAGTCATCAAGTCATCCGGTGCGCTTTGATTCAGTTGCAATGCGGCTTCGATGCATTCGGCACTCGTCAAAGGAAGAGACGGCATGATCAACAAGATTTTCGACACGCTGAGTTCAGCTGTGAAGGACGTTCAGGACGGCGCGACGGCGATGATCGGTGGGTTCGGCACGGCGGGCATGCCGTCGGAACTGATCGATGCGCTGATCGAGCAGGGCGCGCGCGAACTGACGATCGTGAACAATAATGCAGGCAATGGCGAGACCGGCCTCGCGGCGCTCCTGAAAGCGAAACGCGTGCGCAAGATTATCTGCTCGTTCCCGCGCCAGAGCGATTCCCAAGTGTTCGACGGTTTGTACCACGGGGGCGAACTCGAACTCGAGCTTGTGCCGCAAGGTAATCTCGCCGAGCGCATTCGCGCGGCGGGCGCGGGTATCGGCGGATTTTTCACGCCTACGGCCTATGGCACGAAGCTGGCTGAAGGCAAGGAGACACGTTTTATCGATGGCCGGCATTACGTGCTCGAAGCGCCGCTGCACGCCGATTTCGCGCTGATCAAAGCATTCAAGGGCGACCGGTGGGGCAATCTCGTTTATCGGAAGACGGCACGCAACTTCGGGCCGATCATGGCGATGGCAGCCAAAACAGCCGTAGTGCAGGTCTCGCAGGTCGTGCCGCTTGGCGCGCTGGACCCGGAAGACATCGTGACACCAGGTATCTTCGTGCAGCGCGTTATCGAAGTGCCGCAAGCGGTGCACGCGGCAGATCCGGTTTCTCGCGCAACGGCTAAGCAAAGCACGCTGCGGTAACGAAAACTGAAGGCTGCATCAAGCAAGGACATCGACATGAAAAAACTGACTCGTGATGAAATGGCGCAACGCGTCGCCCGCGACATTCAGGAAGGCGCTTACGTGAACCTGGGCATCGGCGTGCCGACGCTCGTCGCTAACCATCTCGCAGCAGATCGCGAAATCTTCCTGCATAGCGAAAACGGTTTACTCGGCATGGGTCCGGTGCCCGCGAAAGGCAAGGAAGACGATGAGCTCATCAACGCCGGCAAACAGCACGTGACGCTCATGACCGGCGGCGCCTATTTTCATCACGCTGATTCGTTCGCGATGATGCGCGGCGGTCACCTCGACATCTGTGTGCTCGGCGCGTTCCAGGTGTCGGCGAAGGGCGATCTGGCGAACTGGCATACGGGCGCGCCCGACGCCATTCCCGCTGTGGGCGGCGCGATGGATCTGGCGATCGGCGCGAAGAAAGTCTACGTGATGATGGAACTGCTCACGAAGCAAAGCGAAAGCAAACTGGCGGCCGAATGTTCGTATCCGGTGACGGGCGTGAATTGCGTGAACCGCGTGTACACGGATCACGGTGTGTTCGACGTGACGCCGAGTGGTTTCGTGGTGCGGGAAATTATCGAAGACCTGTCGTTCGAAGAACTGCAGAAACTGGCGCAAGTGCCGCTGACGTTTGAACCGCTCGACGCGGCCACGACGCTCGAAGCGTAATCAAGGAATAGTCAAGAAGATGGGCATGAAAGAAGCTTTTATTTGCGACGCGATTCGCACTCCGGTCGGCCGTTACGGCGGCGCTTTGTCCTCAGTTCGTGCCGATGACCTCGGCGCCTGCCGCTGCGCGCATTGATGGAGCGTAACAAAGATGTGGACTGGAACGCCGTCGATGACCTGATCTTCGGTTGTGCGAACCAGGCAGGCGAAGACAACCGCAACGTCGCGCGCATGTCGGCGTTGCTGGCCGGTTTGCCCGAAGGCATTCCCGGCTCGACCATCAACCGCTTGTGCGGATCGGGCATGGACGCAATCGGCGTGGCCGCGTGCGCGATCAAATCAGGCGAAGCCGCGCTGATGGTCGCAGGCGGCGTGGAAAACATGAGCCGCGCGCCGTTCGTGCAGGGCAAGGCGACCACGGCGTTCTCGCGTCAGGCAGAGATCTTCGATACGACCATCGGCTGGCGTTTCATCAATCCGCTGATGAAGAAAATGTACGGCGTGGATTCGATGCCGGAGACGGCAGAAAACGTCGCGCGCGCAGAAGGACGGCTCGCGCGCGCAAGAGATCGTGCCGGTTTCCATCGCGCAGAAAAAGGGCGATCCGGTGCTGGTCTCGCAGGACGAACATCCGCGCGAAACGAATATGGAAGCGCTGGCGAAACTGAAGGGCGTCGTGCGTCCCGATGGCACGGTGACGGTAGGCAATGCGTCGGGCGTGAACGATGGCGCGGCGGCCGTGTTCCTCGCCGATGAAGACAGCGCCAAGCGTTTTGGCCTTGTGCCACGTGCGCGCGTGATGGGCATTGGCCCGGCGCCGTCGTCGCAGAAGCTGATGAAGCGCCTGGGTACGACCATTGATCAATTCGATGTGATCGATTTGAACGAGGCATTCGCATCGCAAGGGCTGGCTGTGCTGCGCATGCTTGGCATCGCCGACGACGATCTCCGCGTCAATCCGAACGGCGGCGCGATCGCGCTTGGCCATCCGCTCGGCATGAGCGGCGCGCGCCTGGTTAGGACCGCGACGTATCAGTTGCATCCGACCGGCGGACGCTTTGCACTGTGCACGATGTGTATTGGCGTGGGTCAGGGCATTGTGATCGTTATCGAGCGTGTGTGATGTCTGAGCCGACATTTTCGGCGTCGGCACGGCTGACGGACCTGATCTGCGGCACACGCGAGATGAATGCCGTGTGGTCCGCGCGTTCAGACCGTCCAGTCGATGTTGGATGTCAAGGTGGCGCTTGCACGGGCATCGGCGGAGCATGGGGTGATTCCTTCGAGTGCGGTGGTGGCGATCATGGCTGCTTGCAACGCTGATCTTATTGATCCTGACGCGTTGATGGCCGGCGCCGCGTCCGGCGGCAACCTCGCGATTCCGTTGGTGAAGCCAAAAGCAAGGACGCTGACGCCGCGAAATACGTGCACTGGGGCGCGACGAGCCAGGACATTATGATACCGGCACTGTCTTGCAACTGCGCTCCACGTTCGACTTGTTGGAAGCGGGTTTGAACGAGACTGGCGATGCGCTCGCCAATCAGGCGCAGACATATCGGACGATGCCGGCGATCGACCGGACTTGGCTTCAACAGGCCCTGCCGATCACGCTTGGCCTTAAATTCGCCCAATGGCTGGATGCGTTGACACGGCATCGCGAGCGTTTAGCTCAATGCCGTTCGCGCGTGCTCGCACTGCAATTCGGCGGTGCGGCCGGGACGTTGGCCAACCTGCGGGACAAAGCGCCGTTGGTCGCCCAATCACTTGCCGACGACTTCGGGCTGCAACGGCCAGCGTTACCGTGGCATACCCAACGTGATCGCATAGCGGAAGCGGCGGCATGTTTCGGCATGCTGACCGGTACGCTTGGGAAAATCGCCTGCGATATCTCGTTGCAGATACAGACGGAAGTCGGCGAACTGGCTGAACCGGCCGCGGTGGGCAAGGGCGGTTCATCAACGATACCGCACAAGCGCAACCCGGTCGGCTGTGCGGCCGTGCTCACTGCCGCAATGCGCGCGCCGAATCTGGTCGCGACCGTGTTCAGCACCATGGTTCAGGAACATGAACGCGCACTCGGCGGCTGGCAGGCTGAATGGGAAGGGAAGCGTTGCCCGACCTTGCACGCCTGACGGGCGGAGCGCTCGCGCAGATCACGGCGATCGTGTCGAATATCGAAGTGAATGCCGGGCGGCTCGCCGCCAACCTGGATCTCACGCACGGACTGATTCTCGGCGAGGCTGTGATGCTCGCGTTCGGCGACCGTATTGGCAGGCTCGACGCGCATACGCTCGTGGAACATGCATCGAAGCAAGCCGTGGCCACCGGCTCGACTCTTTACGACGTGCTCTCGAACGACGAACGCGTCACGCAACAATTCTCTCTCATTGAACTGCAAGCCCTGCTCGACCCGGCGAACTACGCGGGCCAGGCGCACGCTTTTGTCGATGCCACGCTGCTTTCGCATCGATTCCCTTCATCCAGAAGTCTTCCGTAATGCCTTTTGCCGCCGTCAACGGTATTCAACTCTTCTTCTATCGTGTCCACCGCCGGCAGCGACGCGCCCTGGCTCGTGCTGTCGAATTCGCTCGGCGCCGACGTGTCGATGTGGACACCGCAAGTCGAAACGCTTGCGGCTAAATATCGCGTGCTACGTTAAGACACGCGCGGCCATGGCCGCTCGGACGCGCCAAAAGGTCCGTACACGCTCGACCAGCTTGTAGGCGACGTGATCGGTTTGCCCGACACCCTCGGCATCAAGCGTGCACACTATTGCGGTCTTTAAATGGGCGGGCTGACCGGCATCGCACTCGCGGCACGCCACCCGGAGCGCTTCGAGCGCGTGGTGCTGTCGAATACGGCAGCGCTGATCGGCTCGGACGCAATCGGACGCCCCGGGCGGCTGAGGGTGGCATGCCTGCATTGGCCGACGCCGTCCTGCCGCGCTGGTTTACGGCTGGCTTCATGGCGGCGCAGCTGCTCATGCTGTCCGGCATTCGCGACGTGTTCCGCCACACGTCGGGCGAAGGTTATGCGTCGAATTGCGAAGCGATCCGCGACGCCGATGCTCGCGAAGAAGCGAAGACCATCAAAGCGCCGGTGCTGTTCATTTCGGGCACGCACTACCAGTCCACGACTGCTGCACAAGGGCGCGAACTGGCCGGATACATCGCGGGCTCACGTTATGTCGAACCCGATGCGGCGCACTTGTCGAATATCGAGCAAGCGGACTTGTACACGAAAACGTTGCTCGAGTTCCTGGGAGCCTGACATGACCGAAGACGAACATTACGAAGTGGGCTTGAACGTGCGTCGCCAAGTACTTGGCGATGCGCACGTCACGCGCTCGTTCGAGAACCGCACGGATCTCACGACTGAATTCCAGAACCTAATCACGTGCTATGCATGGGGCGATATCTGGCCCGCCCCGGCTTGCCGCGCCACACGCGCAGCCTCCTGACTATTTCAATGATGGTCGCCCTCAACCGCAGCGAAGAACTCGCGTTGCATCTGCGGGCAGCGAAAAACAATGGCGTCACGCGTGAGGAAATCAAGGAAGTGCTGCTGCAGACCGCTATTTACTGCGGTGTGCCCGCGGCAAATTCGGCGTTCCATCTGGCGCAAAAAATCTTCGACGAGGATGATCGCACGGCATAGCGCTCGTCCTGACCGCTAAGCGAAATAAGGAGCACGGCCTCACTGCAGGCCATGCTCAATGTAGGTGATGGTTTATCCGATGTTTGTTGGATGTTGTTCGATCAGGACGGCGGCGTGGCTCACCACGCCGCCGTCTTTGTATTTGGGGCAGGGGTTTTGGTTCTTCGCGTGTTGCTTGTCAGAACACGTGCCCCATGTTTCAGTTCTCTTCGATTTAGCTTGATCAGGATACACGCGCGACGCCTCCCCGGATATCTCGTCTTTGGTATTGCTGTCAAATAAACACGACTAGTGCGCAATAAAAGCTCGAAACTTCTGTCGAATAGCCTATCCCCCATCGTTTTAAGAGTTTACTTACTGATAGGGGAAATTTATCTTGAACTGTCACAGTGGCACACGAGCATGCTATCGGCTTTCTGCCTGACAGAAACCACATTGATGACCGTCTGCCGGCTCCCGAAGCAATTCGGTGGCTATGTGCATTCCTGTGCACGCTCAAGTCATCGGTTCGGATTGATTGACCATCCGGACCGGTGACAATGATTCCGAGGGTGCCTTCGCGTGTCTGAGACCTGACTGAGTGAGCACAAGCAATGAACAAGAAGCAGCGCGTGGTGTTGAAGAAGCAAAACGAAGTGTCCGTTGGCTTGCGTGACGCTGACTCGAACGGTCGTTCAAAGACTATGTGCTCCAGCCGGCGATTGCGAATGGGCGCTGCACTATGGGTCGCGCTCGCTCCAGTCTCTTTGATGGCCGTGTCGCAGGCGTCGAGCGCTGCACTTGTCGACAACCTGGCAAATGGTTCAAAGGAACGCGCGCAGATCTATACGTCGCAAGTAAGTGAAGCATCGAGCATTGTCGCACCGTCCGTCGCCGGATCGAGCAATGAAGGCACACGCCGGCTGGCGGCTGGTGCTTCGTCCGGGCCTGGCCTTACACCGGATAGTTAATCGTATCTGGACCTGTTGACAGCCCAGCCGCCACCTCAGCGGCCGGCATGAATGCGGTTGCGGTTGGCGTGAACGCCCACGCAAGCGGGGATTATTCAGTCGCGGCAGGCTCTTACGCCGGCGCGGCATCAGGATCGGTGGCGCTTGGAGCCGGGGTGTCGGCATCGGGAGTGAATCCACCGCGCTTGGCGTGCGCACGAGTGCTTATTCGGACCACGATCTCGCGATGGACTGGCACACGATGGTCGATACGGATGCCACTGACTCACTTGCAATCGGCTCCTCTACGGCGGTTTATGCTGCTGGCGCAGGAGCTATCGGCAAGGATAACGTCGTCTGCGGGGCGGGAGCCTACGTGATCGGAAACGGCAACGTGGCGTTTGGCAAGGACCCGTTCGTACTGGGCAGCAACATAACGGCTAGAGGAAAGAACAGCGTCGTGCTCGGCGCGAACAGCGACGGTTTGTTGGACAACGTGGTATCGGTGGGTGCCCTTGGAGCAGAGCGACGGATCGTGCACGTGGTGCCGGGGATTGGTGCAACGGACGCGGTCAACATGAGTCAACTCAAGACGCTCGGCGCGATCACGAATACACTGGGAACAATGACTAACGCCTTTGTGGCGTATGACGGCGTAGACAAGAGCGTGGTTACGCTGGGCTGGGCGTCGCCGGAAACGCCGGGGCAGACCACTGCGCCCGCCGTGACGCTCAGGAACGTCACGGCGGGCGAGTTGAGCGCGCAGAGCAGCGACGCGGTCAACAGCGCCCAATTGAACGCGGTCAATTCAAATCCCAGCGACGTGACCACGTCACTCGCGATGATGACCCGCGCTGAACCGCTGAAGCTCGCTTACACGGACGAGGGAAAATCGAGCATTGTGCTGGGTGGAACCAGCGGCACGATCCTCTCGAATCTGAAGGCGGGCGTAGCAGATCAGGACGCGGTGAATGTCGCTCAACTCAAGAGCTCTGGCCTGATCGATTCGACAGGCAACCCGCTTGCCGCCATTATTACCTACGACACCAAAGCGGATGGCACGATCAATCGAAGCAGCATGACGCTGGGTGCTTCGGACGCTACGGTGCCGGTTGCATTGTACAATGTTGCGGCTGGGGCCCTGAAGGCAGGCAGCACGGACGTGACGTGGTCAATGGCGACCAGTTGTTCCAGACGGCGCAACTGGTGGACAGCCTGCAGAATGGCGCGGCGATCAAATACTTTATATCGAACACAACGCTTGCCGCAGCAACCGCGGGTGACCGCAATCGGCGGCAATGCGCAAGCCATTGCCGGCAACACGGTTGCCCTGGGCGCGAACTCGGTGGCGGACCGCTTAAATAGCGTGTCGGTGGGCGCAGCGGGCAGTGAGCGGCGATCGCCAACGTCGCGGTCGGTACGTCGGCAACGGACGCCGTCAACCTGAGCCAATTGAACCAGTCAGCCAGTTCCACGCTCAGTCAGGCCAACAGCTATATCGATCAGCGCTTCAACAATACCGACCAGCAAATTCGCGACCTCGACCGCAACACGCGCAAGGGGATTGCGTCTGTGTCGGCGCTCAACGTCGTGACGCCGTATCTTCCGAGACGAACGACGCTGAATGCCGGTGTCGCGGTTTATCGCGGGCAGGCGGCAATGGGTATTGGCGTTTGGCGCTGGAATGACAAGGGCAATATCAACTTCAAGCGGGCGTGGGTTACGTGTTCGGCAGTTGACCTGCGTAGCGGAACTGAACATTGCCGCCGCGACGGGCGGTACGCACAGCAAGTCCACGGAGCTCAGGGCGCCGTGGATGTCACCGGGTCGAACCATGAAAAACATTATCCTCGCCGCAGCCTGCATCTATGCACTGGCAGGTTGCGCCAACACGGGGCTGCGTGACAGCCTGGACATCCAGGACCCGACCGTTCTGCAAACGGGGTTCGGCACGCAGCAAAGTTCGCAAGCGGGTGCGGCTGTGGAGTCTTGGACCAACGTATATGGACAAATTGAAAAACCTCGTGAGGTGCTGGTACTACTGCAAGCGCGACTTGACCAGCTGGATCAACGCAAGGCCAACTATTTTGGCTACAGAAACCAATGCTGGATCGACGTTGCAAAAAGCGAGATCGATGCAGGAGATCGTTGGGGCTTTGTAGAGGAGTCGATCAGCGAGACTGTGCACCTGACCTGCCGGACTCGAAGGTACACAGCCGTTGTCGGCCAATAACCCCTCGCTACGGACGGTCGCGGTGTTGCGTCCGGACCTGGAGACGGGCCTGCGGGCATTGATTGCCGATCCGCGGTTTGTCTATTGCCCGCAGGCACAAAAGCAGACAGCATGTGCTGAAGTCAAGTTGATGCATGCGGGCCATGATGCTTGGACCCGCCAGTTCGGCAAGGCAAAGACCAAGGTCGACATGGTCGAGTCAACGCTCGGTGAAGCACGGCAGAGTCTTGACGGCTGCGCGTGGTTCCGCAGGAGGGGTCGAGTTCGACCCCAACTTGGTGCCCGAGTTCGTTGCGTTACCTGTCGACGCGTTGTTCGCTTTCAACGGCAGCACCGTTGAATCAATCACATCGGAGGGCCGTGAGAGGCTCGACAGGCTGATCGCGGACGTGAAGGGCGACGGCGCTCTGTCGTCGATTACCGTGTCGGGTTTCACTGACCGCTTAGGCAGCGAGGCCTATAACCAGCGGCTTTCGCATGAGCGTGCCGAGACTGTTCGGCGCTCTCTGGCGTCAGGGGGCGTGACGGCTGCGATGGAGGCACGAGGTTATGGCCGGGCATCGCCGGGAACGGATTGCCGGATGCGGGATCGACGTGCGCTGGTGGTTTGTCTGGCAAACGACCGGCGTGTCGAGTTGCGGTTTTTACACAAGGAAGATCAGGAGTAGAAGAGACGCGCGCATTCAATCATGCACGTGCGTATCTCCGAAACGGTTAGCTTCATGAGGTATTTTCGGAGGATGCGGACGGGTTTTGCGCGAAAGGCAAACAGTGCTATTCGTGACAGCACACTATGCACGTTCTCACGAGCACTTGGAACCGGGAGAACTCGAGTGCACACGGATCGTGACGAAACCTTGGACGCATGCCGTAGCGGCTCGGCGATCAGGAGCCGCCGCGGCACTTGCTCAGGGTCTAGAACGCATAGTAGGGGCCATTGCCCGCGGGTATCGCACTCGCTTCGAGCGCGGTAAAGACGCGTCTCCCGAAGAAGAAGGGCAGGCCCCAGTTGAAGTAGTTGCTTGCGGAACCCGCCAGATTGCTGAACGCGTTATTGCCGCTTCCGAATAGGGAAGTCGTGTTGCCAATTGTGAACGTCACGTTGCTCGTTGCCCCATTGATGCCTGCAACGGTTGCAGCCAGGCTTTGCACGGAGGTTGGACAGAACCACGAGCCGCACATCGGGGCGAAGCTCAGTGCGAAGAACAGACCGTTGGACCCGCTATCGATGAAACTCGTGCTGTAGGTTTGCCCTTGAAAGGTGGTAGAAACAAACCCTGTCATTGAGTTACTTGTAAGGACCTGAGCGCTGCCAAGCAGATTGTTCGACTGTGAGCCAATTCCGAACATCATGGTGCCCGTGACACTCGCTGCACCGGCGGCTGCGACCGCGGGAAAATCGATGACAATGCCATTGTTGTCGGTGGCGAATCGGTACCGGATTGGTCACCTGCTGTGTAACCGGCAGCGTAGCGGCTACGCACGCACCCGACGTGCAGCTGTAGTAGGAACAGCTACCAGCGTAGCAACGCGGTCGCAGCGCCGTAGCGGTCAGCATCGGCAGGCCCGAGTTACTGCAGTCCGTGGGCACGGCCGGAATAGCTGGATCCGCGATGACCTGGATCGATGTCGCCGCTGCCACCTCGCCGGCCAGACGTACGTCTGCAGTACGCACCGAACCCCATGTGTAACCCGAACCGAATACGGTGCAGCTTGCTGCGGCCGAACCCGTGCGGCCGTCATAGAGGGCAGCACCAAAGTTGGCGCGAGTGCGGAAGCAAGGATGCGTAATCCTGCGATCTCGTATCCACCTGGATATTGTTGATCGTCTGGCAGGTGCTTGTTCCCGACACGCAGATCGTCACGCTGGTTTGCAGCATGTTGGGCGTACCGGTCGCGATTTGTGCAACGGCGATGGGCAGTACGTTCGGTGTGGTCGACTGAGTGACCGTATTGGCAGGCGCGCTCGCAGGTGCGGCAGGTTGCGCCGGCGCCGTGGCAACGGGCGTGCTGACAGTAGGCGCTCCGCTCGCTGCCAGCGGGACGCTCGCTGCAGCCGGGGAACTCGCCGCCGGGGCTGCACGCGCCGCCCCGGCGGCCGCAGCACTGGTTGAATCGTTACCGCCCCCCCCGCCGCCGGAGATCGTGGCGCTAACGGCAACGATTGCCGTGGAGAGTACGCAAGTCAGGTTTCTCATGACCGCTCCTATTCAATGTCTGCTGCCGTAACGCCGGCCGGCAACGCGTTGGGGAACCCGCGCCGCCACTGAAATCGCGCAGGCGCACCGCCGTTTCCACCATGAGATCGCTGCTACTTACGCGCGATGAGTGCAGCCCACTTGCGTTGGGCAACGCCGCGCTCGCTTCTTGCCGATATCGATCGAACCAGGTGCCGAGCGGACAGCGACATCGGGCATGGCCGGGCCGGGCCATCCCAACTAACGGCGTAGACCTGCCCTGATGACGACACGTACTGGCGCACGCGAATCTGATTGGCATCGGTCGATTCCTGCCAGCGAACAGCATTGTTCGTGGCCTGGTGCAACACGGGAACAGCGGCGTCTGCTGGGTTCGACAAACTCGCTATCCCTGTTGCAGTGATCGCGACGGTGGCTCCAAGTTGTGCGTGTACCGGTCCGCTTGCCGCGATCACCAGTGCGGCAGCCGTTGCGCGAAGAGGGGTGAGGGATTTGACATGAGGCATTGCGTTACTCAGTTCTCTTGGCCGTTCTTGTTATCGAGAACTAATTTTAGGATGGCGGTGCGTTAAAAAAACCGAGTTAGGAAAATTGTCTTTTAAGGTCTTTTAAAACATCTCAAAAATTAGTTAAAAGTGCTTATTAAACAGAGTGTTGGTCATGCAAATAGGACTAGGATGAAGCAAGATCGAATGTCACAAATTGTCTTCGCGATGATCGGGTGGTGGATTTATGAGATGGGAATTGCCTTTTGGCAGACGAGAAACGAAAGCAGGGTGGGTTGCAGAAATGGATGTTCGAAAGTGTGCTGAAACATCTCGGCCGGTGTCCCGGTAACACGATGTCCATGCAAATTCCCGGGCAGAGAAGACATGCCAAGGCGCACGCCACGCGTCCCGTGTCATCCGGGCCTTACAGCATCGGGAGCACTGTTTTTGCACGGCGACGCGCGGGACCGGTAAAATGTTCAGTTGATCCACGGAAAACGCCGTGGCGTAGCGGAGGGATTTCCCAAACATGACAGATTTTCGTGTGAACAAGCCGGCTTTGAAGGTCGCAGCCCTCTTGATGGTGGGAAGCCTTGTTGCCGGATGCGGTACGTCGCCTCCCGATGCAATCAATTACAAAAGCGATTCCCGGTCAAAACAGGCATCTCTCGCAGTCCCGCCCAATCTGCTCGACGAAACGGGGGATCAGCGTTCGTTATCGTCTCAAGGTGGGCAGGCTTCGCTTTCTGACCTCCAGCAAGTGCAGAAGGTTGCGCCGAACGCGCCCACGGTTATCCCGCCCGTGTCAGGCATGCATATTCAGCGCGACGGCACGGAGCGCTGGCTGGTTATCGACACCAAAGCGCCAGACCAGGTCTGGCCGCAAATTCGTCGTTTCTGGCAAGAACAGGGTTTTCTGTTTGTCGTGGACGCGCGTGACAAGGGCGTCATGGAAACCGACTGGAACGAAACACACCCGCAGATCTCGGACGGGCTGATTCGCAACACGCTTTCAATGGCAACAAGCAACTCGTACGTTGCCGCTGAGCGCAACAAATACCGCACCCGGCTCGAGGCCGCGCCGAACGGCGGTACGTATGTGTTCATCAGCCAGAAGGGCATGCGCGAAGCGCTGACGGGAACCAATAACGATCAAAGCCAGTGGCAGACCAAGCCGAACGACCCGGCGCTAGAAGGCGAATACCTGAAACGCTTGATGGCGAACCTTGCGCTGGCTGATGCTCGTCAGGCTAGCGGCCAGACCGGCGCGACCGACGCTGCCATGGCTGCGGCCCCGGCAGCAAGCTCGCCGTCGTCCGCTACTTCAGCACAGCGGGCTGCGCAGAACGTCGCCCTTGCGGCACAGACGCCAATCCAGGAAGACGTGGTGCCGGAGGCCAACTCGGTCGAGATCAACCTGCCTGAGCCCTATGATCGCGCCTGGCTGCGAGTGGGTTTGGCGCTGGACCGTACGAATTTCACAGTCGACGACCGCGATTGTGGCCGCGGCATTTATTTCGTCCGGTATGTCGACCCGAAGGACTGGACTTCGGCAGAGCAGGGCTTCTGGAACCAGGTCTTCCATGGCAAGAAAGAGAAGCTTGCGAAGAACTACGAAATCAACGTGCGCGCGTTGACGGAGACGCAGACGCGTGTGTCGATTATCGACAGCAAGGGCAACGTCGACTCCTCGCCGCAAGCTCGCCAGATCATGGGCTTGCTCGACGACCAGTTGCGTTAACGCACCGCACATGGCGACTTTCGGCAAGCGGATTCGGAAGACTGAATCAGTGTAAGTGCTCGATTTTCGGCGTTTATCGGCAGCGGTACGAGAGAGGAGCACGGGTTGAGAGAGGAGGCACGGGTGT
>CALNPU010000082.1 GCA_940588625.1 uncultured Caballeronia sp.
CCTCCATTCACTCCACTGCGTCCCACGATAGTTCACACGAACCCCAATGCCAGGACTTTTGCAGAGTTTCACTAACAGAACTTTCGAAAGTAAACGAGAAACTTGTCGGTAATCGAAAGGATACTGGCAGCGCGTTCCTACTCGCGCTTTTATCCGTCATCGGTGTTGCTGACCTTCTCGAGCATCCATGCGTTGCGCCGCGTTTCGACTCGTTAATGCTTTCGCCGCGGCTTCTTCGAAGCATCTCGTCATGCTGACGGACCAGGAAATGTCATTGCTTCGAGACGTGGTGCCGCGGCTTCTCAGCGAAGCTAAACAGCTTCGCCCGACAATGCCAACTTCATCTTCACAAGTGAGTCGGGACCGTCAACGGCGATCATCGAAGATTCGATTTGGGCTGACCCTACGTGCCGCGCTTAGCCACGCCAAACCCCGGTACAGCGCGGAAAGAATCGCTGTTTTCACGTCATCCACCACGTTCGAACGTCGTCGCCGTCCAAGCTCGCATCATCGGAAGAAGGCAAAAAAAATGGCCGATTCCTTGCGGAGCCGGCCATTTTTTTCGACTACGGTTCGCCTCTATACCTGCGCTGCCATAGTCCTTCGATGCTTTTCCGTCAGCTTACGCTGCGGCGTCCTTCAACTTCTTCAACGCACGTGCCTTGATACGCACGCTCGCCGGCTTCGCTGCGAACCAGCGGTCTTCACCCGAGAACGGGTCCTTGCCGAAGCGCTTCTTCTTCGCCGGCACGACTTGCGCCGAAATCTTCAAGAGGCCCGACAGCGTGAATTCGCCTACGCCCTTCTTGTGAACTGCGCCGAGGATGGTGTCCTCGAGTGCCGCCAGGACGGCCTTCACTGCTTTCAGGTCGACGGTCGCACAGTCCGCCAGATGCGCGGCGAGCGATGCCTTCGTGAACGTGTCTTTGATCGGCGACAGCGTTGCCGTCGTCTTCACAGCTGCTTTCTTCGCCACAGTAGCCGACGTCGATGCAGCCTTCTTGGCAGCTACCTTCTTGACGGGTGCTGCAGTCTTCGTTGCAGCTTTGGTCGCAGTTTTCTTGGCGGCGGTTTTTGCGGAAGTCGGCATGTTTCTCCTACCTATTGAGAGGTTTTTAGAATACGGTTGCGTGAATGCCTCCGTATCAACGCCGGATTCTACAAGCGCCATTGAACTTCGTGCGAGTCTTTTTGTGTTTCTAAGCCCTTTTTAAGGGGTTTTCGTTACAAGCGTCAGTTTTATGGCGACATGGATAACTTCACGATCAACGAAGAGTGATCCAATGCCACCCGCGCCATGCGAACTTCGATGCACATTCACCCCTGTAAGACGCTCGCCGGGATGCATCGTGATGAGGTTAAAAGCGAACAACGGACAGCATGTCGGAAAGGTCCGTGGAGCGCATGCGCGATAGAAATGCGAGAGCAACCGGCGCAGCGTCCGACCGTCAATAGGCCACGCGTTGAGGGCTCCGGGCAGGGTTCCCGGCATGGCGACGGGGCCTCAAAACTTTGCAATACTTGCTCGACTTGCCCGCGTCGTTCACGCAACGCCAGCGCCAGATGCGTTGTGACAACACGCCACGTCTCGCCGTCGCAATCGATATCCGCATCCAGCACGCCGCGCGGTTCGCGCTTGTTGAAACCGCGTTGCCATAGCGTCGCGCGGGATATCGAGCTTGGGACCGGCGAGCGCATGCAAGCCTGTCATGCGCTGTAATACAGCCAACACATCGGGCGTGGTGCTGCCTCCGGCGGCACTTCATGCAGCACAAAGATTGTCGGCACCGATGCCCGCGGATACCGCCGCAATGCTCCGCAGAGTCCTTCAGCAACGCGGCGATCACTTTGTTCGTGCCGTGTGCCGTTCGCTGATTTCTCACGCGAGCACCTCCAGTTCGCAGCCGGGATGCTGGGCGAGCAGCGTGTTGCCTGTTAACGCCAACGCGCGTTGGATGCGCAGGTCAGCGTTTGCATCGATAGCGGAATGCATTGTTGAGATTCGGCTAAGCCATCAGCAGCAGGTCATCGATCACAATCAGTCTGCTGTGCACGTTCACGCAACCCGTTTCATTCTCCAGCACGCTTAGCGACATCAGGACCCTCCGGCTCCGCTAGCCTCTCGCGCAACGCGCCGCCGATCAAACCCGCCGTGAAATACAGGTTCTCCATATAGAAGAAGATGCCGCGCTTTGCGCGACCGATGGCATCGGGGTATTGCTGGCCGATTTACTGAAGACCGGGCGGCTGACGAAAGCCAGCGTGTCGTCGATCACGATCATCTTCTGATGATGCAGGCCGCCCATGGAATGGTTGCCGTCGGAACGCGACCCGCCGACGCGTACGCCATCCCATCTTGTAAATCGGCAGCCCCCGCGCTCGAATGCATCAAGCATCGCGAAATCCCACGCAAGGATGTAAAGGCGCGGCCGTTTGCGCATCGCGCAGACCCTACGTCGGCACCTTCGGCCGTCAGTTTTATGCAGCGGGATATCCCGGCCAAGGATAAACACCGTGCGCAGCGCTCGCGTGATCGCCTCGCGCAGCACGCGAAAATAATCAGAGCCGTCGATCAGCAAACTAAAACGATCAGCATGCCGAACGCTGTCGCAATTGTGGTCTGGTTGAAAAGACGCTTCGGTGCTCATGCTGCCACCCTGCTTGAACGAATTCTCCAACGCGTTTTTGAACCGATCCAACCCCTGCAAAAAAGCGTGGGCCAGGGAAGGGATCGTGCCGATGATGCAGGGGTTCATATGACGAATGTCGGAATCAGCATGCCCCATTCCGCGGCGCAAACCCCGCCGCACCGTACAGGAAATGATCCGATCATCTGTACCGGTATTGTACAGATCACATCTCATACACTGACGCCTCCGGACTATCGATCCGATTCAGATCCTGCTTTAGCGAAACGCCAGGGAAACACCATGCATATCTCGACACTGCTTGCTGCTCTACTGACAGCGCTTCCCGCCGCGGTGCTGTTCGTGCTCGTCACCACCATCACGCCCGGTCAGAACAACACCATGCTGCTCGCGTCGGGTGTGAACTTCGGGCTGTGTCGCACGGTGCCGCACGTGCTCGGCATCAGCGTAGGCGTCGTCATCCTGATGGTGTTGGTCGGCAGGCATTTGCGCGTTTCGCCTGGGCTTTCATGGTGCTTGAAACGTTAAGCGTGGCGTACTTGCTGTATCTCGCATGGAAGATCGCAACGTCGTCGACCATGCAGGTTCGCGACGGCGAACACCGGCCCATGCGGTTTATCGAAGCAGCCGCATTTCAGTGGATCAATCCGAAGGCATGGATGATGGTGCTGACGGCCGCGACCACGATCCATTTGCATTCGAGCTTTTCGCTGAACGCCGTCTTGGGCGGTAGTGTTCATCTTCATCATCGTCGGATTGCCGTGCATCACCATGTGGGCCGTGTTCGGCACGTCCATGCGGCGGCTCCTCACGCGACCGCGCTGGCTGCGCGCCTTCAACTGGACAATGGCTACGCTGCTTGTGTTGTCGCTGTATCTGATCGTCGAGTGTGCGCTGGCGTGATGATGAAGCGCAGTGGTAAAGCGGTGACGGGCGCAGTGAAGTAATCAATTGCGCGTAACCACTGCGGCCCGCATTACACCGACAGCGGGCCGATTTAGCACTCCGGGGGTTCAGAACCAGCCTATTTTTTGTGGGCGGCGCGTATACTGGTCCATGCATGCCGCCGCGCAAAATATGCAGCCTGATTGCAACTTTGGCCGTAAAAAGCGGCAAGAAATGCGCACACTCCGTTATCCCGGGGGATCGACAGGCATGTACGAAGCTTGCTGCCCGATCAACTCGCGCCCTCGTTGGCGCGGCTTTGAAACCTCCCAAGGAGTTACGCCATGTCTGGAGCAAACCGCCCGTCCGGTCCCGCAACACGCAAGTCCCACGATCTCGCTGATCAAATCGAACGCGATGAACTCGAGAACCACCTGCCGGATGCGCTAAACCACGCCGACGATGATGACCTCGACGACGAACCCGACATCGGCAAGCCCCACCAATAACATATCCTCCTTTTAACCTTTAACCGCGCCTCACGGCGCGTCATCCAGGCCGCACTTGTGCAACGCAGTGCGGCTTTTTTGTGCGTGGATCTTTTGCGCCCTATTTTCTGTTTGATGGTTCCTGGGCACGGCGGTTGCTCTGAGTTCGGACGTCGCGGCGTACAACAGCGGCACAGTCAAGGCGGTGAAGGCGTCGAGCCGGCACGCAAACCAATCCGATAATCGACCCTTTGGAGGGCTTCATGCTTCGATACGCTGTCGTCTTTTTTCATCATCGCGATCATCGCGGCGTTTTTCGGCTTCGGCGAAATCGCGAGTGGTGCAACCGAAATTGCGAAGATCCTGTTCTTCATCTTCATTGTGATCTTCCTGGCAACACTGTTGCTCGGCGTATTCCGGCGATGAAGTAGCAGGTCCGCGCGTACCGCTTCGGTTGAAGGCGCGGCCGCTGTTTGCATCGGACGAAGAAGCCTCGCTTGAGCCTCGCCTCTCGCGAGGCTTTTTCGTTGCGCGCAGCACGCTAGCGCTTCTTCCACTTCTCGATAACCCCCCCCAACGCGTCGTCGGTGGAATACGGCACGTTGAAGCGGAACCAGTTGCTTGCGGCGTCCCCCGGACGAAAATACGAACCCAGCGCAAGCCAGATGCCGTCTTCCAGCGCCTGCGTCGCCAGTTCGTTCGCGTGCTCGGGCTCGACCGGCAAGCGTGCCCAAGCCTGCCCGCGGACGATGAAACAGCTCGACACCGAGCGAGTCCATCCGGTCCTCGACCTGCGCCTGTGCGTCCTTGAGTTTTTCGGTGACCGACTCCACGTGACGTGCATAACGTCCTTCGGTCAGCACTTTCTCGACAATGCGTTCTGTCGCCGCCGATGAGGTCAGCCCCACCGCCATCTTCGTACGCGCCAGTTCGCGCAGCACTTCACGCTCGGCGACCACATAACCGCAGCGCAATCCCAGCGTGATCGTTTTCGAAAATCCACCGACATACAGCACGCGGTTCAAGCCTTCCATAGCGGCCAGAAGCGGCGCGCCAGGCGGCGCGAGCTCGCAGTTCACATCGTCTTCCACGACCCACACCACAGGCCGTAGCATTCCGCGATCTGCAGCAGGTGAAACGCGACCGCCATGTCGAAGGTCGCGCCAGTCGGGTTCTGCAGCAGATTGCAGTAACCCGGATCTTCCACAAGGACCGTGTCGCCCGGGCGCAGCAGCGTGCGCACAATCAGGTCGAGCGCCTGCGTAGCCCCGGCGGTTAGCAACACGTTCGCGGCAGGGTCGGCGGGCAAACTGTAGCGGTCAAGTTGCTCAGCAATCCGCTCGCGCAGCGGCGCAAAACCGTACGGGTGCCCGTAGTCGGCCATGCGT
Source organism: uncultured Caballeronia sp. (assembly GCA_940588625.1). GTDB lineage: Bacteria > Pseudomonadota > Gammaproteobacteria > Burkholderiales > Burkholderiaceae > Caballeronia. Next base: position 5,410 of record CALNPU010000082.1, read on the forward strand.
GCCGCCGGCACGCGGCTGATCGAGCGCAACGCGTGATGCAGGCCGCTTTCACTGACCCATTCGTTGGGCAGCCAGCCACAGCCTGCTTTGATCGGCACCGAATGATCGGCGAATACATCGGACAGGAGCCAGGTCGCAGTGAGGCTCGGCGGCTGCCACGCCACCGCGCGCTTGTGCGCTGCCGGCGCCCGCGCCGCCACCCGGTACCCCGAGCCGCGCCGCACGACCACGAGGCCCATCGACACAAGGCGTCCATATGCTTCCGTTACCGTGAAGGTACTCAGCCTTTCCGCCTGCGCAAGCTGGTGCACCGACGGCAACAGCGCGCCGGCACGCAGCGCCTGCTGCTCGATGGCGCCGGAAAACGCCCGCACCAGTTGCTCGACGAGCGTCGCTTGAGCGCGGTCACAGTCCAGTTGAAGTTCGATCATGAGTCGGCAGGAAGAGGATGATGAAAGTTGATCGCCCAGGGTAGTCGACCAATACAGTTTTCGCCATTTTGCCAGCACAGTTCTCTCTGTGACAGGACAATTGTCTATGCCGCGGGTTTTTATTGAGGACTACATTGCGTGTTCTAACAGGAAATTTCCTATGATTTCGCGCCCCGTCATCGACGACCTCTCGTCGTTCTGGATGCCTTTCACCGCCAACCGGCAGTTCAAAGCTGCACCGCGCCTGATCAAGGGCGCCAAGGGCATGTACTATCGCGTGACCGATGGCCGCGAAATTCTGGACGGCGGCGCCGGCCTGTGGTGCGTGAACGCGGGCCACTACCGCGATGAGATCGTCGCCGCGATCCAGCAGCAAGCTGCCATGCTCAACTTCGCACCGACCTTCCAGATGGGCCATCCGCTCGCATTCGAAGTGGCCACGAAGGTCGCGGCGATTATGCCGGAAGGGCTCGACCGAATCTTCTTTACGAATTCCGGCTCCGGCTCCGTCGATACCGCGCTGAAAATCGCCCTCGCCTATCACCGTGCACGCGGCGAAGGCCAGCGCACAAAGCTAATTGGCCGCGAGCGCGGGTATCACGGCGTGGGTTTCGGCGGCATCTCGGTCGGTGGCATTGGGCCGAACCGCAAGACGTTTTCAGGCGGGTTGCTGCCGAACGTCGATCATCTGCCGCACACGCACGCGCCCGAGCACAACGCGTTCTCGAAAGGCCAGCCGGCGTGGGGCGCACATCTCGCCGATGAACTCGAATGCATCGTCGCGCTGCACGATGCGTCGACCATTGCCGCCGTGATCGTCGAACCGCTGGCGGGTTCGACGGGCGTGCTCGTGCCGCCGCAGGGTTATCTGCAAAAGCTGCGCGAGATCTGCACGAAGCACGGCATCCTGCTGATTCTCGATGAAGTCATCACGGGGGTTTCGGCCGGCTGGGCAAAGCGACGGCAGCGGAATATTTCGGCGTGACGCCGGACCTGATGACCCTGGCCAAGGCAATCACGCCGCCATTCCGATGGGCGCCGTGGCTGCGCATCGCAACGTGCATGACACGATCATCAATGCGGGTGCGGCGAACGGTATCGAACTGTTCCACGGCTATACGTATTCGACGCACCCGATGGCCGCCGCCGTGATCGCCACGCTCGACCTGTCACGCGACCAACTGTTCGAACGGGCGGCATCGAAGGCACCAAAGTTCGAAGCCGCCGCTCATGTGTTGCGCGACGCGCCTCATGTGAAGGGCGTGCGCAATCTCGGCATGGTGGCCGTTGAACTGGAATCGCCGCGATGGCGAGCCGGGCGCGCGGGCCTACGAAGCGTTCGTGAAATGCTTCGAGGCGGGCGTTTTGGGGCGCGATATAGGCGATATTCTCGCGTTCTCGCCGCCGCTGATCATCGAAGACAACCAGCAAGCAGATTTCCAGCACAATTCGCAAGGTGCTCGAAACGGTGAAATAACGCGGTTTCATCCGCCACTTGACGTCACTGACGTGCGCGGCACGCAAACCGACTTGCAAGCATAAAAGCCGTTCTGGAGTGGTCCGGAACGGTCTTTCTTCGTGGAAGAGCTGCAAATGCGCTAACGCGCGTGCCACGTCGCACCAGCCTTCGAAGCCGCCGCACGGCGCGTCTGCCAGCCTTTCCTGGCGGCCGCCGAACATTCAGCCGCGGAACGCCGGCTCGCGCTGCTTTGCGTCTTGTGCTGGCCGGCTTGTGTGTCCTTCGCGGCTTTCTTGCGAGTGGCGGCAGAGACCGCGCCGGGTGTCGGCTTCAGCCCGGCCATGTCCAGGCCCATGCTGTTAAACCATTCGACACCGGCCGGCGTCGCATCGAATTGCTTGTCATCGGTGGCGACGACCAGCGCGCGGTCCTGCAACGCCTGGGTCACCGCCACGCCCAGGCCGCCGGCGAGATGGTCATAGCAGCATCGTGCGAACTGCAGGTCCTGGGCTTCCCGGCTACGCGGCATTCGACGCACGGGTCCGCTTGGCGCAATCGATGCAAGATTTTCAAGCACCAGCGTAACATGCGAACCGGCCAGCCGGTAATACCGATGCCGCCCTTGCGTTTCCACCGACAACAACCCGCCGGCCAGGAGCTTCGCGAGATGAGAGCTTGCTGTCTGGGCGGTGACGCCGGCCGCGTAAGCCAACTCGCCCGCAGGTTGCGCGCGACCGTCGGCGAGCGCCATGAGCATGGCGGCACGAGTGGGATCGGCGATCAAGAAAGCGGTCGACGAGACCGCGGGATGAGGGTACATTAAGGATCGCTGCTTTGATCCCACTATGATAGTCTAGTCCGCATGTGCGCATGCTTCGATACGCGTCGAAGCTTGTGGCATGACGGCGGCTCTACACTGGATTTCCCGTCCCTTAACGAAAACTCTCCGTGCCCGACACCCGAACGCTTCAGCGCCGCGTCCTCGCCGCGACCAGCAGCAGCTATATCGTCGTGATCCTCGATACGTCGTCAACGTTGCGCTAGGCAGCATCGCCGATGGCAGGTGGTCCATTGATCGGCGGGGCGGCATCCTGATCCATACGTTTGGCTGGCGCAGCATCTTCCTCGCGAACCTGCTGATCGGCTTGTGGCTGAAATGCTGAACTCGGCGCGGCAGACGGGCGCTGCGCTGGGCGTCGCGGTTTTTGGCGCGATGGTCCCGTCGTCCGATCAGTTTGAACACGGCATGCACATACCGCAATGGCGATGGCCGCGGCCATATCGCTGACAGCGGCGCTGGTCTGGTGGTTTGCATCGAAAGCGATGGCTCGGGAACGGATTAGCCAGATTGTTTGAGGGCTCTGCGGACCGACGGGCACGTGTGCCACGTGGGATTCCCGCGCGCGGGTGGACGGAGGACGCTGACAACTGCAAAATCGAGGCGCTGAACATCCACTGCAAACGAAGAATCCTGGCCGCTGTGGCTGAACCCGCCCAGCACACTCCTGTGCGAACGCCTCCTCCTTTAATGATGTGATGCTCAAATCATCCCACACTGTAGCACCTATCGACTTTTATGCCCCGTCCGAACAAGTCGCACGCCGCCTGATCGGGGCGATTTTCACGGTCCACGGCGTCGGCGGCAGGATCGTTGAAACTGAAGCCTACGATCCCGAAGATCCGGCGTCGCACAGCTTTTCCGGCCCCACCCCTCGCAACGCCGTCATGTTCGGCCCGCCCGCGCACGCGTACGTGTATCGCTCGTACGGCATTCACTGGTGCCTGAACTTTGTTTGCCGCGAAGAAGGTCACGGTGCCGGGGTGTTGATCCGCGCGATTGAACCGCTGACTGGTCTCGATGCCATGCGCCAGCGACGCGGACTCGAGCCATCGAGGCCGTTGTGCTCGGGACCGGGACGCGTCGCACAAGCCTTGGGTATAACGCACGGAAACAACGGCATGTCGCTGCTCGAAGCGCCGTTTCATATTGAAGCGCCGGGGGAGGACTATCCGCTCGTGATCGGACCGCGCATCGGCCTCACGAAGGCAGTGGAGATCCCCTGGCGCTTCGGGCTTGCAGGATCGAAGTTTCTCAGCAAGCCGTTCCCGAAGGCTTAATCAGAGTGCGACCCCGTTGCACGGGTGCATGGCCGAGCATTTGATAAGAGTTGCGAAATACCGTCAGCCCTGCATCGATTGCGCTAGCGCCCTGAGTTGCAAGCCATCTGGATCGGCAAGGTCGTAGAGAATAGAAAAATGATCTGCGCCCGGCACCGGTAAGTACATGTTCACCCGCGTCAGCGCAGGCATGCGCATAGTTATGCGAATGGCGGATGAGTTCGGGCAGTTCTGCATTGCCGACAGTGACGACCATCGGTGGCACCGTGAGCGATGTGCCACATCGGGCTGAAACGGGTGATTTCCTCTGCCGATAACCCGAGCTTGTCGTTCAGCCGGCCCGCACTGATGGGTTCGAGAATAGGTTCGAGATCGAAGAGACCGCTAACCGGCAGCACATATTTGACCGCCGGATGATAACGATGCATGACCGTGAGATGATCGCATGCGGAATGGCTGCCGAGTACCAGCGTTGTATGGCCTTGCTTGACAAGGAAGTCGAGCAGCCGCCCGATCTCGCTCACAATTTGCGTCATCGATGCGGTGGACGCCAGCGTGTATTCCGCTACTACAACGTTCATGCCACGGGCGAGCGGTCCTTCTGCCACGAAGGCGCAGAGCTCCTTGTCGCAGCTTTGCCAGTAACCGTCGTGGACGAAAACGAAGGTCGGCGCAGGGGATTGCTTGCCGCTCGATGCCGGGAAGAAGTCAAAGCGCTCGCGCGGGGCAGGACCGTACCGGACATCGAGTTCGGCACCGGGGTGCGCTGCGTAGAAGGCTGCGCTGCGGGTTTCGAAGTCGGCGGGCGGATCGCCATTGCTATAGGCTGCGTCGAGAATCGCGCGGTCCATGGTGCGCCACGGGGGTTGCATGCGGTTGGTCTCCTGGAAAGAATGCGGGGCTTGAGGCGGAGTTTACAGGGTTCCGCGTGGTCTCAGCTTCTGTCCCACGGCGCTACCCCTCCCAAAACCTCAACCAGGTAATCGATCATCACCCTCACGCTTGAGCTCAGATGCCGCCGGCTGGGATACATAATGAGGTCGGCTGCCAGATCACGCCCAGCCCTGCCAGCGCCGCCGAACGCGCGGTGTCGCCGTTGTTCGTATACATCATGTGGCAATTCACCCGCACCGTGTGCGGCTTCCCATCGGCGTCCAGAAACTGCCACTCGTCTCTGCTCGCGGCATACCAGTGATGCTCGGTCAGATCCGCAGGCTGCTCTGGCAAGCGCCGCCCCGCCAGATACGCGGGCGCCGCGCACAGCACGTTGCGTGCCGCATTGCCCATCGACCCGGCACGCGAAATACGAATCGCGAGGTCCGTACCCTTCATCAACCATATCCACTACCAGGTCGACCAGCGATACATCCAGTTCCGCATCGGGATACCGCCACATGAACTCCGGCCATAACGGTGCAAGCTGCAACACGCCAAAACTCAGCGGCGCGTTGATGCGCAACCGCCCTCGCGGCTCGGTCGTCGACGACGACACCAACCTCTCCGTCTCGGCCAGGTCATCGAGTATTGCAACGCAGCGCTCGTAAAATGCCTCGCCGCCCGATGTCAGCGACAACCTTCGCGACGCCCGGTTCAGCAGCCGCGTTCCCAGATGCGCCTCCAGTTCGACGATATAACGCGTCACGTTGGCGGGCGAGGTATCGAGCGTCGGTGGCGCGCGTGAAGCTGCCGCGCCTGACCACGGCCACGAAGACTTCATAAGCGCGCAAGCGGTCCATTGAACGTCTCCGGTGGGAGGTGGGCGGAACTCCGATACGCCGGTTCAAGATTCACAAAAGCTGAACGATAAGACCATCTTCCGTGCCTGTTCGCAAGCTTCGGGGGGGGGCTACATTGCGTCACATGGACCGGTGCATCGGGCGCCGGACAAGCTGAAAAAACGGAGAAACATCATGAATCGACTGACAGGAAAGGTTGCTATCGTCACAGGCGCAAGCGCTGGCATCGACCGCGCCACAGCTAAATTGTTCGCGGCGGAAGGCGCAAAGGTGGTCGTTGCCGCCCGTCGCGCAGCCGAACCGGAAACTCTGGTGGCAGAGATCAAAGTGGCCGGCGGCGAGGCCGTCGCGCTCGCGGGTGACGTGCAATCGGAAGACTATGCTATGCAAAGGCGTTCGTGGCGCTCGCCATCGACAAATTCGGCCGGCTCGACGTCGCTTATAACAACGCCGGCACGCTGGGCGAAATGGGACTGTCGACATCCGTCTCGGTGGCAGGATTCAACAACGCGCTCGCGATCAACCTGACCAGCGCATTCCTTGGCGCGAAACACCAGATCCCGGCCATGCTCGAACACGGCGGCGCGTCCGATCATCTTTACATCGACTTCGTAGGTTATTCGTTTGCATTCCCCGACACGGCGTCTTACGTGGCGAACAAGGCCAGCCTGATCGGCCTTACGCAAGCACTCGCGGCCGAGTATGGCGCACAAGGTATCCGCGTGAACGCCGTGCTGCCCGGCGCCGTCGATACCCCGATGTACCGGGACATGAACGACACCACCGAATCGCAAACCTTCGTCACCAACCTACACGCGTTAAAACGTGTTGCAACACCGGAAGAACTCGCACCTTCGGTGCTGTATTTCGCCTCCGATGACTCCTCGTTCGTCACCGGCACGGCATCACTCGTGGCCGGCGGCGCGTCCATCACACGCACGTAAATAGACCTCTATCGATTGCCGGTCTGGCGGATCGCAGTGCCATAGGTCTCTTCGATCCGCCGATCCTGCTCCGCGGGAGAAAACTGCTCCCATTCAATTCCGTTTACGTCGCGCGTCTTGGCAAAGCCGGCGGCCATATCGTCTTCAAAGCCAATGTGCCGCAGCAATCCGGCTTGGGCCGGGCTTTCATTGATCGAGAAGTTCAGCAGGTCCGTTCGCCACATAGCGTAGGTACCGGGCACGACTGCGGCGGGTGGCTGGCCGAGACGCTGGGTGTAATAGGTGATGGATGTCTTGAGGCTGGCAACGGCAAGTGCAATGTGGAAACGTTTCATGGTCTGAGCCCGGTAGTTGAGTGTCGGGCCACTCTGATATAAGCTCGCGCACGATAACCAGATGGGCGTCGTTTATCCCGGTATCGCTACCCCGTGCATCGAGCCATCGCGGATGGAACGGCTCTTGCGGCGCTTTGCCTGTCATTCACTCAAGGAGGGCACATGACGGGCAAGCAAACAGACACCACGACTGAGACTAACTACGCAGGCCGGTCGCAAAAGGAACGCCGGGCGCAACGCAAGGGCAAAAAGCAGCGCGCGCAGGAACAACCCGGTGGTCATCTGGCGCAAGAAGGCACGGAACCGGACAAGCACCACAGCTCGGGCAAGCTGACGCAGGCAGGGAAAAAGGTCTGGCAAACCGGCTCGGGAATCGATGGCGGCGGTAAAATCTTATAAGCCCGACATGCGTGACATACCCGATATGGCACAGGGGTCTTCCAAACCGTAAAACGTGGAACAATGAGGACTTAATGACTTTTGGAGCCCTCGATGAGCGCCACGCGTAACTCCCCCAACGCGTCTTCGGACATCCATGATCAAGCTGATCGTCCGAGCTGCGAAGAAGCTGAAGCCGCCGTTCGCGTTCTGATCCGCTGGGCCGGGGACAACCCCGCGCGAGAGGGACTCATTGACACCCCTTCCCGCGTCCTCCGCTCTTACGAAGAATTCTTCGCGGGTTATGCGCAGAATCCTCGCGACATCCTGGCGCGCACCTTTTCCGAGGTGCAGGGCTACGACGAGATGATCGTGCTCAAGGACATCCGTTTCGAAAGTTACTGCGAACATCACATGGTGCCGATCATTGGCCGCGCACACGTGGCGTATCTGCCGCGTGAGCGCGTGGTGGGCATCTCGAAGCTGGCGCGTCTGGTCGATGCCTTCGCGAAGCGTCTGCAAATCCAGGAAAAGATGACAGCGCAGATCGCCGACACGCTGGAAGAAGTCCTGCAACCGCTAGGCGTTGGCGTGATCCTGGAAGCCACACATCAATGCATGTCCACGCGCGGCGTGCATAAAGCTGGTGCGTCGATGGTGACATCGCGGATGCTGGGCACGTTCCGCGACGACCCGTCCACGCGCCGCGAATTCCTCTCCATCGTCGGGCATTCGAGTGCGTTCAGCGTGTCGAATAGCTAAAAAGCTTAGCTTATCAAGGTTCGCCGAGGTTTACACGCCACTCACGCACCATTCAAGCGCCTTGGCTATCGTCAGACGCGTCTCCCGCACCGCCTTCGCGGATCTTGCCTTGCGAGACGTTGGCGCCAATCACCGAACCGCGCCCAATGGTCACGCGGCCGAGAATGGTCGCGCCGGCGTAGAACCACTGGGTGCCGGGCATTGCGCCCTTCACCAGCACGCCGTCGTTACCCGCCGGGAAACTCTTCGCGCCCAACGTCACTGCCTGATACACACACGTGCTGGCCAATCACCGCCGTCTCGCCGATCACCACGCCCGTCCCGTGATCGATGAAAAAACTCGGCCCGATTGTCGCGCCCGGGTAAATATCGATCCCCGTCGCCGAGTGGGCGATCTCGTTGATGAAGCGCGAGCAAGGGTACGCCGAGCTTATGCAAAGCATGCGCCAGACGATGATGCGTCATGGCCCAGATGCCGGGATAGCAAAGCAGGATTTCCGTGATGTGCTGCGCGGCCGGGTCGCCCGCGAACACAGCCTGGATGTTGCTCACCAGCAGCGCCCGGATGGCGGGTAACTGCGCGCCGAATCCACGCGCGAGCCTGAACGCATGCACGCCGAGTTCGGCATCGCTCAGGTCCTGGTTCTCCGGCAGGAAACGCAAGGCACGCCAGATCTGTTCGGAGAGCAGGCGCAAGGTGCTTTCGAGCGTGTGGCCGACGTAATATAATAATGGCGGTCAGTCAGGTTGCGGCGGTCAGGTTGGCAGCACCGTAATGGGTGGGAAACAGCGCTGAGCGCAGTCCATTGACGATCTTCACGATCGCTTCACGCGATGGCAGTTCGCGGATTCCGAGCGGATGGCGCGTGCGGTACGGTACAATTGTTCGTGCGACGCCCGCAGGTCGGCCACGATCTTGTCGAGGCCCCATTCGTGGGAGGATAATTGATCTTCTTTGGAGACAGTCTTGGGCATGTCGGGAGCTTGGGCGGATGACGCCGTGTTGAACGGCACGATCTAACGATGCCCCGAGATTAACCGTTTTTCTGCACGACCGTCGCCCGGGCGCGAAACACCTTTGAGCGCGCTCAGGACTTGGGTTCGACCTTCACGTGGCTGGCGTCGATCCATCGGACCGCCCAGTCGCGAGCATGCGCAATAGCTTCGTCGGCGTTGCCAAAGCGCAGGTCAGCAGGGAAAAAACGATTGGCCACCAGTTCACCGTCGCTTGATCGCGAGATGACCACGTAGGGTTGGAAACAGCCGTCGCCATGACGTGCTGGTGCACAATTGAGTAAATAGCCGCGATGTGAAAATGCTGCGTCATATTGCATGAGTCACCCTGATTTTAAGTGCCTCGCTGGATTCGTGATGGTCGTCTCCCGCTCGCTTGAAACGCGCGAATCCGGCAAGCGGCACGAAGCCGTCCGGTGGCGCACGCAAGCCTGGCGAACAACAAATCATACTCTTGAGAAAACCTTCATTGGGTTGAAAAAAATCAATTTGGCTTAGAACATTTACTGCTGTTTTATCCCGCGGTTTATTCCAACGCGGCTTTGTACGCAGGAATGTTTCTTGCCCCATGTCTTTTTGTTAACCTGAACCAGGTGGAGCGAACCATGAACAACGTACAGAACACGAATCGCAGGAAAAGCAAACGCAACGCGCAGCGGACAGCCCGCTCAAAAAGCCTGAAACGGAAACTGCCAAAGTCAAACCCGGTGATGTAGCAGCGGCCGCAGCGAGACGCGAAGCCGGGCTCGGGCAAACGGGCAGCGGTGCGTTTGATTCATCGTTGAAACATGCCGGGCCACTCGGTGAAACCGACGTCACTCAAGCCGATGTCACGCGTCGTGTGATCGACGCTCTCAACGACGACATGCTGGAAGATACCGTCGATGCCGATGGAAAAAATCGCGACGCCTCGCACGATGAAACCCTGCTCGAGCAGAACCCCAACGCATTTATCAGCGTCGACACGACGCTGGTGAATTCGCACTTTGAACAAGGCGACGGCCTGGGCGGTTTCGACAGCCGTCCGGCGCGCAGCGGTCTGGCACTGGCATTGGAGGAAGGCTTCAGTGTGTGGATAAAGGCATGGTCGCGCCCGATGTGAAGGAGGTCGAGCGGCAGTACGAATTCGTTGAACGCGATTCCCACAGTTACAGCTTGCGAGGACGTAAGCATTTCGCCATCAACCATGTCAGGCCATCGCGCCTGATCGAAATAAAGCGGCGCGAGAAATAACTCGAACAACATGCCCACGCCTTGCTGAAAGAGTGAAAGACGAAAGCCCTCGGTCAATGCGGCTTTTAGTCTTTTCCGTTCTTCATTCACGCTATCCGAATCATTTCTTTTCGGGCTTACCCTTCTTTTCTCTTCGTCGGATTCAATCCGTGTCACGCCGCCGGTTGAAGGCGGATCACTGGCGGGGAAGGTATCTTCCACTGCGCGGTCGACGTCTTCCCCCTCCCTATGCGAATGCGGGCGCTGTTCCTTCAGTTTCGTCGTGGTCATGCCTGGCTCCTGGACTGTGGACTGTGTAAAGCCTGCCATCGCGTACAGCGTCGTTGCAATGTCATGGCGTCGTGCGAAGCTTTTTAACGTTGCAAGCTTGGCGAATCCGCCGCAAGAAAACTAGCATTTCTAGCATTTCGTCAGGTAAATCGCTGTCGCACGGGCTTGAAGGGATTGAAAGCAAGCGATATACCCAGCTTTCACGTGATCTGGCACGACCCATGCGTAAGACTCCCGCGAATCAGACGAATGCAGCACGATGCATCGAAAAGACCAGCCGGGGGGCCAGCATGACCACTACCAATACATAACCAAACATCGATCAAGCGCTGTCCACTGCACTGGTATGCCTCGGCCTGGCATACCGCCCTGTCATGGGTCGAAATGGGCCTGGCGCTGATGACCGGTCCCGGCGAACTCGTCGCCGCGCTGATTGCATCGCGTGCGTTGGTTGGCGGCTTGTATGCTTGCGTGGCGTTTTGCCTGCAATGGGCATGTTATCGGCGGTGCAAATCCGAGACATCCGAGACATCCGAGACACTACTAAAAAACGGCGGCGTTGGGTCGCGCCG
>CALNPU010000083.1 GCA_940588625.1 uncultured Caballeronia sp.
TGCTTACCGGCACCTCGGCCGGTCGTCAAAAGACCGGCCTGCAGAACAAGATCGTTTCGCATTTCCGATCGGCGCCGGCGAATGCCGTGGATGGCCGTGGACACGGCGTATGCATTCGAGGGGCTTGCGGGCAAGGCCAGCCTGTTCGACGGCCGGCGTCAGCTGATCGTCTACCGCGCCTTCTTCGAGCTGGGCGTGTTCGGCTGGCCCGAACACGCCTGCCGGGGCTGCTCCATGCTGGCCGACCAGGTTGCCCACCTCGCCCACCTAAATGCCCGTGACACCACCCTCGTCTTCGTCTCGCGTGCGCCTCAGGCAGACATCGCGCGGCTGAAGGCAGGGATGGGCTGGGAGATACCGTGGTTCACCCTCACTGACAGCTTCGACGCCGACTTCGGCGTGAACGAGTGGCACGGCACGAACGTGTTCTACCGCGACGGCGACCACGTATTCCGCACCTACTTCATCAACAATCCGCGGCGACGAGCAAATGGGTGGCACCTGGAACTACCTGGACATCACGCCACTGGGCCGGCAGGAGGTCTGGGAAGACTCGCCCGAGGGTTATCCCCAGACCCCGACAGTGGTGAAACTGGCACGACAACTACGTCGCAGACGCAGCACCCGACAGAAGTGGGTCGAGGTGTCGGACGCCGGAGAGGCGGCGTTCCGAAACCAGGACGCGAGCACGAAGCCATGAGCGAGGCTTAGTCCGGTGGATCCGCTATGGCGTGGTGCACGGAACGCTCCATACACCACGCTGAACCCATGCCGAGCTGGCAACCGTTCACGCCACAACGGCGCCGGCACTCGGATGATCGATGATCGTATCGGCGTCGCAGTGCACGGCGTAGAGCAGGCCGAGCGGGTTATGATGCTGCTCCACGAATTCCTTGCGCAGTTCCAGAAACGCCTCGCCGAACGACGTGCCGGCGAGGAACTTCTGGAAGAAACGCTGCGCCCATTCCATCGCAAAGTAAGCGAGCGTGTCGCATTCGGTTCCGATCACGCCGCGCGCACCCTTGCTAATGAAATACGGTACAAAACCGTCGTAGAAAGTTCGCGACAACTTCGACGACTGGCATGCGTTGATGAACAAGAGCAGCTTGCCTGATAGCTGGATCTCTCTGCCGGCGCCTCAAGGCGGAACTCCTCGAGCGTGATCGGCTTGTCGGTGAGGACCAGACTCGACGCATCCGGGCCACCTGGTTGATTCAGTCCGTATGAAACTAGCATGACAGTAAGAATAGAGGATCTGGTCGAGCGTCGCCACGTTGTTGAGGGCGTTCAGCACATCCGCACGAGTCAGGCGCGTGGTCACGCCGAGATTCGTTTTTTGCCAGAACGCCTGCTGCTTCCTGACATATCCCTGCGGAAACTGATCGTCGATCATCTCGTTGAAGTTCACGCTGACCGCGAGTGCCAGTTTGTCGCTGACGATTCCGTGGTCCCACACGTTCAACGAGGGCTGCAAGGGGATTTGCTCGACGATGTGACGCATGTCGAGAAAGTTGTTCCAATTCAGCTTGGCGCCTTTGCGCGCCTCCCCGAGATAAAGCAATCCCCATGGAATGGGCAACTGCTCGGCGAGAATCTGAATCTTCAGGCGGGGCGCGTCTGCGCCGCAGAGCTTGCGCAGGAACGCGCCTACGGCCTTCGAATCGGCGCCGGCGGACAAGCCGTCGAACAGCTTGATAAGAGGTTGGCGCCCGCGCGCGCGCGTGCGGAGCGCCTTTTCAGACTGGACTTCGGGAATGTTGATGCAGGTCTGGAACACCGGGTCCCCGTTGTCGGACTGCTCTATGACCTCCGTCAGCGCACTGCGAACGGCATTGATTGCGTCATCCAGGAAGCCCGGCGTAATGGCCAGGCGTGCGTGTGCCGACACCGGCCCCCAGACGGTGCATCGGTAGTAGCCGCCGTCACCGGGCTCAATCGACAGCCCCACGTTGCGCGGCCGAAGGAGCGATGCGGCCGATAATGCCCGCGCGCACCACGACGCTCGCCCGGGACTGGCGTTGAGCGCCGACGTCGAACGTGAGATCCATCTGCTAAATGAAGTTGTCGTTACGAAGGATGGGGCGCCTTGATGCTCGCTCGCCCATTCCGATACGGCGAGACGTCGAAGCGCGCTCTCGTGTGTCCGCGCCCCTCGCGCGGCAACGCGCATCTGGCGCCCCGTCCGGAGAGATCGAAGTCGTTGGTGTCGATCTGCACGGTGAGAATCACGTCGCCCGCGCCCGCCGACTCGACGGCGCCTTCAGGAAACACAGTTGCAGCGATCGCATCGAAACGCACTTCGATGTCCACGTCGAACGCCAGTTGATACCACTTGCCCATGAGCAACGGCGCCGAGGGATCGAGTCCCTCGAAGCTCGCGTTGATCCAGCGCGAGGGCGTGGTGTTGGCGGCAGCGTCAGTGGAAGCGGGTACAGCAGCCGGGATCGGCGCCTCCGCCGCTTCGAAGCCGGGTACGTTGTGCGCTTTGACTTGTGCCCCCAAGCCGGGCGCGGGTTTCGCGCTCAGCAGCCCGCCGCGCGTGTGCTGATCCGCGGCAGGCTGAGCCGCTTCATGTTTCTTCCTCCATGGCGGCCGGACAGTTTGCCCCCGGGTGGAGCGGTCTTTCTTCGCGATATCGATCACACCGGCCACACCGGCCAAAAACGCATTCCAGATGCGCTGTTCTCTCAACGCGAATTCGACATCGCCGGCGGTCATGTGCATGTCTCCGACCAGGTCGCCGCCATGACCGCGCCGAATGCCCTGAATGCCGAAAGCGCCGATCCCGCCGTACTCCGGAAATGCTACGCCGAGCAGTCTCTGATGTTTGATACGCGCGCCGAGCGGATAGAACCGCCCTACCGCCGTGTCGGTGGAAAGAGCGCGTGGTTATTGTCGGGCCGCGCACCAACCCGTCCGCGACGATGTGATAAAATAGCCTTGTAAGCCCCATCGTGTGATAAAATAGCCTTGTAAGCCCCATCGCAAACCGGATTTCATTTGCGTAGGACCAGAGCGAAAGTGCGCCTTGCGCGAGCAAGAGCGAATCCACGGGGCGCTCCAGCGGCTCGCTGCCGTTGCGTGGACCCGCGACCGTTGCCGACACCACGATGCAGCCGAAGCTGTGCCGGTGCACGCGGGCTTTGGGCGCGGCCAGTTGCACTTCGTCAAGCAGCCAGTGTCCGGCGGTTTCTCCGAACCGGCGCGCCCGATCCTTCATCGTCCAGAACGACAACTGCCGCAAGGGCGAGAGCAATACGTCCTTCAATCCGTCAGCAATAACGAGCACCCGGGAATCGGCCTCTTTGCCGGCGGGTGTTTCCTTCCGCACGTCATTGACGATCTCCTGCGGATCGAACTGCTCCTGGTCGGAGCCGGGGCGGTCGTTCACGCATTCACGCCATCGGCGCGCAATCCTGTCTCGACGAACCAGGCCATGTACGCTTCGTGCATCCGCGGGGTGACGTTCGCGGACTTTGCCGCGTTCGCTTCGTCGAGCACCGTTTCAATGGCGCGCTTCGCCGCGTCGGTGTTCACGATGGCTGCGGTGATCTGCGCAACTGTCCGTGACGAGCCACCGCCTGCGGCAGACAGGGTCGCGGATGCCGGCGCGGGGGCGGCCCCGGGCAAACTCTCGATGCCCCACGGCAGGCTGGGCCAATACAGGCCGATGATCAGCGGGGCGAAGTCCGCCGTGTTCTGTCTGATGCGGGCGAGATCGCCCTCGGCCTCCCCCGTCGCGGCGACCCAGAGGTTGTAGTATTGTTTGGCGGCGGACACGTCGTTCTTCCAGCCGTGACAAGCAAAGAGCACATCCGTGGCCGGATGCGTGGGATCATTGAGAAGCGAAGCGACACGACGGCCCGACTCGCGAGACTCCCGTCTCGCTCCTTCTGTTCGCGCCCTTCTTCGTCGAAGCACACGAGATATTAGTGAAGATCAGTGCCGGGAACGTGACAGATGGACATGGCCTCTCCTCGATGTTTGGCTCTTTACACTCAATCCTTGACGACCGCGATAGCGGAAGCCCATATGGGCAAGGCATCGGCGACTGGACTTCATGGCATGCCCCGCAATAGGCTTCCGCGATGGACTTGTTCCTGGTCAGGTACAGCCTGTAGAAAATGCTTGAAATATTCCACGCAGGCATGATCATTCACGTCCCAGCGAAAGCCGAGCACTGCCTCGGCGCCTTTGCGCATCACTTCTATCGCGGTGCGCAGGGAGCCGCTGCAGGACGAAAGCAGCACCATGCGAATGTGTTGGCCGCGCTCACCCAGTTCGCAACCACGCGCATCGACACACCTTGGCCAACGCCGCTCTTGTCCGGAAAGATCAGGAACGTGCCACCGTCGTCTTCCAGGGTGACCGAATGCCCGGCGAAGTGGAGATGTCGAATTTTTGAGACTCGACCAGCTCATGCATCTGGTCCAGCAACTTGTCAACGGTCTGATTCGGTTTGCCGCCCACCACGGTCACGGGCTCGAGTGCGGTTTTCCACTTCTTCGTTGCAAATTCCCTGACCGCCTCCAGCTCCGCCGCAATCTTCGTGAGTTCGTTGAGACCCGGGATAAGCACGGACTCCCCGGTTCTCCATTCATGCTCCACCACCGCCGAACCTTTGAAACTCGCGTTGATGAAAGGTACCCGCAACAGACGCTCGTGCCGCTTCGGTTCGAGATTCGGTCGATACGGTTTCTTCTCCTCGGCGCCTTGTATGAAATAGATCCGGCGTACCATTGGCACGCACGTGCAAAGAAAGTTGTCGTAGTTTTCCGGCGGCTTCACAAGCTCGAAGGGCAATCCAAACAACTGTGCTTTTTCGTCCTTCCCCACATCGATTTCAAAGCGCAGATCAACGGGGCCTTTGCCCACGCCATCATCCTGAAAGTGCCCCATGATGTGAGGGCTGATCGTTCCATCGATGAACGTATTGAATACCTCGTCTCCGAACTCCCGGAAATCGGCCTGCCAGTCGTCGCTAGCCCTTCCGTTCGACGTGGGGGAATATCCATTTATCCGATCGAGCAGGTGATGCAGATCCGGCAGATTCTTGTACTCGTAGGTACCGGTTTCGCGCACGTCGCTTCCCTCAATTGTGTAGTAGCGTGCGATGAAGTCGCCGACTTCGACGGTCAGGCGCCGCCGCGATGGTTTTGCGCTATTCACTGCTCCAGCGCCTTGGCAAACGCCGCGTTGAAATCGCCTTCGGCGAGATTCAAGGGCACGATGTTCCTGCGCTTGACCAGGCGCAGGTCGAGCCCTTCCACGCGCTCGGAAACCAGCACGATGACGGGCACCGTGGGCAGCTTGTGTCCATGCCAGTCGAGCAGCGCCATGGCAGCCACGCCGTCGCTTTTCTTGCCACCATCCCGTCAAGCACGACCAGCCCGAGCGTGGCAAGGGCTTGCGGCTCGGCGAAGGGTTTCGAGCGGGCCTTGTTGGTCGACGAATACGGTGTGACCAGCATGTCGGCAAACCCGGCCGCTGCGCGAAACCGGGAAGCCTGTTCGCTAATGTATTCGCGCGTCGTTGATCAGTTCGACGTTCGCGATGTCGTTGGTGATGAGCGCGATGCGCTTCACGCTGGTCATTACGGTGCTCATGACGTGCCTCCCTTCCGTTCCGGCAGAGTGATCCAGAAGCCGGGCCGGCCCAGGGAAGCACAGTCGTCCCCTTCGCTCGTCATGCCCGTCTCCAGCGAACCGTCATGTTTCTCTATCACGAGCCGCACCGCTTCGAGGGCGAGGCTTGCATCCTCTCGCGCAGTGCGCGCACGCCACATGATGTCGTGAACCCGCCTGGTCCTGCTCTCGGCGGGTGCTTACCGGGGCATTGCGTCGGTCAGCGTGAAACTCAACACGACCTTGCCGTTCCCGGACGAGAGGGAGACCGACAGACACCCTTCCTTCGTCGGACCTCACGCGTATCAGATGTGCGAGGAGAGAACGGACCACGAATTCGAGCCGCTCCGCGTCCCCGTTCACCGGGTGGTCGCGCTGGTCCTGCACCATGTCGATCAGGTCCCTATCTCGCGAGGGCGCAAGCTGACCTCGCGCGCCACGCAACGGCCGAGATCGAGTGGCGCCATCGTTCGCACGGGATACCGGCGGATCTCCAGGCCCTCCGCCAGGCGCTCGAACGTGATGTCCGCCTTGCCGATTTCGGCGAGCAGCCGCTTCGACAGCTTCTCGGCGCTGTCGGTAACCGGCGCCGCGCCTGCAACGGATTGCGCGTTCTCGTAAAGCCTGGGCAACTGGCACGCGAGTTTGCTGCGTGACGTCGGCAACCGTCTCGCGGAGAAAGCGCATGTCCACTTCCCAATTGCGAGCCTGAATGTCGATGAGAAACCAGATCGCGGTATCGAAGCTGCCGTCCAGCATGCGCGGCGTCGCAAGCACGGGGCGAATCTGCTTGTCCTCTCCCAGCAGCTCGACCCGGCGCCTCTCCGTCGAGCCTAAACCATTCAGGATCTCCGCAGAGCGCGGATCGTCCTTCAAGGCATAGTCACTGAGGAGCTTGTGCCGTGATCGCTTCTCCTGCAAGCCCCCCGCCCCGCTCGGCCACTTTGACGCGCCGCCTTTGCGTCGAGCCGGAGCCGCCCGGTATTCCCGGCGGGCCCGCATCGTCCTGCCATGCGTAGTCGCTCAGGAGGGCATGCCGCGAGCCGGTGAGGCGCCGGCCAGTGCCAAGGCGCCCCCCGGCCACCTTGACACGGCGCCTCTCGGTTGACATGGCGCCGCTCAGCACCCTCGCCGAGAATGGATCGTTCTCCGATGCGTAATCGCTCAGGAATTTGTGCCGGAGCCGCTCATCCTGCATGCCCAAAAGGCGCCGGGCTGCCTTGTTCGGTTCGTATAGAGAGAATTGCGCCCTCCATGCCCACCACGACGACACCTTGCCGCGTCTCGAGCATGACGACCCTGTTGACTTCCTCCCACCGCGCGCTGCCTGAGCCCGTCCTGCACCAACTTGGTCAGATCCATGATCGACTTCAGGTCGGATCCGTGAAATGCGTGTGCTTCGCGTGTTTCGATGTGGAGCATCCAACGGATGCGGTCGTTCAGCCGCACGGGGATCGTCATCGCGGAGTGGATCACCTTGCGGCCCAAACTGATATATCCGTATTGCTCGACGCGGGGATTGCCAACCTCATTGACCACGACCTCCTTGTTCTCGTGCAGGCAAGCGCCCAGCATGCCGTCGTCGAACAACTGGGTATAACCGAGCCGGATGTGGAAGGCGTTCGTGCATGGGCTCTGGTGAAAGAGCCTGAATATCTCCTTCTGCTGGTCGACTCGATAGAGCGAGACATAGTCCCAGTGGAAGCTCGCCGCCAGCTTGTCTACAATCTGGCATGCCACCTCCGGCAAGGACTTTGCCTTGGCCAGGTCGTTCTTGAGCTCGGCACCAAGATCATGGCGCTGGCGATAGATCAGCTCTTCTATCCGTATCAGCACCGGCTCCAGGTCGAGATTGCGCAGCAGCTCGACATCGCGCTGCGTGTATTTACCCGCATCGGAACAGAGCGACAGCGCGGAAGTCTGCCCCTTTTCGTCCTTGGCGACGAGCGTGGCGGAGGAACGCATGCCTCGATCCTCGTACATGCGGACGACCTGGCTTTCGTTGAACTCCGGAAAACTCCTGACGAATTCGCGAATATCCGGCCGGAATCGCAGTCTTGCCACCCGCGAGCCATTCCTTGATACCCGGCGGCAACGGGAGCCATTGCTCCGTCCATTTCAGATGGTCGCGTGGATAGAACGCAAATGCGCGAAAGAACTGCACGTCGTCCGCGTACATGCCAAAGTTGGTGTGGTCGAACAGAATCAGTCTTCTGACTTCCTCGAGAATGCGTCCGAGCCTCACTTGCCATGATTCCACCAAAGGAACGCGCGCGATTCTCGCGATCTTCTCTCTCACCCGGTCCACCAGTGTCAGCTCGATGACCACCAGCACGCCCAAGGCTCGGCCGTCGGGCGCCAGGTCCGGGATCATCAGCAACGGCGCGGACTCACGCTCGCCTCGCGTGAGCTTGGCTACCGAAATTTCGAGCTTCGCGGGCTCGAGCTTTTTCAGGCAATCGGAGAAACACTTCTTCAGGCTGCCCTCATCCGGCTTGTCATTCGACGTTTGTTCTCGTCTGATGTGTTGAACAGCGACAGCAGCAGCTTATGGCCGATGACTCGTTTGAGATCCAGCGATAGCGCGCTATACTTCGCGGCATTCGCGGAGCGTAGATGGGTTGAAGCGGAAGAAACCAGTGAGCGGGCGCGAGCTTCTCGAAGGCAGCATTCGCACGGGTCACGGCACCCGACCGATCGACGATCACGCAGGGGCTGCCCGACTTCATGAGCCCTTGCATGAGCAGCCCGCTGGTTGAAATGTCCGCGCTGACCACACTGGGATATGGTTCGCTGCTCATAGACCCTCCCATGACCATGCGAAGCCTTGCGGGCGAGCGTGCGTGGCACTCGCCGCAATGCCAAACGTTTGACCGTTTACACGCGCGCAAGCCTTCCCGCCAAGCTCACGCCCGGGTCAAATTGGACAACGTTTGTTCTCGTCTCGTGTCTTTATCGTTGAATATTTTGTAGTTCTGAACCCGCTTTGACGCGGGCACCCGGCGCCCTCGATTTCTAGGACCTTCTGCCTTGATATATCGTAGTGTGATCCACCCCAGATTATCGGGAACATTCTTCTGTAAAAATCGGACAATGTTTTGAAGACATCCTGGACAGTGAGGATGATTAAGCAAACACGTGAATACGATCAAAGGCGTTTGTTTGTCGCCCGTCGCGTGAATCTGGCGAAAGCCGGACGCATCTTTATGCGTCCGGGCGCGGGCGGTATGCTGAGGATTGTTTATAAAACGAGCGAATAAAACGGCTGAGCGACGGACAGCGGAACTTTACTCGGGAGGTGCCTTACCCGTCTGAAGCGCGTCCAGAACTCTCTGCGGCGTGTACGACACACCTGCAGTGCATCGGCACACGCCTGCCATAATACATCCCTATGTTTTGCCTTTAGGGAAATGGCTTCATCACTGTTAAGTGCGGGTCCATCATTAAGATCGCAAGCCGCCGTTAGTATCAGCGAAATGGCTTCCAACGCGTCCCTGTTGCAAGTTCAACGCAACAAAAAGCGATTCTGGATCGCGGGATAGTTTGTCGATACTCATGGCAAGATCTCGTTAGCCGATAGTACAACGCAGGAGACGTGAGACGTCCCTGGTTGTGTGATGGTCAACTCGAGCGACCCCGGTGCAATCGAAGATTCAACGCACTGTACTACGTCGATTGAGCACGTGCTTCGCTAGCAACTCTTTCCCACTACCCCTGCGGTCAATGGCAGCTTGTCAAGTTGCAAGATGCACTTCCCTTCTGGAGATGCGCGACTCCATGCAAAGATCCAAGGCTTCATCCCAGTTTGGTGCCACTACACCGAACGTCTTGAATAATTTCTGATTTGATAGCCGCGAATTGGCAGGCCGCGTTGCAGGGGTCGGATAAGATTCCGTCGTGGTCGGCTTAAGCCTGGGCTTTCGCCGCAGCTTTGATCGCTCGAAGATTGCCTCGGCAAAGCCATACCATGATGTTGAACCTGAAGCCGTCAGGTGATAGATGCCAGAGTCCTGCCCCCACCAGTCGATGTCCCCGGCGAGCACCTCTGACAACACGTTCGACGTAAGCGTCGAAATCGTGTTCGACCAGGTGGGCGCACCAATCTGATCGGACACAATACTTAGCTCATCTCGCTCGGCGCCCAACCGCAACATCGTCTGGAGGAAGTTCTTGCCTCGTGCCCCGTACACCCAGCTGGTCCGGAAGATGAGATGCGCACATCCCGACGCGGCAATCGCCTGTTCGCCGGCCAGTTTGCTTCTGCCGTAAACGTTCTGCGGATTGACAGGATCGTCCTCTACGTAAGCGCCGTCTTTTGTCCCATCGAAGACGTAGTCGGTAGAGTAATGAACCAGTAGCGCCCCAAGGCGCTTTGCCTCATTCGCCAACACCTCCGGCGCGTACGTGTTCAATTGCATTGCTGCATCCGGCTCACTCTCGGCTCGGTTGATCGCTGTATGCGCCGCCGGGTTCACGATCAAAGCGGGTCTCACATCGCGCACGACCTGTCGCACCTGGTCGAGGTTGGCAAGATCAAGGCTGCCCCGATCAAACGCCACAACGCGACCGAGGCCCTGGAGACTGCGCTCCAGCTCAAACCCTACCTGACCGCTTACACCAGTCAGTAAAATCGTGCACTGCCCGCAATTATTCATTGAATGGTTCTCGTACGAAGTGCTCTGCTTCGACAAGTCGCTTCCCCGCGACATCCTTTGCGGCTAGCAGCGGCTCAATTTCCAGCGGCCATTCGATACCGATCTCGGGATCGTTCCATAAAATGCTGCGCTTATGATCCGAATACCAATACTACCCGAACCAGTTTCCCTTGCGCGTGCTCGATCTGGTAATGCAGGCCACGTAACACGCCGCGTGCCGAGCGCGAATGGTTGTCCTGCACGAACTCGACGTCCGGCGCCATTTTCTCCGCAAACTCGCGGCCATCGAAGCTTTCATAGAAGTAGCCGCGCGCGTCGCCGAAAACCTTCGGCTCAATGAGCTTGACCTCGGGCAGCGCCGTAGCAGTTACGTGGATTGCCATGCGACTTGATCCTTGGAAAGGTTGAGCAGATATTGGCCGTACGCATTCTTCGACAGCGTCCTCGCAAGCCTGAGCAGTTGCTCCTCATCGATCCAGTTGCGGCGGTAAGCAATCTCTTCCGGGCATGCGACCACCAAACCCTGCCGCCACTGTAACGTCGCAATGAAAGTGGCCGCTTCGATCAGAGAGTCATGCGTGCCTGTATCGAGCCATGCATATCCCCGGCCCATGATCTCGACATCAAGCTTGCGCTGTTCCAGGTAGTGCAAGTTCACATCGGTTATTTCAAGCTCGCCGCGCGGCGAAGGTTTGACATCGGCGACGACTGCGCAAACATTGTTGTCGTAAAAATACAGTCCCGTCACCGCGTAGTTCGAACGCGGTTTGACTGGTTTTTCCTCGATCGACAAGGCACGGAACTCGCCGTCGAATTCGACCACGCCATAACGTTCTGGATCCTGCACGTGGTACGCGAACACGGTAGCGCGGTCGCTGCGCAGATTGGCGCTGGCGAGCTGCGCACCGAGATCATGGCCGTAGAAAATATTGTCGCCGAGGATGAGCGCAGACGGGTCATTCCCAATGAATTGCCTGCCAATGATGAATGCCTGCGCCAACCCGTCAGGTGATGGTTGCACCGCGTACTGGATATTCATTCCCCAATTGCTGCCGTCTCCGAGCATTGATTCGAAACGCGGGGTGTCTTGCGGCGTGGATACGATCAGCACGTCGCGAATGCCCGCTATCATGAGCGTCGATAGCGGATAGTAGATCATGGGCTTGTCGTACACAGGCAATAGCTGCTTTGATACGACCGTCGTGATCGGGTAAAGTCGCCTTCCCGAACCTCCGGCGAGAATGATGCCTTTTCGTGCCATCGTCAGTCCTTTTGGTTATCACACGCGCACTGCATAGTTGTCCTTTACCCGCTTCTGGTATTCACCAGAAGCGACCCCGTCTACCCACGCCTGGTTGTCGAGATACCATCGAACCGTCTTGGCCAGCCCGGTCTGGAAGGTTTCTGCAGGCTTCCAGCCGAGTTCGCGCTCAATCTTGCGAGCATCGATTGCGTAACGCCGGTCGTGACCCAGACGATCCTTTACGTAGGTAATTTGTTCACGATAAAGGCACTGCCCCTTCGGCCTCAAGCAGATCGCATAGGGCGTTCACGACGTCGAGATTCTTCTTCTCGTTCCAGCCACCGATGTTGTACGTTTCGCCAGACCTACCGTCTGCCAATACGCGACGAATCGCAGCGCAATGATCGCCGACATACAACCAGTCGCGCACGTTGTTGCCGTCGCCATACGCAGGCAGCGGCCTGCCGGCGAGTGCGTTGGCAATCATCAGCGGAATCAGCTTTTCGGAAAACTGATACGGTCCGTAGTTATTCGAACAGTTGGTCGTGAGGACCGGCAAATCCATAAGTGTGGTGATACGCGCGCACGAGATGATCGGACCCGGCCTTCGTCGCAGAATAGGGACTATTCGGCGCGTAGACCGTTGTTTCGGAAAGCGGTGGATCGTCGGCCGAAAGCGATCCAAACAACTTCGTCGGTCGACACGTGCAGGAATCGGAACGCCGACTTTTGAGCGGCGGGTAGTGTGCTCCAGTAGGCGCGCGGCTTCGAGCAGTGTGAATGTTCCCACTACATTGGTTTGCACGAAGTCGGTCGGACCATGAATCGACCGATCCACATGGCTCTCAGCAGCGAAGTGCAGTATGGCGCGCGGTTTGTGTTCGGCCAGCAACGCATCCATCGCGACGCGCTCGCAAATATCCGCGCGCACAAAGACGTGTCTGGCGTTACCGCTTAATGATTCAAGCGTGCCGAGATTGCCGGCGTACGTTAGCTTGTCGACGTTGAGTACGGCTTCACTTGCGCCTCGCAGTCAGTCGAGCACAAAGTTGGAGCCGATAAACCCCGCACCGCCTGTCATTAATATATCATGTTCATGGCATTCTTTTGGGGTCGTCCCGGTTCGTCCAGGGAAGGCTACAAACCTGCAGGAGAGATGGTCCAAGCGAGATGGTCCAAGTGTTGCTTTTCGACTTTACCCGAGTCGACTACACCAGGCAATAGTCGATCACCCTGTTACGAATCACATCCCACGAATAGTTTTCCTTCACAAACGATGAGAGCCTGTCGCCTTCCGCGGCCCGCTCGGCTTGTGTCATCTCGCTCCTGTGTTGCACCTTCAGTGCCAGATCCTCGATCGAATCGAACACGTAGTCCCCCCCCGGGGGCAGATATTCGCGCACGCCGTGCGTATTGCTGCAAATCACCGGCACGCCCGCGACCAGGCCTTTGAGCATGGCATTGTTCGCGGTGGCGAACTTCAGCGGCAACAACAGAAACAGGGAGTTCTCGATAATCTCCTGGTACTGCCGGCTGTTAAGGCGGCCATGACAAACGACATTGGCTGCTCGTTGGTTCTCGCCAAGCTTCTCGTACTTCATCCCCACCAGATCAAACACCACCTTCGGGTTGTGATGGAAAAAACTCGATGATCCGCGCCAACACCACGTAGTCGCGATAGGTGTCACCCACAACAGTCAGATACAGTTTTTCGTCGCTCGCGGACGGCCCGGTATTGTTACGAACACGAACCCTGCCACCAGGTACCGTGCGGAATCCGCGCTACCTTGCCCGGAAAATAATTGTCAAAAACAGACTTCTGCTGCTGGGTTAACGTAATGAATTTGCTCACAAAGTGGAGATTGAAACGCTTGAGCTTGAGGAACAGGGAATCGTCCCGCTCAAGCCAGTAGTCCTCGCCCAGATGCACCACGTACCTGCTTGCCGAGCATTCGCAAGATCGGCGCCGAGAAATAACCCGTCTGTTCTGGATAGAACAAAAGCACGGATCGGTAACGCAACGAACGCATGATCGTCAGCACGTCGATCAGCAGGAAATTGACTCTGCGCGAACGCGATCCTATCGGGCTGTGGCCGCCCCATAAAGCGCCACCGTCGACGTAGTCCGCGCTCGACGCTACAACGTGGTGATACCCCGAGACCTCGTCATGATGGTCCCAGCGGAAACCGGAATAGAGCACTCTCTTTTCGTTCGTTGCTACGGCCGAATGAGTCTTCCTTCACTTGTGGAGTCGTTTCTGAGAACCGGTCCGTCACTTGTGACGTACCGCGACGATGCGGTCTACAAACACCGCGTCGCCCGCCTTCATGTCGACTGCCTGCACATACACACCCTTCTCATGATTCGATTTGAAAACGAACGGCCCGGGCACGGGAATCGACTGGTAGGTTTCCTGGTTCAATGTGCTTGCGGACACCTGATTGAAGCGATCCATAGGCGGATACGAGCCGACCCGCACGCTGCCCCTCCTGCTGCTCCCGCGACCCGTACGTCCACGAACAGGTCCCACTTGCCCTCACGGGGCAGCTTGTCGAATTTAAGCTGGACCGCCCACACCGAGGAGTCGCCGGGCATGCGTATCGCCGCGCCGTCGGAGGCTGCTGCATCCGCCACAATCCGCGCCGAACTATAGATATTCAGGTTGAGGGCCTGGAGATATCGCTCCAGTCCGCAGCCGGCAGTCCAGCACTCTGTACTGGCGGAGTAGCCGGACGACGCTCGATGGCAAGCAGTTGATTGAGCCCATCGAGGTCACCCTCCTGACGATATGCCGACACATGCGTGCGCTGCACAGTCTCGTTGAAGCGCGCAATTCGCTTCGCATACTCCAACTGCCAGCCAGGAACAGCATGTGCATCCTGGTACTCGCGACGACACACAAGGATCACGAAATCGAGCGGCATGCGGGCCTGACGCACGCGTACCAACAACGATGGGTCACCCGCTACCGCCTACTCCGCCTTGTCGAACAGCTTGTCCGCCTGTGCGACGAATTGCGGGGAATACATCTTCATGTCCACAGGTGTCTGCTCGGAGAGGACGTCGCCGCTCGTAGCCAGTACTGCATGCATCAAGTCGA
This sequence comes from uncultured Caballeronia sp., assembly GCA_940588625.1. GTDB lineage: Bacteria > Pseudomonadota > Gammaproteobacteria > Burkholderiales > Burkholderiaceae > Caballeronia. The sequence goes on from CALNPU010000083.1 coordinate 14,624, forward strand.
TATACGCAAGCAGTTGCAGCGCTGCCGCTCCGAAATAGTCGCGGCAATATTCGCTCACGAGTTCGTGCACGTCCTGCCGCGGATCCCACAGCAGACGTCCTATCATCCAGACCCTCAGGCTGGCGAACTCTGCGGCGGGCGTCGTCCAGCTCCCTTCCGCGAGTATCCGGAAACGCCCGGGAGTGTCGCCAGCCACTTGATGCTTGCACTGATCGGATAGATGTTCGGCGTGGGCTGCAGGAAGCCGGCGAGATTCGTCACGTGGTCCCACACGAGCATGTGTTTCGCCATCGCACTCCAACCAACAAGATCGCGGCCCAACTGCACGTTGCGGCCAAGATTCAGCGGCATACTGTAGTCTACCTGGATGGTCATCGGATACACGAGGATGTAGTCCGGCAACACCATGCCGGACGGCGACGCGAATCCCCAGTGATCAGTGGTAAGTGTTGAACGCGAACTGGGCGCCCGGCATCACTGCTCTCACCTGCCTAGCCAGGTCCTCGACCATGTCCACCAACGGTGCTGACGGATTGCCGCCGTGCTGGTCAGCGAACTTACGGCTGTCCGCATCCATGTCCCAGCTCCAGTCCATGTCGTGGATCCCGAATCAGACCTTTCTATAATCAGGCAAGGCCTTGAGCCGCTCGACGATCTGTTCCGCCATGATCCGGCGAACATCGGCATTCGTCATTGCAACCTGGCCACCCGCGTACCATTCCGGATGAGTCTTCAAATACTTGTCGCACGGCAGCAAGTCCCAGAACGACGCATCGCCGCCCTTCGCCAGCCAGCTATGATCCCAATCGTCAAGTTCGGGGGGCGTAGGTGCGAACGACGGCCCATGAGACTCGCCGTTCAGCAAGTTGTGTGTGCGCGGAACGCCTTGTTCTGCCCCTCCCAACTGAGGACCTCGCGATAAGCGAAGCGTGGAACCTGCCGGTCATGAGGCGCATCTATTTGCAACGTCGGCCGTGAGGGCACATAGGTCGCATCGGGAGCAAGCCATTTCACGCCAAGCACCTGATTGAGAAACCAGTTCACGCCGTACATGGTGCCGCGCGGTGTTGCGCCCGCGATCACGAGATTCTCGCCCGAGGTACACAACGCACAAGCGAGCCGGTTGTCGAGGCCAATAACAAATAGACGGTCCCGCCTGCGGTGCGTTGTCGTCAGCAAGCCATCCGACATTGCTGCCGGTAATACGTTTCAGGTAACGGGCAAGATCGCTGGCAGCCTGCAAGGTCATGGCGTCTGCCAGTGCGCCGACATGCACGTGGTAGCGTGTGGCGCCATGATCCGTGAGCGTCAGCGTCCGTGCAGGCGGCCCGCCTGATTTGATGATCCCGGCGAGCAACGCTTCTCGTTTTCCGGCTTCAATGGGAGCGGGCAAGAGTTTCGTCCGCATCTGAGCACCTTGCAATGCGTCTGCAGTCGTCACGGCGTCATCGGTCGCGGAACACTGACCCTGCTGAATCGTGCCGCGCCGGATTGTCCCTTCGCTTTGCGCAGATACAGGATCATCTGGTTCGCGCCTTCGGGCGCTTGCACAACAACGCTGGAACTGTTGCATCCATCGCTAACGCCGCTGTTCACCGCCAGCGCGGGTTCTGTTCCCCAAGGCTGCTGGACCGAGTCGACACCTCTCCAGCCCGGATCGACCCCAGGGCCGCGGAAGCTGACTTGAACGAACACTGCCTTTGCCGGTGTATTGTGGTGGTCTAATTTCCTCGGACAGGTCGATGGGAGGACAATCCTGAGTCGACGGGGAAAACATTAGATGACGAGA
>CALNPU010000084.1 GCA_940588625.1 uncultured Caballeronia sp.
TCTATTCGACCCAACGCCGGCGCGACCCAACGCCGCCGTTTTTTAGTAGTGTCTCGGATGTCTCGGATGTCTCGGATGTCTCGGATTTGCACCGCCGATAACACTGGGTGGGCTGCAAAAAAATGGACCACCGCTATCTTGGAGAGCTGAGACAAGCCGGCGCCAACGTCGTGCAATACCAGCCGCACTGGACCGGACTTGGGCGAAGAACAACCGGACACACCGGAAGCTGCTGATCATCGACGGCCGCGTGGGTTTCACCGGCGGTGTAGGGATTGCAAAGGAGTGGGCCGGGAACGCGCAGGACGAGAAACATTGGCGCGATACGCATTTCCGGGTGGAAGGTCCGGTGGTCAGACACATGCAGACGGTGTTCATGGACAACTGGATCAAGGCGACGGACAATGTGCTGCACGGTCCCAAGTATTTCCCGGAATACCCCCGTTGCCGGAAGGCGATGCCAGTCACGGTGTTGCACACATGTTCGCAACTCACCCACCCACGGTGCCGACGACATGGAACTGATGTGCCCCATGGCAATCACGGCGGCCACACGGAGCATTCATCTGGCGAGCACGTATTTCGTCCCGGATGGTCTGGCCACCAATGCCTTGGTGGAAGCTGCACGACGTGGCGTAAGAGTGCGCATTGTGACGCCGGGAAAACGCATTGATAACCCATACGGTGCGCGAAGCCCCGAGCCTGCTGGGGCGATCTGCTGGCCGAGGGCATCGAAATCTATGAGTATCAGCCGACCATGTTTCATTGCAAATTACTCGTGGTGGACGATTACCTGGTTTCGGTGGGATCGACGAATTTCGACACAGCCGTTCGTTCAAGCTTAACGACGAGGCGAACCTCAATATCTACGATCGGGAATTTGCCCGTTAGCAAAGCGCGATCTTCGACGCCGATATTGAAGAGTCGCACCTCGTCACATATGAAGAGTGGCTGCACAGACCGATGCTTGAGAAGCTGATAAGAGAAAGCGGTGCCGTTGCTCGATTGGCAGCCTTGAGCTGTATGCACGATTTTTCCCAGGTTCGCACTAGCTGGCACTCCCTCAATGCCACGTCAAACCACCACCTGCCGCTGCTTCAATCAGCTTTCTCATAGACCACGCCTCAGCGTACTGGCCGATTACGGCCACCTCACGATCCGCCTGCTCGAGTAACAAACGGTCGTCCACCACCACGACGATGGGCATGCTGGCGGTCAGTACGTTGTTACGCAGGTCCACGAGCTTGTAAAACTCCGACGACGAAGCATTGCGATGACATGAGATCACGTCGATCTGTGCGGTCACCCTGCGACAGGTCAAAGCCGTACTGACGACCCGACACGCCCGCGGCTTTGAACGTGCTCCTGATTGTTGGGACATCCGGCTTCATTGCGTTGAGATAATGCCTCGTGTCGTCAATCAGGCTGGGCTCGCGGACCGCGATCTGCCGGGCGAAGCAATTGAACAGCGTGCCCCCGGAATCAAAGAACCGTATCTTCTCGGGATCACCCAGATATTCCGCGTAGATCTCGAATGGGTCGCCGCCGTAAAAGCCAAACGGTGTTTGCAGGGCCATCATGCGCGGGTATTCATCTTCTGGTTGCACGCAGCCAAAGCCGAGCTTGGCACACATGTCCTGGCAGGACGACTGGATATTCATTTTGACTCCGGAACCGATGGGTCAGGTAAGACGCACGTCAGCGTCAGGTTGGTCTTCCTGCAGAAGAGCAACAACGCGCTCGCGAAACTGATCGCAGACCATTCAGGGTGACCCATCAAACGGTCGCAACCCACGTGTTCGTGAGGACGCCGATGCAGATCAACCAGTCGCCGACCACTTTGGAAGACGTCGAGCTGGTACGCCCGGCGATTACGCCGATGCTGGGAATAATACATGCTGAACAGGAATTGCTGAAGGTGCGGTCGCCGGCCGTATCGGACAGAAAGATCAGCCGTAATGCCATGAATGCGCCTGCCCTCGGCATCTGTGACACCGAACTCGCATTTCGCCCAACTTACCGCTTGCTGCCGCCTTCTCCATCCCGTTGATGGGTCGCCACAAACTTGATGAGGCTTAGCAAGCGTTCCGCCTCGTCCCATGGAAGATCGTCGATCATAGGAGGTCATGGTTTACATCCTGCGTATTTGCGTGGATTTCACATGACCAACCATAACTTGATAAGTTTTGGGGGAGTCAAGCCGAACATTGTCATAAAGTGTCGCCTCGCCGGACTTCCCCTTACGTTGCGATCACGCTACCCGCCAATCACTCACGACCGCATCACGCCTCTATCTGTGCGTCGTCCATGCCCAGCACGTCGCGCAGCATGGCGCTCGTGTGTTGTCCAAGCATTGGCGGCGCTTGATCGTACGCGGCGTAGCCGATAAACGCAGCCGACTCCCGACCGTCGGCGCCACGCCCGCGACGGGATGCGGTATATCTTCCGCGCGGCGCCGCGAAATTGCGCCTGTTCGGAACCAAAAGCCTGCTCGATATCGTTGATTGGCCCGCACGGCACGCCGCACGCTTCAAGCGCGTCGACCCATGCGTCGCGCGGACGCGTCATGAACACCGCGGCCAGTTGGGGCAACAATTCCGCCCGGTTCACGCTGTGCACGCTATTCGTGGCGAAGCGTGCATCGAGTGCGAGTTCCGGTACGTTCATCCCGGCGCACAGCGAACGAAACTGGCTGTCGTTGTCGCATGCGACGATCACATGGCCGTCGCTCGTGGCAAACGTCTGATACGGCACAATGTTCGGGTGCGCATTACCCATGCGCTGTGGCGCGATGCCGGTGGTCAGATAGTTCATCGACTGATTAGCGAGCATTGCGAGTTGGCAATCGAGCAATGCGATGTCGAGATGTTACCCGAGGCCGCTCTTTTCCCGCTCCATCAGCGCGGCGAGCACGCCGGTGGTGGCATACATGCTGGCCATCAAATCCGTTTACGGCCACGCCGACTTTCTCCGGACTGCCGCCCGAAACGCTGTCGGGCTCGCCGGTGATGCTCATCAGCCTGCCCATGCCCTGGATCAGGAAGTCGTAACCCGCGCGCTGCGCTAGCAGCCCGCTTTGGCCGAACCCTGTCACCGAGCAGTACACGAGCCGCGGATTCAGCACCGAAAGACTCTCGTAGTCCAGCCCATATTTCCTGAGTCCGCCGACCTTGAAGTTTTCGACGACCACGTCACACGACTTCGCGAACTCGCGGATAAGTGCTGCGCCTTCAGGTGAACTCATGTCGATGGCAACTGACTGCTTGTTGCGGTTCGTGCACAGGAAATACGCGCTCTCCGACGTATCGCGGCCCTCGGCGTCGCGCCAGGAATGGCGGGCCCCATGTGCGGGTGTCGTCGCCCGCGCCCGGGCGCTCGATCTTGATCACTTGTGTGCCCAGATCTGCAAGATTCTGCGTACACCACGGCCCCGCCAGCACCCGCAATAAATCCAGCACGCGAATGCCGTCCAGCGGGCGTTTTCTCGTTGTATTCGTGTTCGCGCCCGGGTTTTCCGGCGACGGTTGGTTCTTGCTGTCCTGCACCATTTCACCTCGTTGGTTTCAGGCCAGGTTTTAGCTTATCGGCACGTCTGGCCGGGCAGCTGGCGGAGAACCCCGAACCGCATCGTCCGATGCTGTCGATTATAGCCAAGTCGCTGGATAGAGCGTTCTCGGCCGGGCGTTCGACAACCTGGTGAATCTTAAAACGACACATCAGCCAATCGATAGGATCAAAATCACCGGACATCCGTCGAAATATTCGTCAGGCACCGGAATATTCCGTAAGCATCATCCGTTTATCTCGTACCTGCACAAAAATGGAATGAAACAAACAAGATGAGAATCCGCATCCCGATGCTCGCTGCAGCCGTTGCCGCTTCCCTCACAGCGACCGTCAGCTTGAGTGCTCATGCCAGGCCGCCGATGGCCGCGGGCGGCATGTACACCGACGCGAAAGGCATGAGGCTCTACACGTTCGACAAGGCCAGCGTCGGGCCCGAGCGCCTGAAACGGCGGTTGCGCGCAGGCGTGGCCGGCGGTCATGGCCGCCGATTCATCGGACCAACCCCCAGGGTGACTGGACGGTGATGCCGACAGCAGATGGCGGCAACCAAGTGGGCGTACGGCAAACGCGTATACACAGGTTCGCAAAAGACCAGAAACCCGGCGATGCCAACGACGACAATTTCAAGGACGTCTGGCATACCGTGAAGCAGTAAGCGTGAAGCAGTGCGACGCCATTAGAGCGATGGAGACCAGCAAGAAGCGATCGATGGCCACTGTGCGCGTGCCGGCAATATCGTCGTCACCGGAACAGTGGAGTAGCCAGGAGCGCTGAAAGTGAACCAGTCATGAGCATAGGCCTTTGAGCTTCGATACCGACCTCGTCGGCCCTCTTCCGCAGTTGCGGCGCTATGCACGCGCTGACGGGGAACCGTGCGTGGGCCGACGACCTCGTGCAGGACGTAATCGAACGTGCGCTGGGCCGGTCGAAAGGGTTTCGCGTCGGCAGCAATCTGCGCGCGTGGCTGTTCACGATCATGCGCAACCTTTATATCGATCAGTTGCGCGGCCGGCGCGATATTGCCGTCGACGATGAAACTGCGCCCTGGCGGCAAATGACCGCGCCCGTGGGTGAAGTCGACGGGCTTGTGCTGCGCGACGTGCAACGTGCGCTGTATTGCCTGCCGGTCGAGCAACGCGAAGTCATGCTGCTCGTCTGCGTTGAGGACATGAGTTATCAGGAGGCATCCGTGGTGCTGAACGTGTTGGCCGAACGGTGATGTCGCGACTATCGCGGGCACGTGAACACATGCGTGTGCTGCTCGGTGAGGAGCTGGGCCGCAAATCGGCATCGTTGAAAATCGTGAGTGGCACATGACGAATCCCGAACGTCCGGAACAGGCGGAATCAAGCGCGGCAGCCAATGGAGTTGCGCACGCTGTCGGCGTTCATCGACGATGAAGCGCCGGAGGCCGAGCACGCCGAAACGGCTGAGCGCATTGCGCGCGATCCGGCGAGCGCGGCGACGGTGGCCGCTCGGCGACGGTGGCCGCTTATCGTGCGCAGGATAGTGCGCTGCGGGCTCTGTTTACCGCCGCGGCTGACAACGAGCCGAAAGTCGTCGTGGTGCGTCCGCGCAGGCGTTACCTGATGGCGGCGAGTTGGCTGGTAGTGGGGATCGCATGCGGCTTCCTGATGCATATGCTGTTGCCGCTCCTCGATCAGGATAGCTCGGCGCCGACGTTCGCGCAACGCGCGGATATTGTTTACGCCATGTATGTGCGCGGCACGCGGTGGAAGTCGCGGCGTCGCAGGAAGATCATCTCGTGACCTGGTTGTCCAAGGGCCTCAACCGGACCCTTGCCATTCCCTCGCTGCACGAATACGGGTTCGAGCTGGTGGGTGGCCGGTTGTTGCCCGGCGAGGACGGACCTGCGGCGCAGTTCATCCAGCGGCGAACGGCTTACGCTGTATATGACAAGCGGCTCGGGCAAGCACAAGGACGAGTACGCCATACGGATGCTGCGCGACGGACGTTCTACTGGACGACGGACCACGCGGGTTATGCGCTTTCGGGACAGGTCAGCGAGGCAAAACTCCGCGCCATCAGCTTCGATACCTGCGCAGCACTCGGCGGCGACCCGAAGAAATGGCACTGAGAAATTGTCAGGGTCGCGGCGCTTGAAGGGGAACACAGGCGGGAACACATCAAGCGCACGCGGTACTCCAAGCGAAGTTTTTGAGACCGAAGGCCAGAAGAACAATGAAGAGTGATCCAAGCATGCGCCGCACGAAGCGGCTTTTGCGCATTGCCGTGATTGGCACGGGATGTTTCCTGACAGCCGCGGCAATCGCCGATGAGCGCTTCACGCTGACCTCGCCCGGCCTCGCCGATAACACCACCCTCGATTCCCGCCACGCCGCCAGCGCGCAGGATTGTGGCGACAAGAACGTCTCGTTGCCGCTCGCGTGGAGCAACGCGCCACCGGACACTAAGAGGCTGCGGTCACTATCTTCGATTCCGACGGCGCGCGCGGCCTTGGCATCGTGCATTGGGTTCTCTACGGTATTCTTGCTACGACGACCACACTGGCCGAAGGCGGGCCGCCGCCGGCAGGGAGTATCGGCGGCAACCGGACGGGGAAGGACGGCTATTACGGACCCTGCCCGCCACATGGCGATGCACCGCATCACTATGTCGTGCAAGCGCCTACGCGCTGGATCTCACCGCCAATGCCCTGCCCCTCGCGCTCGATCACGACGCGTTGATCGCCGCAATGAAGGGCCATGTGCTGGCGTCGTCGAGCATGGTGGTGCGGTACGCGATGATCAGGTCGTATATCAACGCATTGCGGCGTATGCCTTCACGCCTCGCGCCGCCGCGAGCCCCGCTCTCGTCTGCACGCGCCATGCACGTGAGTCGATCCAGCCAAGCGCCGCGCCCGTATGGCGCCAACTGGAACGTTAACGGCTCGACGATCACCGTCACGACTGCCATCCACAGGCTCGACCCGGCCGTGTCTCCCGTCCAGCGCCGGTACAAATGCACGGTCCACCACGGTCCACAAATGGAACGCAAAATCGATAAGAATCTTCGCGCCGATCACACTGAAAATTGGCAAGACAATTGCGCCGCTCCACTCCACGATAACCCCCCCCAGCAGCAACGCGAACGCCGTCAAGCCGTAGAGTAGATAGGCTGCACGGTATCGAATGCCTTCACGGGCAGCATTAGCAAACCGAGCGTGCCGTAACGCCGATTGCCAATCATATCGCGATTCCAGTATTGCGTCTGCAAAAAGCCCGCAAACCAGCACCGCCGCTGCCGCATGAAACCGCTGAACGAACTGGGTACGTCCGTGATTGCGTGCGCATTGCCCACGACCCGGACATCCCAGTCCAGACCGTGATCAATGGAATGACGACGCAGCCGGTGAATCAGCTCGTAATCCTCCCTAGGCATTGCGGATCGAAACCGCCGACGGCCAGCAGCGCATCTCGGCAAAACGAGGCGAACGCGCCGGAGATCAGCAGCAGACTATTAGCGCGCATCCACGCAAACCGCGCGATGAAATTGCGGATGTACTCGTACGTCAGGAACCACTGGAAAAAGCGCCCGCTGATCGTTTTACTGCACACCGGAACCAGGATGCCCGCCGCTGCAACCAGATTCGGCCGAGATGCAAACGCGCTGCGCATCGCGAGGACGGCGTCGTCGGCCAGACGCGTATCGGCATCGACGGTCATCACTATCGGCGTACTGATCTTTTCAATCACCACGTTCAGCGCACGCACCTTGCCGCCATGCGCCACGCGCAGCCAGAAGAGCGTCGGATGGAACGTCGACGCCGCGCTCAACTCGCCCTCCGCCGGCGCGACAAGGCCGAAGCGCTGCGTGAGAAGCTCGGCGGTGCCATCGGAAAAACCATCGTCGGCGGTCACGATTTGCGCCGCGCCATGCGTTTTGCCTGAGCGATTTCGCAAGCGTGTTGGGCAACACCGCCGCTTCATTATGCGACGCCACTATCACGCCGAGTCGTGCAATCAGCCGGACAACGGCAAACCGATCAGCAGCAGATACAGCAGAAAGTGTGCGATGTGAGCGGCTACGTTTTCCCGCTTCGGAAATGCCTTCGGCAACGGCGGGGGGCGATGCGAAACACGCCACAAGATGCGCAGCAGTACCAGCCCGAGAACGGTAATGCCGATGGACTTATGGGTATCGACGACCGGACGCACCCATGAATCGGGGAACGACTCCGCCGTCAGTCCCAGCACGACATTGCAGATAATCAGCAACGCAATGAGCCAGTGCAGGACCATCGCGGTACGCGTATAGCGCAACGGCATCTCGGTTTGTAGCGGTTCTGACGCCATGTTGGCGGCTTGCGTGGACATTGCACTCCGTGCAGAAAATGGGGATCGGCGGGATGGTTCTGCGCCCTGCCGCGCCGGGTTGTTCAAGCGCGAGTGTTTGCAGACGACGCGATCCAAACGCGCCGTGGCGCCGGTTTATTCCATCGATTCTGCGGGAAAACGCGCACTTACGTTTGTAGCGGGTTTGTCAGGTAAGGCGTTGAAAGATATTGGCAGCTTCAAGTGGCTTCAGGCGGCGTCAAGCGCCTTCCGCGTCCGGCGACACAAACGCCAGCACCGCTTGCGCGAACCGCAGCGCAGCCGGATTCGCCGCGTCGCGGCGCGTGACAAGGTGGAGCGGCGGGGCGAGCGGATGGAATGCCGCCGAACTCGTCAGTGCGATCCGCACGGAGCCGAGCTGGCCGTTCGCCACCCGCCGGGCGTTGACTACGCCTTGATCGAGTGCGTCGAGCACGGCGCGGGCATCAACCTCAAACGCCGCGCCCGCCGATGTCAGTTCCACCTCACGCGGCAAGCGCGTGAAAAGTGCGAAACCCAGCTCGCGTTCAAGCTCCTGAATCTGCTGCGACAACGGCTGCTGCTGGATATGCAGCAGCGCCGCCCGCGTGAACTGGCGCTCTTCGGCGACGGTGAGGAAGTACCGCAGGTGACGCAGTTCCATCGATAGGCCTCACATATGTGACAGATATGGCGATGCCATCCGATATGTATTTTACATTTGCCATCTCCCGTTTCGTACTCTTCGGTTCAAGTACAGATAAATGCACGGATCAGGAGACGTATGGAAACTACCTTCCCATACAACGCGGCCGACCGTCCGCCACCGTCGTTGGCGTCGCTCAGCAAGTCGCAGATTTGCCGCGCCGCGCCGTGCTGGCGTCGGTGATCGGCAACGGGCTAGAGGGCTAGAATGGTTTGATTTCCTGATCTACGGTTACTTCGCGAAGATCATCGCGCACGTATTTTTCCCGGTCGGCAACACAGCGCTTTCAACAGCGCTGACGCTCGGCACGTTTGCAATTGGGTTTATTGTGCGACCGCTCGGCGGGATAGCTATCGGCGCGTATGCGGATCGCGTCGGGTGCCGCAAAGCTCTTCTCTCCATGCTCATCCTGCTGATGGCCGCCAGCACCTTGTTGATGGGTCTGACACCCGGCTATTCCAGCATCGGGATCGCCGCGCCTTTGCTTGTGCTGCTTGCACGCCTCATGCAAGGTTTATCCGTTGGCGCAGAGTTCGCCACGACCGCCGCGATGCTCACGGAATAAGCGCCGCACGGCAAGAAAATGTACTTCGGCAGCTTCCAGATGACGTCGCAGGCGGTGGTGCTCGTGCTCTCGTCGGCGTTCGGTTATTTCCTGACATCGAATCTGGATCGGGCCTCGCTTGAATCGTGGGGTTGGCGCGTGCCGTTCCTGGTAGGCGCGCTCGGTCGGGCCGGTTGGGTTTTATATCCGCCACAAAGTCGCTGCATCGCCCGAATTCGTGCAGTTGCGCGAACGGTTCGGCCACGCGCCGCGCGACCATTCGCGGCTTTTTCCGGCAACGCGGCGACGCGTCGTTGTGCGCGATGGGCGTGATCATCGTCGGCACGGCGACGAATTACCTGTGGCACACGTTCATGCCGCTGTATGTCGAGCGCCAGTTGCATTTGCCGCTCAAGAACGCGTTGTTCGGCACTGCGGTGCGGGGCTGGTCTCCATAGTGGGTTATCCACTCGCGGGGAAACTGGCGGATCGGCGCGTACCGGTTGTTCTTTCCGGTAACTATAGTGTCTGGGTCGTGATCGCGTACCCGCTGTTTTCATGGGTGCTCGCGTTCCCCACGCCGGGCCGCGTTTTCGCCGCGCAAATGGTCGCGACCGTGGTGCTGAGCCTGATGTCCGGACCGCATCCCGGCATGCTCACGCAGTTGTTCCCCACCGCCATGCGGTCGACCGGTGTCGCCCTCTCATACAACATCGCGGTGACGCTGTTTGGAGGCCTCGCGCCGCTGACTGTCTCCACGCTGATCACCGTAACCGGATCGAATATTGTGCCGGCGTATTCGTATTACCTGATCTTTGCGGGCTTCGTCTCGCTTGCGCTGGTCGGGCTGACCCGTTCCGGACGACGTCTGCGCCGCGATCCCGATGCGCTCCCGCTGGATTGAGATGAACTCCTCCCATAAAGCTCACAATGAGCATCCGGTGAGCGCTGTCGGCAATGAACGACTGCGCGTGGTTACGCCACGCGGCGCGAGTATGGTGCCATTTTACCGGTCGATAGAAGAACGCGATGCAGCGGACGTTTCGCGAATCGTGATCCTGCTGCATGGCCGTCTGCGCGATGCCGATGCCTACCTGCTCTCGGCGCAACGCGCTGGCAGCGGCATCGACCGATCCCGCCCGTACGCTGCTGCTCGTGCCGCACTTCCTGGCCACCGCGGATATTCCCGCGCACGGCTTGTCGGTCAATATGCTGCACTGGGAATGGATCTTATGGATGGGCGGCGGCGACGCGCTCGACCGTTCGTGTGCAGTACACAAGCGCAAGGACCCCATCGGCTCGCGCGTGGGCGTTCTTATTTTTCGTACCTCAAAGCACGCCATCCGGCGCTCGGACATCGGTGCTGGGAAATCGCCGGCGTAGGCCACAACAGCACGGCGATGCTCAGTTCGAGCGAAGGCGTGCGAGCGTCGTTTGGCGTGGAACGGCTCGCAAACGTGGTCGATTCATCGACGACTGCCGGCGCGATGGACTAGACACAGCGAGACTCACCACAACATCAAGGAACGTTGCCTCGGCGACGGGACTGTTGTCGCCTGAACGATGCGACGTTGGTTTCTTTATCTGTTTATCGGCCAACGTTCGTTTGGGTTGTTTGGCTCGTTTTTCCGATGCAAGCAGCAGTTAATAAACATATAGAGACAGCATGATTAAAAACACCATCGCCGCTTGCGGCGTATCCCTTGTCGTCGCGACGCTGGCCGGTTGCGGCGGTTCATCCTTGAACAACGACAGCACGCCCCCCCCCACGCCGCCTGTTTCGTCCGCCGCTGCGTGCACAGCGCTCGGCGGGACGATGATCGCGGCGTCGTCGATTGGTGCACCCAGCAACGGTGCCACAGTAGCGAGCGCAACGCTGGTCGCGGCGTCGAGTACGTCCGGCGAGTATTGCCAGGTGAACGGCACCATTGCGCCCGTCGATGCAACCGCGCCGAACATCAATTTCGAAGTCAACTTGCCCACTACGTGGAACAATAAAGCGCTGCAATACGGCGGCGGTTTCGACGACACGCTCATCACCGGCCTTGCCGCACTCGACATGGCGCCGGTCGGATTGTCGACACCGCTTGCTCGCGGGTATGTGACCTTCGGCGATGACTCCGGTCACCAGAACAAAAGTATCACCGACGGCTCGTTCGCCGCGAACGATAAAGCGCTCGCCAACTACGGCAGCCTGACGCTGAACCCCCCCACGAAGTCACCATGCTGTTGCTAAAGGCCCGTTACGGCGTCGCGCCCATGAAAACCTATTTCTTCGGCAGCTCGACCGGCGGCCGCGACGGCCTCACCGTGATCCAGCGATGGCCCGCCGACTTATGACGGCATTGTCGTGAACCGGCCCACTCTGAACTACACAGGTCTGCGGCTTTCCAACGTCGTGCTTGGCCGCGCGCTTTATCTGAATAATGGCACAGGCTGGCTCGACGTGAACAAGACCGTCCTGCTGGAAAACGCCGTGATGAAAGCCTGCGATACACTCGACAGCGTGGCCGACAGCATCACCGACAGCATCATCTCGAACGTCACGGCGTGCAAGCTCCAGGCGCCCGCTGTACTCGCCGCCCTGCGCTGCCTAGCCGGCAAGGACACGGGGGACACCTGCCTTTCCGACGCCCAGATCGCAACTGTGAACACCATTGCTTCGCCAATGCTGCTGCCCTATCTGCTCGCGAACAGCGTCACGCGTTACGCCGGGTACAACATCCTCGCCGACTCCGTGTTCGCGGGTTCGTACACCACACGCAACTTTGGCACGTCGCCAACACCAGCCAACCCCGCCGGCAAGAACGACGCGAACCAGTGGGTCACGGGTGACCAGTGGGTGAAGTACTTCATCACGCGTATCCCTACGTTCAATTCGCTCACCTTCGATCCGCTGAATCCGGGCATTTACCAGGCGCAAGTCCAGCAAGTCTCCCCCGAAAGCGATGCGACCAACTTCGACCTCTCAGCGTTCATCGCGAAGGGCGGCAAAGCGATCATCACCCATGGTCTCGCCGATGAAATCGTCAGCACGGATTCGTCAGTCGACTACTACAACGCGCTCGTGCAGAAGTTCGGTCAGGCTTCCGTTGACAGCTTCGTGCGCTTCTACCTGATGCCGGGCGTTGGCCACGGCACCGGACCGTTCCTGCCGCAAGTCGATTCGCTCGGCGCACTGGAACAATGGGTGGAAAACGACACAGCGCCGGAAACGCTCGCCGTCACGGACTCGACAGCCGCGACTGCCGGGTGTACGCGGCCGCTGTGCCGTTACCCGACCTGGCCGAAATACACGGGTGGCAAGGTCAATTCAGCAGCGAGTTTCAGTGTTCCAGTTGTAGCCAGTAATCGCCAGGGGAGGACCGGATAGGTCGCACTATTGTCCGGAAGGCTTATCGAGCAAGAGAAGCAATCGCTTTCTGCTCTGTTATAGTCTTTCCCATCCTCCCTTTTCAGATCGCGCGTGGACCACATTCCCTTATGGGCGCAAATCTGCGCCATTTTCCTGCTGCTGTTTCTCTCCGCATTCTTCTCGATTTCCGAAACATCGATGATGGCGCTCAATCGCCATCGCCTGAAACACCTCGCCACCAAGGGTTCGCTGCGTGCTCGCGTCACGCAGGGCCTGCTTGCCAAGATAGATCAACTGCTGAGCGTGATCCTGATCGGCAACAATCTGATCAACACGATCATTCCGGTACTGACAATGTCCATCGCTCTGCACACTTTTGGCCATAACAATCTGGTGTTGTCGGTGACAACGGGGGGTGTCGCGTTCCTGATCATTGTGTTTGCGGAGATTGCACCAAAGATTGTCGGCGCGACTTATCCGGAAAAGGTCGCGCTCCCGGCCAGCCTGGTCTTGTCGCCGTTGATGCGCATGGCGAGGCCGCTCGTCTGGTTCGTCAACCTCTTCACGAACGGCGTGCTGAGGGTGCTGCACATCAATACGAAAGGCGGCCGGGACCAACGGCTTTCCACCGAAGAATTGCGCACCATCGTGCTGGAATCGGGCAACTTCATGCCGACCAAGCACCGCAGCATATTGCTGAACTTGTTCGACCTGGAGAACATCACCGTTGACTACGTGATGATCCCGCGCCGCCGGATTGAAGCGCTGGATTTCGACGCCCCTTTCGATACCATCCTGCATCAGCTCGATACCTGCTATCACAACAAGCTGGTGGTATATCAAGGCGACATCGACCGTGTGCTGGGTGTTCTGCACGTGAGAAAGACACTCTCGGCATTGCATAACCAGGAATTCGAACGCGAGACCTTGCGTGAATTGTTGGCCGAGCCGTACTTTGTCCCAGCCGGCACGCCCGTGTTTCAGCAACTGCAATTCTTTCAGGAAAGCAGGCATCGAATTGCGATTGTGGTGAACGAATACGGCGAGTTGCAGGGACTGGTGACTCCGGAAGACATCATTGAAGAATTGATCGGCGAGTTCACCACAACCATTCCACGCGGGGCCAGTTCGCGTGGCGGCTGGAACGAGGAAGGCAAATGCATTGTGGCAGGGAGTATGCCGCTGCGCGAACTGAATCGCTGGCTGAAACTGTCGCTTCCCACCGACGGCCCGAAGACCCTCAACGGCCTGATTCTCGAGACGCTGGAAGAGATCCCGGACGGCGACATGAGCGTGCGTATTGCAGGCGTGCACTTTGAAGTAATGCGCAGCGACGATCAGGCAATACGTACCGTGAAGATATTCCGGCCGCAAGGCGTGGTGCTGAGAAAGCAAGCTTAGCGACGAAATTCGGTTCATGGGCTGGTCGGGTCTCGAATAGGGCTTCGGATTGTATCGGCTTGCGCCCTTTCCGCCTACGCGCATCACCCGTCGGGCTGCGTTAGCCATTCGACCGAGTTGGAATGAGGCGCGTGGCAGTACAAGATTGGGGCATCCCGTTCACCGAGCCATGCCCATGCCGTCCTCTCTCCCGGTTACGTTTTCGCGGCCGCCCCCACAACTATCTGCTCGCCCGACCGATGCAATCCCGGACGCCGACAGCGCTCCCGCCGTCGCGTTACTCGCCGATACCCTGCGTGAAGCAGCAGCGCGCGGCGTCTCCCGATATCCACGTGGAACCGGGCGAACACGAGTGGCGCATCCGGTTGTGTATTAATGGCGCACTGCACGTCTTTCTCAACCCCCCGCCTCATCTACGTGACGCATTCACCACGCGTATCAAGGTCTTTGCGCGCATGGACATTGCCAGCAACGCGTGCCGCAAGACGGGCGTTTGCGGTTGCCGCTGGCAAACGGGAACCCAGAGGACTATCGCGTAAATTCGCTGCCGGTCCTGTTCGGTGAAAAACTCGTATTGCGTCGACTGGAGTCGCTGCCGGCTGATTTATCTCTGGCGGCGTTAGGGCTCACCCCCGACCAGCAGAAGACCATAGAAGCCGCGATCCACGCGCCGCACGGACTTGTGCTGGTCACAGGTCCCACCGGAAGCGGCAAGACGTTGTCGCTGTACTGCTTTCTGCAGATGCTCAACGCAGAGTCGCGCAACGTCTGTTCAGTTGAAGATCCCGCAAAGATCCAGCTTGCGGGTATCAATCAGGTCAGCGTCCGCGACAAGGCAGGCCTCGCTTTCGCAGTCTTTCGCAGTCGCGCTGCGCGTATTCATGCGACAAGATCCGGACGTGATCATGGTGGGCCGCGACGCCGAAACCGCCGACGTCACCGTAAAGGCCGCCAAACCGGCCATCTCGTGCTCTCCACGTTGCATACAAACGACGCGCCCGCTGCCATCGCAAGACTGATCGATATCGACATTGCGCCGTACAACCTGGCGTCGGTGCTGAGGCTCGTCACGGCGCAGCGACTGGTGCGGCGTCTTTGCCAAGCGTGTCGCATGCCTTCGGAGCTGAAGTTCGAGCCGGGTTTCAGACCCTATGAGCCGCGTGACTGCGCGGCGTGTCATGGCATTGGTTATCGCGGGCAAGTGGGTGTGTGCATCAACTGATGCCCGTCTCCGACTCCCTACGAGAACTGATCGTCGCATGTACCGCCTGCCACCCGGCAAGCGTAAAGCGAGGGCATGACGAGCGTAGTGGAAGCAGCCGACGCTACGGAGCTCACATGAGCGTGAGCAGGCTGTCCTTCGATATGCGCTTTGGCTGGCGAGGCGTTGACGCAAACGGCACGAACAAGCGTGGCAACACAATAGCCGCGGACTCAACCAGTGCGCGTGCTGCGCTAAAGCGCGACGGTGTCACGGTGCTCGAGATCACCGCGCTCGGCTCGGCCTCGCCACCCAAAGCACGTGCCACCGACGTCACGCTATTCACCCGCCAACTCGCCGGCTTGCTGCGCGCCAGCTTGCCGCTCGCGCCGTGTCTGGAGCTCATAGCAGAGACCCCTTCGCGTGGTGGCCTGCCTCGCATCGTGGGATCAGTTGCACGCGATATCACGCAGGGCGTTGTATTCTCGGAAGCCCTCGCACGTCATCCGGCCTGCTTCAACGCGCTGTATTGCCAACTGGTTGCAGTCGGCGAACTGGCCGGTGCGTTGCGGCGTACTCACGCCGCTCGCTGAAGACCGCGAACGCGCGGGTGCCCAACGGGCGAAACTGCGCGCTGCGCTTACCTATCCGGTGGCGGTGTTGTTATCGCTTGCCATTACCGCAGGATTGCTGATTGGCGTAGTGCCGACCTTCAAGACTCTCTTCGATGGTTTCGGGGCTAAATTGCCGGCCCCAACCTTGTTCGTGATCGCGTTATCGGATGGTGTCGCGTGCTGGAGCGGACCGTTCGCGCTCCTTTGCGGTTGCCGGCATCGCGCTCAAGCGGCTTTTAACGCGCGTCCCGGCAGCGCGAAGCGCGTTTGATCGCGCCATGCCCTGCTACGTGCTCTCGCGGTGGTGCGCTGGAGTCGCGCGCTAGGCACCTTGCTGGCGGCGGGCACGCCGTTATCGGATGCATTCGATTCGTTGTCGAGCGCCAAACCGTATCTTCGAGCTTTCGGTTAAGCATATCTATTGCATGCAAGACTGAAGCTTGGCTGCATGTCGGCCAAACGGCGCATGCCTTT
>CALNPU010000085.1 GCA_940588625.1 uncultured Caballeronia sp.
CTGAACCCGGCCGCTCGCGTGTGAGCCTAGCGATTAGACCGCTCGCCACCAAAACCAATTTTGTTCAGGGTCAACTAAATAATCCGTCGGCCCAACACGAAAACAGGCCATTCCAACGCTGGTTGGAATGGCCTGTTTCGTATGCGTTTGTGGGCTTTTACAGCGACGCTGAAATATCAGTCCGCCCAACTCAACCCGCCGCTATACCCGACGATCAGGGTCTGCAGCCCAAAACCGATCCGATACCACGCAAACGCCGTGAAATCGTGCGTGGCGACGTAACGCAACAGCCATCGAATACACACGAATGCGCTGACAAACGCAGCCACCAGCCCGACGATAAACAAGCCCAGCGAATCGACGGACAGCGTGCGCCACTCTTTCGCGAGCTCGTAAAGCGTGGCGCCGAAAATGATGGGAATGGCAAGGAAGAATGAGAACTCGGTGGCGACTTTACGCTCCAGCCCGAACAACATCCCGCCAATAATGGTCGACCCCGAGCGCGATGTGCCAGGAATCAGCGCGAAACATTGGGCGAGCCCGACTTTGAGGGCATCGGCGTAAGAAAGATCGTCCACCGACGTCACTCGCGGCGCGATGCTGCGCTCGCGGTGCCGCGTTTCCGTCCACAAGATCACGATCCCGCCCACGATCAGCGCCACGGAGACAGGCACTGGCGCGAACAACACGGCCTTGATGTGCTTTTCGAACAACAGGGCGAGCACGACAGCCGGAATGGTCGCAATGATCACGTTCAACGCAAACCGGCGGGCTTTAGGCTGCGTAGGCAACCCGGCCACCACCGAGCCAATCTTGCGCCGGTATTCCCAGACAATCGCAAGAATCGCGCCAAATTGAATGACGACGTCAAAGGTCTTTGCCTGGGCATTTGTGAAATTCAGCAGACTGCCCGCAACAATCAGGTGTCCCGTGCTCGATACTGGCAAAAACTCAGTCAAACCCTCCACCACACCCAGAATCAGCGCTTTGCAAAACAGAATCCAGTCCATCGCTCCGTCCTTTTGGCACAGTTTGGCCGTCGCCAGCCAATCGTTCAGGCACGCGCGTACTGGACTTCATCGGGAAGAGTTCGGGAAGAGTTACTTCTCGACGATCTGCACGCGTATGCAGTTTGTAAGGACGGTGATTGTACCGGGTTCGTAGTTAACGCCGGCAAAATGTAATTGTTCTGGCTCGAATGTGTAGATGGGGTAACGATCCAGGAACTGCGTCGCCATGACCGCGCCGACCGCGTTGATCTGCTCGTTGTATTGCGCAGCCTCGCCGGAGACCTGGGCATCGTCGACAGTCGGCGACATCAGAACGACCGAGTGGCTGGGTGCATCGTAAGAAAGTTGACTGGAAAGCGTAAATATTCCGGTGACCGGATTTGGCATGAATGGCGTGGCAAGCCGTGCGTCCAGCCGCATGGTGATCCGGTTGCGGTCGGGCGCGAGGCCAACCAGCGGATTGCTCAGCGTGACATCGAAGATCTGCGAGGCCCGACGCTCCAGCGGAAACTTGCGCTGCACTGCGTCCTGGACTTGCGCCTGGCTGAACGTGTAGTGATCGGGGATGAACGGAAATATCGAAGCGGCGCATCCCTGGGTTCCCAGCGCCACTGTGCCCGCGCCGCCAACGGCAGCGAGTAGGAACCGGCGCCGCTTCGGCGCAACGGCTTGAGTCATGCGAAATTCTCCAGTGACTTGAACTTGAATATGAACCTGAATTTGAAACTGAGCGGTGAGCGTTCGACCGGCTAGACGCGCTCAGGTTGCGTATCGATTTCGAGTTGCGTGAGCCGGCCAGCGCGTAAGTCCGCGTGTCGCCGCACATGGACTCCGATGGCTGCAAGCCCGAACAGCAGGCCAGCCTGCGCGGATCGCCGGAAATCACACAGCGCAGATCCACCCCTAGCTGAACGCAACGCAAGCGGCCGGCTTGCCGTTGGGCATGCCGGGAATCGCGCTCGAAATGGACGGCGCGATACAGCATGCGCCGCAACTTTCGCGGCACGCGTGGGCGGAGTCCGGATCCTGGGCGGTGGGACATCGGTTCGGGCACATTTGACGCGCGAGGTAACCCAAGCGAGGTAACCCAATATATGCCACTGCGCGGCTGTGGCATTATCGCAAGAACCGAGGAAACGTGTCGGCTAGACTCGGAGCACCCTCCTCAAGTCTGTCCACAATGTCCCTCTTCCGCCCCGATCTGCTCACTAAATACGACGGCCGGTCCGCGTTATACGTCGTACCCAACCGCCGTTCAATTCACAGACACCTTCGATCTTGCCCATTACCATCGGGCGGCGGCGGACCCGGGAGCGGCATCGGCAGATCTTTCGCTCTACTTCCATATCCCATTCTGCGACACCGTCTGTTTCTAGTTTCTATTGCGGCTGTAACAAGATCGCTACGAAAAACCGTGCTGCGCACGCACGTCCGTATCTTGATCGGCTGAAACGGAAGCTCAAGTCGTTTCGTTTGCTGCCCGACGCGCAGGCCGAATATTTGATCGAAGTCGATCCGCGCGAGGCATCAGCGGGAACAATCGGCGTATTGCGCGGGCTGGGTTTCAACCGGCTGAGCTTCGGCGTGCAGGACTTTGATCTGCGCGTGCAGCAAGCGGTCAATCGCGTGCAACTGCTCGAGATGACGCAAACGGTAATGTCGGCGGCACGAACCGAAGGCTTCAAATCGTTCAGCGTCACCTACCTAATCTATGATTTACCGCATCAGAACGTGGAGAGTTTCAGCCGAACGCTCGACACAATTATCACTCTCGCGCCCGACCGGTTTTCGGTGTTCGGCTATGCGCATATGCCGGGCGTTTTCAAGATGCAGCGCCAGATCGACGAAACCACGTTGCCTTCGCCGGGCGTGCGTCTGGCGATCCTCTAACGGGTTATCGAGAAACAACTGACCGAGAAAACTGACCGAGGCGGATTATGTGTAGTGTACATCGGGATGGCTCATTTCGCTCTACCCCATGATGAACTCGCGGTTGCACAGCGGGCCGGGACGCTTCATCGCAACTTTCAGGGGTACAGCACGCAAGCGGATTGCGATCTGATCGGGTTGGGAGTTTCCTCTATCGGCAAAGTCGGCGATGTCTACGCGCAGAACGCCAAGGACATGGCCGGTTATGCCGCTGTGATCGATCATGGCGAGCGGCTATTGCGCGTGGGGTCCGCCTGAGCGCTGACGATCAGCTGTGGCGCGACATCATCACCGGAATCATGTGTCAGTTTTCACTGCGCTTCGACGCTCTGGAAGCGGCTTATGGGATTCGTTTCGGCGATGCTTTCGCCAATGAGCTGGAGCGGTTGAAACCGCTTGAATCTGATGGGCTGGTTAACATGACACGCGATGGGATTGAGGTGCTTCCCGCCGGGCGCCTGCTCGTGCGCAACGTGGCGATGATCTTCGATCAGTATATGGCCGGCAAGGCAACGCAGCGGTTTTCACGGACGATTTAATCGCAGGCGTCAAGCTTGGGGGCGGCCCTCTACACGGCCTCCCGCAACTTTGACGCCCCCCCCAGCCGTAAATGCGCTATCGTGCGGCGTGCTTCCAGATCCGCTCACTCGCAGCAATGCATTTATCAAAGAAAAAAACGAAACATCTTCATCGTGGCAATCGTTGTGGTCATCGTGCTGGCGCTCAGCATCACGCACACGCTCAGAAAACGCGCAAGCGTCACCGCTCCGGCATCAACGTCTGCGTCGGCTCCGTCCTCAGCGGGCGAGTCCTTTCCATACTCGCGCGCCACACACTGCCTGAAACGCTGCCGCTCACTGTATCACTTCGCGCCGTCACACAGGCCGCTGTCAAGGCGAAAGTAGCCGGCTCGGCGCTCGACTACCGTCAAAGCCGGACAAATACTCGCGACCATCGATGCCCGCGACTACACCGCGCGCCGAGCAATCACGCGGACAAATGGCCGCGATGGCCGGCTAGTTGGAAATCGCGAAACAAACACTCGAAAACAACCGCGTCCGCGTACTAGTCGAAAAAGGCTTCATCTCGAAAAATGCGTTCGATACCGCCCAAAGCCAGTATGCCATCGCCGCCGCGAATCTCGCCGCGGCCCGGGCGGCGCTGGTGTCGTCGAATCTGTCGGTGGCGGACACCATCGTGCGTGCGCCGTTCAGCGGCCAGATCATATCACGCAGCATTGAACCCGGCGAACGTGTGGTCGTCGACAGCAAATTATTCGCCGTCGTCGACCTGACCCAGCTCGAACTCGAAGCCCCGGTGCCCGTCGGGGAAATCGGCCGCGTACGGACCGGCCAGACCGTTTCCATTCGCTTCGACGGCGTCGATACGCCCATCACTGCCGCGGTCACACGCATCAACCCAGCAGCACAGCCGGGCTCGCGCTCGATCATGATTATATCCAGGTGCCTAATCCGACCACGACACTGCGGGTCGGCATGTTCGGCACGGGCAGCCTGACAGTAGGCAGTACGCCGAATGCGCTGGTGGTGCCGGCATCGTCAGTGCGCACGGACGGCCCAAGCCACAGCGTCTACGCAATCTCCGGCGGCAAGCTCGTCGAGGTACCTGTCACCACGGCCGCAACGGGGGAAGCCGACGGCGCGAGCTGGACACAGCTCGTCGATCCACCGCTCAAGGAAGGCCAGCAGGTCGTGAAAAATAACCTCGGCGCGTTGCGCGTCGGCAGCGCCGTGCGCATGGCCAGGACAAGCCGCCGCGGTGCCAGCGGCTGTGTCTGCAGCTACGGCTGCGGCCACTACTCAATAGCAGAGCCGCAAGCCATGTGGTTCACGCGCGTCAGCATCAATAACCCCGTATTCGCCGCTATGATGATGGCGGCGTTTCTCGTGATCGGACTGTTCCTGTACGAGCGCCTGAAGGTCGATCAATTTCCGGATATCGTCTTTCCCGTGGTCGTTGTCCAGACGGCGTATCCGAGGGGCATCGCCGGAATCGGTCGAATCCGACGTTACCCGCAAGATCGAGGAAGCCGTCAACACGATCAGCGGTATCGACGAAATTTCATCGCACTCCTACGACGCGTTGTCGGTCGTGATCGTCCAGTTCGATTTCTCGACGAACGTCATGCAGGCTGCGCAAGGACGTCCGCGACGAGATCGTCCTGATCCGGCCCGATCTGCGCGACGGCGTGAAGGAACCGCGCGTGCTGCGTTATGACCCGGCCGACATGCCGATCATCACGGTTGCCGTGTCCAACGCACTGGGCTTCGCCCTGAGCACGCGCGACCTCACGACTGCCGCGACCAGATCGTGCGCAAGCGCCTGGAAACGGTACGCGGCGTGGGCTCTGAGCAGAGCATTGTGGGCGGCGTGAAGCGGCAGGTTCGGATCGATGTCACCCGGACAAGCTGCAGGCGCTTTCTGTTGGCGTGGATCAGGTGATCCGTGCCGTGCAGAACGAAAATCAGGAGATTCCGGCGGGGCCGCTGACGTCGGCGAGCATCGAACAGCCAGTGCAGGTCAAGGGCCGTTTCCAGACACCCGATGACTTCAACCGCATCATTGTCGCGCGCCGCGGACATCGAATGCGGCGCATCCCGTCAGGCTGGATCAAGTGGCGCAGTAGTCGACGGGCAGGAAGAGCCCGGCATGGCACTACTGAACGGCAACCGTGCGCTGTTTTTATCGGTGGTCAAGGCACAGGGCGAAAACACGGTCGACGTGGCGCATGGTATCCGGGCGGAAGTCGAGGCGCTGCAAAAAACGCTGCCGCCAGGCGTCAAGATCGACATCACCGACGACTCGTCGCTCGATATCGAAAACAGCGTGAACGAAGTCAAGGGCACGCTGCTCGAGGGCGCACTGCTGACCATCGCGATCATGTTTCTGTTCCTGGGCTCGTGGAGTAGCACCGCGATCACCGGGCTCACGCTGCCGATCACGTTGATCGGCACGTTTGCGTTCATGTACACAGCCAGGTTCACGATCAACGTCATCACGCTGATGGCGTTGTCACTGTGCGTGGGTTTGCTGACCGACGACGCGATCATGGTGCGCGAAAACATCGTCCGGCATGTTCAGCTTGGTTCGGATCACCGCACGGCCGTGCTCGATGGCACGAAGGAAATCGCTCTAGCCGTGCTCGACGTTTTTGATCGTCGCCGTATTCCTGCCGGTCGGGTTCATGATCGGCATCATCGGCCGGTTCTTTCACCAGTTCGGCGTGATGGTCGCGGCCGCGGTGCTGATCTCGATGTTCGTGTCGTTCACGCTCGACCCCATGCTCTCGTCGATTTGGCCCGATCCCACGCTGCACGTTCGCGGTACACAACATCTCACGCGTTTGCTGGCCTTCTTCGAGCGCGATGTAGAACGACTCGCGCGGTTCTATCAGCGGCTGCTCGACTGGTCGCTCAGGCATCGCATCATCACCCTCTCGGTCGCCTTCTAGACTTTGTCTGCAGCCTGTTCCTCGTGCCGCTGATCGGCACTGAATTCATACCCAATGCCGACTTCTCTACCACGCAAATTGGCTTGAACACGCCGGTATGGAACCTCGCTGGAAGCGACCGCCGACAAAGTCCGGCAGGTCGAAGCGGCGCTCGCGCAATTCCGCGCAATTCCCCGAAACTCGCTACGGCTACGCGACGATCAAACTCCGGCAACGCGTAAGGGAAAAACAAGGCGCAGATCACCGTGCGCCTGAAAGAACGCCGCGAACGGACCCGCGGCGTGCAGGAGCTGAATCAGGTATTCCGCACGCGCCTGCAGAGCATTGCCGGGATCGTGGCGACCGAAATCGGCATGCCAGACGGGCCGTGTCCAGCAAGGCCGTGCAGTTCAGCCTGCAAGGCGACAACCTGGGCGAACTTAGGTGTCTCTCTGCAGAGGCGCCGCAGCGCTTGTGGAAGATTTCCCGGCCTCGTTGACCTGGACGCGAGCCTGAAGGGCGACAAACCCATTGTCGCCATCGACGTCCGGCGCGAACTCGCGCCAGACCTCGGTGTGGGCGTAGCCGAAGTCGGCCAGGCACTGCGCCCGCTGCTGTCAGGCGACGCCATCAGCACATGGCGTGCGCCCGACGATCAGGATTACGACGTGAGCGTGCGTTTGCGCTCGGAGCAGCGTCGCAATGTGTTGACGACCTGTCACAAAGCTGATGATCACCACCAGCCGCACCGACGCCAACGGCGCGCCGCTGCTCGTGCTCCTGCGTCAGGTTGCCGCCATTACCGAAACCACCCGACCGGACGTGATTGGGCGACGGGATTTGTCGCGGGAAGTCGAGATTTCGGCGAACGTCATGGGCCGCTCGCCAGGCAAAGTGGCCGCCGACGTCAAGAAAACGCTCGACAAGATGTGCCTTCACGCTGGCTACCGCTACAGTTTCGGCGGCTCGACCAAGAGCATGAACGAGTCGTTCATCTATGCGGTCGAGGCGCTCGTGCTCGACGTGATCTTCATCTACATGATCCTCGCGTCCCAATTCGGCAGCTTCCTGCAGCCGCTCGCGATCATGACGGCCGCCGCTGACGCTGGTGGGCGTGCTGCTCGCGTTGCTGCTGTCCGGCAGCAACGCGTCAACATGTTCTCGATCATTGGCTTCATCATGCTGATCGGCCTTGTCACGAAGAACTCGATCCTGCTGGTCGATTTCGCGAATCAGGCGCGGCACCCTGCTCGACGCGTCCGGCAAAGGCCACCCGATGACCCGCACTGATGCGTTGCTGGAAGCAGCACGCGCAGGCTATGACCGATCCCGATGACCACGCTCGCGATGATCTTCGGCATGCTGTCGCTTGCGCTGGGCCAGACGGTGATTGGCTGCGTCATCACCTCGTCTTTACTGAAGCGCTGGTGGTCGTGCCGGTGGCGTACACGGTCCTGGATAATTTCGGCGCTTGGGTGACCAGAAAATGGCGGCGCCGTGCAAAGGAAAGGAAAAGACGCCAATTGTGCCCCCCGAACGTTCTCGCAGCATTCCCGCCGAGGCACGATTACGCCGCCGACCGCGCAAGCGCGGTAGATCAAACGCCGGCTATTTCTTCGCGAGCACAGCACCTTCGTCACGCTCAGCGCTTTCCACCACGACCGCCCGCCACGCGCGCCGCGACGACCGCTTTGGATTCAGTGCACAACGAGCCGACTACGTTTTGCATGCGGCGGGCAAAGGTATTTGCATCAACGTGCAAAAAGCCGCGATTCCTTTGCAGAGTCGACGGTCCCGCTGGACAGCGCAGGTCGAATATGGCACGTTGCTTGCCATCAAGAACATGCACGTGGGCAGGATGACGGTCGTTCAAATAAATCACGACACGGGCAGCGCCGATGTGGAACGATGTGGAAAGTTGTTAGCATATATTCACTCTATCTGTTGGTAGCGCGCAAGTAAACCTAAACGCTTGGGTTTTTATAGGGCTGTTGTTTTCCGCCCCCAAAGACGCCTGCAAGGCCTGACCAAGCTTAGAGAGGAAGCCGCTGCCGCGCTATCAGCCGAATGGCGGAGGAGCCCGGTTTATCAAGCGCCGCGCGCGTCGCGTCGAGTATTTCTTACTCGACTGACTTAGAATGACAGCCACTTTGAGGCAAGTTATCTGAGGCGTTTCATGGTGGGCGTCAGCGCGCAAAGCCGCGATGCCATGGCGCGAACGGATCACTTCCCGCGCGTCCCAGCCTAATTTTGCAACGTCATTTTGTAGCTCTGTTTGTAGCCCGTCAAGCCACCGGTTTCTCTCGACATCATGCCCACCACTTCGCCTCAGTTCGCGTCTCTCGCACGACTCACCGCCTCGCTACGCGACGGTAAAACCACCAGCCGCAAGCTGGTAGAGCAGGCGCTCGAGCGCATTGCAGACCCTTCGGGACAAGGAGCGGTCTCCTTCGTACACGTCGATGCAGACCGTGCCCGCGCCGCCGACGCACTGCGCCGTGCCGGCACGGTGCTTTCGCCGCTGGCAGGCATTCCTGTGTCGATCAAGGACCTCTTCGACATCGAAGGCCAGGTGACGCGCGCAGGCTCGCGTGTACTGGCTGACGCGTTGCCGGCCAAAACTGACGCCATCGCCGTGGCGCGGCTGCGGCTTGCGGGCGGCGTAATCATCGGGCGTACCAACATGAGCGAATTTGCGTTCTCTGGACTCGGGCTGAACCCGCATTACGGAACGCCGCGCTCGCCGTATCGAAGGGATGTGCCGGGTGACGAGCGGATTGCCGGCGGCTCGTCGTCTGGGGCTGCGGCGTCGGTGGCGGACGGCATGGCCGCCATCGCACTCGGCACCGACAACGGCGGTTCCATCCGCATCCCTGCCGCGCTTTGCGGACTCAACGGTTTCAAACCGATCGCTGCCCGTGTGCCCACGCAAGGCGGCATCTCGCTCTCCACCACGCTCAACTCGTTCGGACCGGTCGGGTTGTCGGTCGCGTGCTGCGCACTTGTCGACCGTATCCTGGCCGGGCGCGACTCCGGTGTGCCGGCTACCCGGCCACTGGATGGCGTGCGTCTTGGCGTGCTGACCAACTACGTAATGGACGGCGTCGACGAAACGGTCGCCAACGCATACTCCGCTGTGATCGGACATCTGTCGGCAGCTGGCGCCCTGGTGGAAGACGTGCGTTTCACACCGCTCGAGCAGCTCGTCGAGATCAACCGCTTCAGCTTCGCGTCGGTCGAGGCTTATGCATGGCACCGGCCGCTGCTGCAGATCAATACGATCCGCGCGTGCACGTACGGGTCATGAAATGCCAGCCCGCCAGCACAGCCGATTACATAGACTTGTTGCAAGCGCGCGCGGCGATGATCGAGCAGGCGCGCGCTGTGGCAACGATTCGACGCCATCGTGTGTCCGACTGTGCCGATCGTGCCGCCGCGTGTGGCCGGTCTCGAACACGGCGGCGAAGCGCTGGTCGGCCTCATGCTGGCCGGGGCGCCGCCGTTCGGTGACGACGCCCTGCTCTCCATCGGTCGTGCCGTGGGAGCCGTACTCGAAACCACGCGCTGAGCAACTCATGTCGCGCCTGAAACCACCTGGCTACAGCGATCGCGATAGAATTCCATCGCCAGATGCGTTCTTTCAGGTGCTTTTTTCTCGAACAATTCGGAAAATATGAACAACTCCTTGAATCATTTCACCATGTACCACGACGAACGCGGGATTCGCCGCGAACGGCGGTTGTTGGTTTTGCTCGCTGTGATTTGTCTGGGGCTCGTTGGCGGAGCGCTCTATCTTCAGTTCGTCAAAGGCGAAGATCCCTGTCCGCTGTGCATTATTCAACGATACTTTTTCGCGCTGATCGCAGTCTTTGCCCTGCTCGGCGCTTCCTTCAAGGGATGGCGCGGGATCGCATTGCTCGAGACGCTGGTCGCGCTTTCAGCTCTCGGGGGCGTGGTCGCAGCCGGACGGCATGTCTATGTGCAGGCGCATCCCGGGTTCAGTTGCGAGTTCGACGCACTTCAACCCGTCGTGGACGCTCTTCCCCCCGCGCAATGGCTGCCTCAGGTATTCAAGGTCGCGGGACTTTGCGAAACGCCCTATCCGCCCATTCTTGGGCTCTCGCTTCCGCAATGGGGCCTTATCGCATTTGTGGTGATCTTCCTGGCTGTCACCGGCAGTTTGTGGGGCAAGTGCAGATTGCGGGCTGGTTAAACCGATTGTCGGGCGGTTCGGATCCTCACCGAACCGTTCGCCTGGGGTCACCGTATGCGGCAGGCTCTTGGCTGCCCAAAGCCACCCCGAACCTTTCTTACGCCACGCCCAAGGTCAACTGGGATTCGAAAACGCTGACCGGCCAGCCCTTCTACTACTTCGCGTATGGCGCGACCATCTCGGAAGTGGTCGTGAATATGCTCGCCGGCGAGTGGCACCTGTTGCGCGCGGACATCCTCCGCGACGCGGGGCAGTCGATCAATCCATCGCTCGATATCGGCCAGGTGGAAGGTGGTTTTGTCCAGGGCATGGGCTGGCTCACAACAGAAGAACTCTGGTGGAATCGCGACGGCCGCCTGATGACGCATGCGCCGTCCACGTACAAGATTCCGTCGGTGAGCGACATCCCGGCCGCAATGAACGTCGCACTCTACGAAAACCATAACGTCGAGCCGACCGTGTTCCGGTCGAAAGCCGTGGGCGAACCGCCGTTGCTGCTCGGTTTCTCGGTGTTGCTGGCCATCCGCGCCGCGGTGGCGTCGGTCGCGCCGGACTCGGTCAACGCGCCCGCCCTGCGCGCCCCCGCCACGCCCGAGTCGATTTGACGCGCAGGCATCGAAAACGCTCGCCGCGACGGCTCCGGACGTCGCCCAGCCCGCGCCGGTCAACTAACGAACCCGGAGCCTATTCGATGCAAGCCTGGCTGCACGATCTGCAACACCTTCTCGCACACGGCGACGCCGTCGTGCTGGTGACGGTCGCGCGCGTGGAAGGCTCGGCGCCGCGCGAGGCGGGCACGAAGATGATCGTCACACACGACGACGCACGCCACACCATTGGCGGCGGGCATCTGGAGGGAAGGCTATCGAAACGGCGCGGCAGGTCCTGAAAGACGGTGCGCGCAGTCTGCACATGCGCCGGCTCGAGCGTTTCGCGCTTGGCCCGAGCCTCGGCCAGTGCTGCGGCGGCGCGGTCGTCTGGCGTTCGAACGGCTGGATATAAGCTATCTTGGCTGGGTCACGTCGTTGAACAAACGCATGGCGCAGAAACTATCCACCGTACGCAGCGTCGGCTTTGGCCCGACTCCGGACGGGGTGATGATCTCTGACCCGGAACCGGGCGTGACCGGTCCGGATTGCTTGCTCTGGGACGGTGCGAGTTTCGATGAAAGCGGCGCATTGCTGTGCTGACCGAAACCATCGCGCTGCGCGAGTTTCCAGTCGTGCTGTTCGGTGCCGGCCACGTGGGCGCGGTGCTGGTCAGGGTGTTCGCGAATTTGCCCTGCCACGTAGTGTGGGTGGACGAGCGCGATGAAACCTTCCCGCCCATAGACCAGCTCCCCCCGAACGTCACGATGGACGCCAGTGGAATCCCGGAAGCCGCCGTGGACGAGGTGCTGGCCAAATAGTTACTTTGTGGTGACGACGCACAACCACGCGCTCGCCGAACGTATCCTCAGGCGCGGCGATTTCGCCTACTTCGGCATGATCGGTTCGCATACGAAGAAGGTGCAGTTCGAACGGCGGCTGGCGGCGCGGGGCATCGATAACATGCGAATCGGGCGCATGACGTGTCCCATCGGCGTACCCAGCATAGCCGATAAAGCGCCGGAGATGATTGCCGTTTCAGTCGCAGCGCAGTTGCTGCAGAAGGTCTAGGAACGCGCCGCGCACAGCTACAATTCCGCGCAGCATCCGCAAATCGCGTGATCCAGACCTTTTAAAGCACAAAACAAGCATGAATTCCACTCTCGATGACAAGATCGCCCGCGCGCCCAAGGCCGAACTCCATATTCTCACATTGAGGGTTCGCTCGAACCCGAACTAATCTTCGAACTCGCAAAACGCAATGGCGTGACGCTTGCGTACGACTCTATCGACGGCCTACGCGTTCACCGACCTGCAGTCGTTCCTCGACATCTACTACGCAGGCGTGAGCGTGCTGCTGCACGAGCGCGATTTCCACGGCATGACGATGGAGTACGTCGAACGCGCGCTGGCCGATCATGTCACGCACACCGAACGCGGTGTGTTGATCGCCACAGTGGTCGCGGGTATCGAAAGCGCGCTGGCCGAAGGTGAGCGGCGCGGTTTGACGAGCAAGCTGATCCTGTGTTTCCTGCGCCATTTGCCGGAAGAAGATGCGTTCAAGACGTTCGATGAAGCGTTGCCCTTGTTCGACCAATACAAGCTCTCGGCTGATTGGTGTCGGGTTGGATTCCTCCGAACGCGGCCATCCGCCTTCGAAGTTCGAGTGCGTGTTCGCGAAGGCACATGAGAAGAAGGGCTTGAAACTCGTAGCGCACGCGGGCGAAGAAGGGCCGCCTGAGTACGTGTACGAAGGGATCGATCTGTTGAAAGTGGATCGCCTGGATCACGGCGTGCGCAGCGGAAGACCCGGCGCTGGTCTCCCGTCTGGCCAGTGCGCACATTGCATTGACCGTCTGCCCGCTGTCGAACCTGAAGCTGCGCGTGTTCGACGACATGACGAAACACACGCTCAAGGCGCTGCTGGACCAGGGCGTGGGTGATAATCAACTCCGACGACCCAGCGTATTTCGGCGGCTACCTGAACGCCAACTACTTCGCGATCACTGAAGCGTTAAAACTCACCGATGCCAAGGTTTACACGCTGCTGAAAAACAGCCTGGAAGCGTTGTTCGTGACGGACGCCGAACGCCTCGCCATGGTCGCGAAACTCGATGCCTACTAGCACGCGGCGGAGCGAGAACGCCATGGCTACGATTACCAACGACACAACGACGCTCGAACGCTTTTTCGGCATCCGTACAGCGGGTTCGCGCACGAAGACCGAGATTGTTGCGGGCATCACGACCTTTCTCACGGCGATGTACATCATCGTCGTCAACCCCGGGATCCTGTCGCAGGCCGGCGTGCCATTTCCGGCAGCACTGACAGCCACCGTGATCGTCAGTTTCCTCGGCAGTTGTGCGATGGGCTCCTACGCGCGCAACCCGGTGCTCGTCGCGCCCGGCATGGGCATGAACGCGCTGTTCGCGTTGATGGTTCACGGCGGCAAGATGCCCTGGCAGACGGTGCTCGGCTGCGTGTTCTGGTCCGGCGTGATCTTCGCAGTGCTTGCGGCGTTCAACGCACGCAAGCTGGTTGTCGATGCGATTCCGGCGAACCTGCGTCATGCGGTGTCTTGCAGCATCGGGTTGTTTATCAGCCTGATCGGGCTGGTTATAACGCAAAGTTTGTTGTCAGCGACCCGGTGATGATCGTGCATTCGGCGTCGCTGAATCCAGTGGTGATCACGTTCCTGATCGGTCTCGCGGTGACCACCATCCTGGTCGCGCGCCGCGTGACCGGCGCACTGATGCTCGGGATCATTTTCACGACCGTGATAGCAATTCCGATCGGCCGCTTCTGGGGCGACGGCACCGCTTACTGGCCAGCCGCTATTGCCACCAAGACCTTCGGAACTGGAACGGTTTGTTCTCTGCGCCAGATTATTCGGCGGTCGGCCAACTGGATCTGCTCGGCTCGCTGAAGCTGATCTACTGCCGTTTATTTTCGTGATGCTGTTCACGTCTTTTTTCGACGCCCTTTCCACCTTCATAGCGATCTCGGAAGCCGGCAAGCTCTACGACAAAGACGGCAAGCCGCGCAACATCCGCCAGTCGATGATGGTCGATTCGTTCGCCGCACTGGTCTCCGCACCGCACGGCACAAGCCCGGCGAATGCGTACATGGAATCGGCGGCGGGTATTTCCGCGGGCGGCCGCACAGGGCTGGTCGCGGTGGTCGCCGGCTTGTGTCTCCTGCCCTTCCTGTTCCTCTCGCCGCTGCTCTCGCTGGTACCGGCCATTGCGACCGCGACCGCGCTGGTGCTGGTCGGTGTGTTCATGATGGAGTCGATCACGCAGATTGAATGGAGCCGTTTCGACGAAGCCATTCCCGCCTTCCTTGCGATGATCCTGATCCCGTTGACGTATTCGATCACCGACGGCATTGCGTACGGTTTCCTCGCATTTGTCGTGATCAAGTCGTTCACCGGCCGCAGAAAAGAAATCAAGCTGGCGATGTGGATTGTCGCCGCGCTGTCGTTGCTGTTGTTGACACAGCTATAAGGGCGTTGACCCGCTTTACTGGAGACGTTTCACCCATGACTCAGACCGCTTACCGCGCACAGCTACTCACTTTCCGCGACGCCCCCGCTCTTTCCGACGACAACGCCGTGTACGAAACTGACGGCCTGTTTCTGGTGGAAGATGGCCGCGTGGTGGCAGCCGGCGCGTATGCGGCGTTGCGTGCCGCCATTGCGCCCGCCGCAATCGCGCGGGACCTGCGGGACAAACTGATCGTACCGGGTTTCATTGACTCGCACATTCACTATCCGCAGACCGAGATGATTGCCTCTCCTGCGCCGGGTCTGTTGCCATGGTTGAACACGTACACGTTTCCGACCGAGCGCAAGTTCGAAGACCCGGTGTACGCACGCGAGACGGCGGGCTTTTTCATCGATGAACTGCTGGCTTGCGGCACGACTACAGCGCTCGTGTACTGCACGGTCCACAAGCAATCCGCCGATGCCTTCTTCAGCGAAAGCGAGTCGCGCAACCTGCGAATGATCGCGGGCAAGGTGCTGATGGATCGCAATTGCCCGGAGTATTTGCGTGACACGGCACAATCGGGCTACGACGACAGCGCCGAACTCATCGCGCGCTGGCACGGCCGGGGATGCCAGGAATACGCGCTGACGCCGCGTTTTGCGCCGACCTCGACGGAGGCGCAACTCGAAGCGTGCGCCGTGCTCGCGCGCCAACATCAGAATGTGTATATCCAGAGCCACGTTGCAGAAAACACCGATGAAATCAAATGGGTCTAAAGCCTGTTTCCGGGGCATTGGAGCTATCTGGATATCTACGATCACTACGACTTGCTGCGTGAGCACGCGGTGTACGGCCATTGTATCTATCTCGACGATACGGACCGCCAGCGCATGGCTGAAACCGGCGCGGTGGCGTCGCATTGCCCGACGTCGAACCTGTTCCTCGGCGGCGGTTTGTTCGACATTGAAAAGGCAAGCGCCGTGAAGATGCCGGTGGCGCTTGCAACCGACGTAGGCGGCACGACGTTTTCGATGCTGCAAACCATGGGCGAAACGCACAAGATCGCGCGCCTGACGGGCCATCATCTGACCGCAGCGCAAATGTTCTGGCTCGCGACTACGGGCGCGGCTCAAGTGCTCGACATGCGGAACATTAAAGCCCGGCAGCGAGGCCGATTTCGTCTTGCTGAACCCCACCGGTATGCCTTTCGGTTAAGCATATCTATCGCATGCAAGACTGAAGCTTGGCTGCATGTCGGCCAAACGGCGCATGCCTTTCCACATGGCCGTGTTGCCAGGCGGTG
>CALNPU010000086.1 GCA_940588625.1 uncultured Caballeronia sp.
AATTCTCAACGCCGCAACGCGCAGGAAGCAAAAGGCCCGCACTCCGAAAAACAGGTTATGGGTTATGCAGACCTTCCTTAGTTTCGTCACTCAACTTCGTAGCTTAGCCGCCGACTGAAAGCCATTCGTTGATCACACGCTCGTTCGCAGCAAGCGCGGCGGGCGTGTCGTCGAAAATGATCGTGCCGTGACCCATCACGGCGACCCGCGTGGCCAGCTCACGCGCAATGCTCATGCGTTGTTCGATCAAGAGAATCGCTATGCCACGGTCCCTCAGGTTCTTCAAGCATGAAGAGACTTGCTCCACGACCTGTAGCGCGAGCCCTTCAGTCGGTTCATCGACGATCACTAACGACGGATCGCCCATCAACTTCCGTGCAAGCGCAAGCATTTGTTGCTCGCCTCCTGACAACATTCCCGCCTTCACGGCCGCACGTTCCTGCAACACGGGAAAAAGTTGCTCCGCGTCGTTGATGGTGAAACGCGATCCGCCCCGCTTGATGCCAAGCTGCAGGTTTTCGCGCACGCTCAACGTCGGGAAGACATCACGCTGTTCAGGCATGTAGCCCACGCCCATCCGCGCGATAACGTGAGGCCGTTTTCCGATCATCGATACCCCGCGAAAGTTTGCTATCCCTTGGATGCGTACAAGCCCCATCAGCGCTTTGGCGAGCGTCGAGCGTCCCGAGCCATTGCGTCCCGCCAGGGCCACGATCTCGCCCTCGCCTATACGCAGGCTCACGTCGTGCAGCACATGACTTGCGCCATATCCTGCGTTCAGGCTCATGGCATTTCGCCGAGATAAGCCGCGCGAACCGCTGGGTTCGCTGCAATTTCGCGGGCGTTCCTGTAGCAATCACGCAGCCTTGCACAAGCACCGAAATGCGATCGGCAAGTGCAAACACCGCTTCCATATCGTGCTCCACGATCAACAAGGTCTTGGCTTGCGTCGTCTCGCGAATCAATGCGAGTGCACGCGCAGCTTCCGCGTGATTCATACCGGCGGTGGGTTCATCGAGCAACAGCACGGACGCGCCCGTGGCCAGTGCCACCAGATCAAGCGCGCGTAACTCGGCATAGCTGAGGCTGGTGGCGAGTGCATCGCTGTGATCGGCAAAACCGATAGCCGTTATCACCCGATGCGCCTCCTCGTCGATCACGCTCGAACGAAACCATCGATCCTTCCGGTGGCTGCATGAGACCCGAGCACTGCGCAACGGATGTTGTCGCGGACGGTGAGACCCGTGAACACACTTGTGTGCGCGAGGCCCTTGCGTCCCAGCCGGTGAGCCGACATCTCGGTGACGTCAAAGCCGTTCAACGCAATGCGGCCACTCGTGGGTTGCGTGCGTCCAGCGATCAGATCGAACAAGGTCGACTTGCCTGCGCCGTTGGGACCGATCAACGCATGACGCTCGCCTTCGGGAATGCTCAGATCGACGCCGCGAAGAATCTGCGTCGCACCGAAACGCTTCGTGATCTCCTTCAGTTCAAGCACGGTGTTCATGGTGCGCTCCGGGCTTGTCGTGTGAATAGAACAACAATCGCAGCGCTGAAGAACGCGAAGCACCAGGGAGCGGCATGCCGCCGGCCATCGAGAGGGAAACCCGCGATGTGCGCAAGGCCGTCCCATGACTATCGAACTGCAGCGCATAAGCGAGTTCCATAGCGATGATGATCGCCAGCATCCACGCGCCAGCGACGCACAATGCAAACGCGATAACCGCGTAACCGTCGCGCGATCATGCAGCAATAAAGCCCACCAAGCGCCTTGGGCGCCACCACCGCAACCCACACAAAAAACAGCCCAAGATATGCTACCCACACCAGCGATACACTCCCAACCGCCAAGCTGAAAAACGTCAGCACCACGGCTCCCAACACCGGCCCAAAGAATTCTGCAGTCCCACCGATCACCGCTGCGATCAGCACGCTTCCCGAGCGCGCGAGGCCTACCCCTTCCGCCGATGCCAGTTCCACATTGATCAGCCCAAGCCCGCCGGCCACACCCGCGAAAAACGCCGCGACGATCACCATCGCAAAGCGCACGCGGCGCGGATCGAAGCCGATAGCCGCCGCACGCACGGGGTTATCGCGAACCGCATTTGCCACCCGCACGAACGGCATGCGCGAGAACACGAACATCGCGATACACGCCAGCACGCACCATCCGGCGATCAGGACATAGGCCTGAATCGAAGGCCCGAAGTTCAAGCCGAAGATAACAGGGCCGCTCGCCTGATCGATAGGAACACCGCCCTCGCCGCCGAACCATCCCGGTACAAGCCACACAGCAGCCGCGACCAGTTCGCCGATAGCCAGCGTGATCATCGCGAATGTCGTACTGACGCGACGCGTTGAAAAGAAGCCGAATACGACTGCCGCGAGCACCGCCGAGACGCCGCCGATCAACGGCAAAAGGGGCAGCGGCACGGGGTATTGATTGAAGATTTGCGCGGCGGCATACACTCCGAGCCCGGCGTACACGGCGTGCCCGAACGACAGCAACCCTGTTTCGCCGAGCAGCAAGTTGAATGAGAGCGCGAACACGATCATGGTCGCGGTTTGCGCGAGATAGGCGAGCAGCCAGCTCTGCGAGGTGAAGAGCGGCGGCAACGCAAGACCGGCCACGAGCAGTAGCCACGGAAGCGCCTGACGCAGAGCGGTGCGGGAGTTGGTGAGGAAGCTAAGCATCGTCGTCGCCACGCTGGCCGAAGAGTCCGCGAGGGCGCAGTGCGAGCATCGTGACCAGCAGCACATTCGGCAGCACGGGCGCGATCTGCGCGACGCTCAATGCAGCCCAAGCAGGCGGCAATGGAACGCCGGTAAACTGGGCGACGCTCCCAAGCGACAACGGACTGCAAACGTCTGCACGCATCCGATCAGAAGCGACGCCACCAACGCTCCGCCCACCGCCCCCAATACACCGCCGACCACGACAACAAAAACGATGGGGCCGATGTTCTCGGCCATCGAAGGTTCGATCACGAACAGCGGCGCGCCGATCACACCCACGAGCGCAACAAGCGTGGTGCCGGTCGCGAACACCAGCGTAAACACACGCGGAACGTTGTGCCCAAGCGTCTCGACGGTCGCGGCATGGGTGAGCGCGACCCTCCTACAAGTCCCTATCCGGGAGACCCGCAGCACGGCGGGCAAAACGACCGCGTTCAGCGTGCCACGATGCAGTCGGCCATTCACGACCAAACCGCCCAGCAGATGCGACAGCGAATGCACGCAGCCCAGACCCTTCTGGAACGCCATGGCGGCATGGACGCGCTCATCATGTTCAGCACGCATCGCGATCCTGACCGTCATGCGTCGCCCGTTCGATAGACGCCCACGCGCGCTCGAGCCCATCCAGCGCGATGCCGTCGGCAGGCGGATTGAATGCCGGTGCAAGAAATATTTCGATGCAATGCGCGATCACGTCCATGCCGGTTGCAGCGGTGAGCGTGGGCGGCAAACCCAGCGTCAGCGACGGATCGCAGACTGCGGACTTGGGCAAGATATGCCATGAGTGAAAGCCGAGCTTGTGCGGCCGTCGTCGAGAATGATGATCTCGCGCACTACTTCACTGCCAGTGCCCGAGGTGGTCGGCACGGCAGCGGTGCAGCCTCAGCGGTGATCTTGTTTGCTGCCGCCTTCGATGGTCGCGTCCTCCGTCAACGTCCCCGGATGGGTCGCCATGATCGCGACACCCTTGGCCAGATCAATGGACGATCCGCCACCCACGGCCATCAGGCCATCGCAGCCTTCGCTTTTTGTAGAGCGCGGCGGCTTTCATCACCATCGCTTCGGTTAGGTTCGACGGGGTTTCATCGAAGATGAGAACAGCGCCCGCATCCAGCTCCAGCGCCTGGACGGTCTGTGACACAAGCCCCGCGCGGTCAGCACGCGTCCGTGATTCGCTGTCGAGCGCGTCGTAACCGAGATGGATGTGGGTGACGTAGAAGATGGTAGAAGATGAAGGCCATGACGAGTGTCCGCCGGCGGACGGTCGAGTGAAGCATTTAATATGCTAGCAGTCGCACGGGAGTCCATCAATCCGTGCGGGTGTTAAGCGTTTTACTGCCCCGGGTCGGTCCACATATTCCACTGCCAGACCGCGGCGGCGCATCTACTCCGCCACGGCATGGCCGGTTCCCGCGCGCCAGGGCCTGAGCTTCGCGGGCTCGACCAGACGATATTCGGCAGTTCCGGCGACAGGTTGATGGTCCCGTTTGCCTTCACGTGATACGCAATGATCAGTTCGTTCTTGCGGATGAATTCATACACGCCGACCAGCTCGACCGACTCCGCTACCAGCGAGGTTTCCTCGAGCACTTCGCGGGCGATAGCCTCTTCGGACGTCTCGCCATTCTCGAGAAAACCCGTGATCAGCGCGAACATGCCCTCGGGCCATGCCGCGTGAGCAGGATCTTGCCCTAGTACCCCACGATCACCGCGACCACCGGCGGCGGGTTATTCCAGTGCACGAAAC
This sequence comes from uncultured Caballeronia sp., assembly GCA_940588625.1. Lineage (GTDB taxonomy): Bacteria > Pseudomonadota > Gammaproteobacteria > Burkholderiales > Burkholderiaceae > Caballeronia. The sequence goes on from CALNPU010000086.1 coordinate 4,484, forward strand.
CGCATTCGGGGTCCGGACACGCGAGTCGCACAAGTCCGCCTTCGTGGCTTGGATCGGCGTGTTCGACGAGCTTGTTGGCATCGCGTGGACAGAAATGGTATTCGATCATAGTCTGGGGTCAGGGGATCTAAAAAGGTCAGTGGGCGGCGCACAGTGCGCGGACCTCGCTGGCGAACTGTTCCACCGTTTCCGGCAGCGTGTCCCACGCACATATCAGCCGGCAACCGCCCGAGCCGATGAACTGATTGCGCAGCGCTTGTGCAACAGCCGGCGGCAGCACGGCGAACACCGCGTTCCCCTGCGGCTTGAACATCACCTTCACGCCTTCTATGCCTTCCACCCGCTTGGCCATCAATTGCGCCATGGGGTTTGCATAGCGCGCGTTGCGCAGCCAGACATCGTTATTAAGCAAACCGAGCCACGGCGCCGAGATAAAACGCATCTTCCACGCCAGTTGCCCCGCCTGTTTCAGCCGATACGCAAAGTCGACGGCCAACGCCTTATCGAAGAAAATCACCGCCTCGCCAACGGGTAGGCCGTTCTTCGTGCCGCCGAAACACAGCACATCGACGCCCGCGCGCCACGTGATCTTCGACGGATGCACATTCAGCGAAGCGACCGCGTTCACAAACCGCGCGCCGTCCCATATGCACCTTCAGATGGCGGCGTTTCGCGATGGCCGCGATTGCACGAATTTCCTCCACGCTGTAGACCGTACCCACTTCAGTGGATTGCGTGAGCGTGACGACTTTGGGCTTCGGATAGTGAATGTCGGCGTGGCGTGTGACGATGGCTTCGATAGCATCCGGCGTGAGCTTCCCGTCAATGCCCGGCGCCGTCAGCAACTTTGAGCCGCCGGAGAAAAATTCGGGGCCGTCGCATTCATCGGTTTCGATGTGCGCAAGTTCGTGGCAGATAACCGAGTGATACGATTGGCAGAGGACGCGAGCGCCAGCGAATTGGCCGCCGTGCCGTTGAAAATGAAGAAGACTTCGCAGTCGGTCTGGAACAGGTCGCGGATGCGGTCGCACACGCCCAGGGTCGAGGAATCGTCGCCGTAGGCTGGCTCATAGCCGCTGTTGTTGGCTTCGATCAGCGCAACGAGCGCTTCGGGGCAGATGCCAGCGTAGAGTTGTCGGAGGCAAAATGTTGCATGCGGTCAGGGTGTTGCATGCGGTCAGGGGCCAGGGTGATAGTGGGCGTGGCAGTTATTTTAGCAGGTCGCGAGCGAGTGCGCGGCTACCGCCGTGGCCACGCCATTCACGCCTATCCGCTGACCGCTTTTACCGGGTTGTTTTCCGGCGGGTTGATTGCCTCGCGCAGCCTGCTGCGCTTTCTTGTCCTTCTTGTTCGCTTCGTTATGACCGATCACGCAACCGCCGGCTGCGCCCACCGCTCCATGCTTGCCCGCCACGCCGCCTACTGCCGCACCTTCCAGAGATCCTTTGGCATAGACGGCACCGGTGGCGAAAAACATCGAGGAAGCGGCGACGAGTGTGACGAGTTTTCGATTCATGAGACAGGTTCCTTTTGTAGTCGACGCGCAAGGCCTCCTGCCTGCGCTGATCAAGGAACAGCAAGCCTCATACCTGTCAATTTGCTTGCGGTTTTCATAGATATTTGCGGCGACATTCGCACTTCGAGGCTGCGTGGAAACCACGTCTTTCGCAAACGAAAAAAAGCCCGTTCTGTAGTTGCGACAGAACGGGCTTTTTGAAACGCCTACGGGCCTGAAAGGCTAACTGCTTAAAGCTTGCCCTTCACCCAGTCATTGACGCCGGCCAGCGCCGCCGCCAGGTTCTCCGGCTCGGTACCGCCCGCCTGCGCCATGTCGGGCCGTCCACCGCCCTTGCCGCCGACTTGCTGCGCAAGGAAGTTCACCAGATCACCGGCTTTCACCTTCTTCGATGCCTCCTCTGTCACGCCTGCAATCAGGCTGACCTTGTTGCCATCGGCCGCTGCCAGAACAATGGCTGCGTTCTTCAGCTTGTCCTTCAATTTATCGACGGTTTCGCGAAGTATCTTACCATCCGCACCCGGCAATTGCGCGGCCAACACAAACACGCCACCGATCTCGACCGCCTGCGACACGAGTTCGTCGCCCTGGCTGGAAGCAAGCTTCGACTTCAGCGCACTGAGTTCCTTCTCCAACGCCCTCACGTGATCCTGGACTTGCGTGACGCGCTGCGTGAGCTCCAACGGTTGTGCCTTCAGCGCCGCCGCCGCCGCGTTGATTCGCGCGTCGAGTTCCTGCACGAAACGCACGGCGTTGTCACCGGTGATCGCTTCCACGCGCCGAAGCCCTGCCGCCACTCCGCCTTCCATCACAATCTTGAACAAGCCGATATCGCCCGTACGCTGCACATGCGTACCGCCGCAAAGTTCGCGCGAGAAACCGAGGTCGAGCACGCGCACTTCGTCGCCATATTTCTCGCCGAACAGCGCCATTGCGCCGCCCTTCACGGCTTCGTCGTAAGGCATAACGCGCACGATGCCCGGCGTATTCGCCAGCACTTCCGCGTTGACGATTTCTTCCACGCGACGAATCTGCTCGTCGGTCATGGGCGCGTTGTGCGCGAAGTCAAAGCGCGTCTTGTCCGGATCGACGAGCGAACCCTTTTGCTGCACGTGGCTGCCGAGCACTTCGCGCAGCGCCTTGTGCATTAAGTGCGTGGCTGAGTGATTACGGGCGGTGCGAAGACGGCGAACCGTATCGATTTCCGCCTTCACCACGTCGCCCACTTTCAACGTGCCCTGCTCGACCGTGCCGTGATGGCCAACAACGTCGGACTGGACCTTGAGGGTATCGGCGACGGCGAAGCGCACCGCTGCGTTCGCGAGCACGCCCTGATCTCCCGCCTGACCACCCGATTCGGTGTAGAACGGCGTGTGATCGAGCACGACGACGGCCTGCTGGCCCACGTGCGCCTCTTTCACCGACACACCATCAACGTAGAGCGCAACCACTTTGGCGTCGTCGAAGATTTCGTCTTCGTAGCCATGGAACATGGTTTTGGCGCCGGCGTAGTCCAGACCTTGCGCCGACTTGAACTTGCCCGCTGAACGCGCCTGTTCGCGTTGACTTACCATGGCTTCGTCGAACGCGGCTTCGTCCACCGTGATGCCGCGCTCGCGGCAAACATCCGCGGTCAGATCCAGCGGGAAACCGAACGTGTCGTGCAGCTTGAACGCGAGTTCGCCGTCCAGTTGCTTCGAGCCCTTTGCATCGAGTTCGGCGAGCGTGGTTTCGAGCATCGCCATACCGTGGTCGATCATCTCGAAGAAACGTTCTTCTTCCTGCCGCAGAACGTCCGTAACGCGCGTTTGTGCGTCCTTGAGTTCCGGGTATGCCGCGCCCATTTCCTCGACCAGATCGGCCACGAGTTTATGGAAAAATGCGCCCTTGCGGCCGAGTTTGTAGCCGTGGCGAATCGCGCGGCGCACGATCCGGCGCAGCACATAACCGCGGCCTTCGTTACCGGGAATCACGCCGTCGACAATTAGGAACGAGCACGCGCGGATATGGTCCGAAATCACCTTCAGCGAGTTGTTGGTAAGGTCTTGCGTATCCGTTTCACGGGCTGCGGCCTTGATCAACGCCTGGAACAGGTCGATCTCGTAGTTGCTATGCACATGCTGGAGCACGGCGGCCAGGCGTTCGAGGCCCATGCCGGTATCGACGCTCTGCTTGGGCAGCTTCGTCATGTTGCCCTGGACGTCGCGGTTGAACTGCATGAACACGAGATTCCAGATCTCGATGAAGCGATCACCGTCCTCTTCCTCGAATCCCGGTGGGCCGCCCCACACTTCCGGGCCGTGGTCGTAGAACACTTCCGAGCACGGGCCGCACGGGCCGGTATCGCCCATGGTCCAGAAGTTATCCGATGCGTAGCGTGTACCCTTGTTGTCGCCAATGCGGATGATCCGCTCTTTCGGTACGCCGATTTCGTTTTCCCAGATTGCGAACGCTTCGTCGTCTTCCTGGTAGACCGTGACGGTGAGCTTTTCCGGCGGCAGGCCGTAGACCTTGGTCAGCAGTTCCCAGCAATAGTGGATGGCATCGCGCTTGAAATAGTCACCGAACGAGAAGTTGCCCAGCATTTCGAAGAACGTGTGATGGCGGGCCGTGTAGCCGACGTTTTCGAGGTCGTTGTGCTTGCCGCCCGCGCGGACGCTACGTTGCGAGGTCGTGGCGCGCGAATAGGGCCGGCTCTCGGTTCCAAGGAAGACGTCCTTGAACTGGACCATGCCGGAGTTCACGAAGAGCAGCGTGGGATCGTTGCCGGGCACAAGGCTGGACGAGCGCACGATCATGTGGCCCTTCGATTCAAAGAACTTGAGGAATTTCTCGCGGATGTCGGCGGCTTTCATGGCGTGCGGGTCTGCTGTTTTGTACGGCGGCGCTTGGGGCGGGGCTTCTGACTTTTGTCGCACGCGCGAGGGCCGGATGCCAAAATGGGATTGTCGGTTATACGGGGTTAGAGGGGGGCGCTCGCGCCGGTGGACGGGGGTGGGTTTCGGCGTTCGTGGGCAGGGGTGAGACCGGGTTGCCAGGTTCCGGGGTTGGTGGTTTCGGGTGAATGCCCGGTTGCTGCTTTCAGGGTCTGTGGTCTATGTCTGTGGTCTATTGGGTCTATTGGGGTCTATTGGGGTCTATTGGTCTATCTGAGTTTGATAATTTTACCACTATTAGCCACTGCGCGTGGCAGCGCTTTCAAAACGCGGGCACGTAAGTGTCCACAGCGTGCAGTTTCAATACTCGGGTACCCCAAAAGCACGGTGCTCGCCAGAGCCACCGATGTTTGAGCCCCTCCTTCTCACGAATCCTGACATGAACAGGCTTCGCCACCAGTGCTCTCGGGCAAGCACGAGTTGCCTACGAACCAGCACGGCCTCACCAGTTTCTGCTACTTCACTTCTCCCTGAGTCAGTCACTGCCCGTTCCCTCGATCAGTAAGAGCCCCAAGCAAGATCGTCCACCGATCCGAACAAAAACCTTTTATCTCACCCCTGCCCCGATCAACCCGCCTGCCACAGCACTTGCCACCGTCCCGAGCGGACCGCCGGTCAGCACGTAACCCAAAGCCCCGCCGGCAGCCGCACCAATACCCGCGTGCGCCTGCGTACGGCTCATCGCACATGCCGAAAGCGAAGCGATAAACACGCCAATTGCCGCAACCCGTGCAACCCGAAAAGAAACCCGCGTGATCTTGTTCATGATGAAACTGTCCTTTTATCGTCGATACTGCTCACATTCCGACCTTACAATTTCATTATTTCGGAACGCGAGGCTATCATCTTCCCACCATTGCCGACAATTCGATTTTACGTCCCGTTACGCTGGATACATCCAGTATGTATATATAGGAAACGGCTCGGCCCGTTACAACTACCCAGGTGCCGCGATGTCGTAGCTACGCCGCACATCGCGGCAAAATCCTGCCCTGCGCTGTCCTGACCCTCTCGCTAAGGTAGAATCGAAAGACCAGATAAGTCTTACCGAACACAAGCTGCAAGTCTTCAATTTCAATGCTAGCGCCCTCGTCCGCTCTTTCTCGCATGAACACCGATCGCAACGACGCCCCGGCGGTAAACAATTTCATTCGCAATATCATTGACGAAGACAATCGCAACGACAAATGGTCGCAGCGGGTCGAAACACGTTTTCCGCCCGAGCCAAACGGCTATCTGCACATTGGCCATGCGAAGAGCATTTGCGTCAATTTCGGCATCGCGCGTGATTACGACGGCGTCTGTCACCTTCGTTTCGACGACACGAACCCGGAAAAGGAAAGCGTCGAATACGTCGATTCCATCATCGACGCCGTCAAGTGGCTCGGCTTCGACTGGAACAAGGACAGCACCGAACACCTGTACTTCGCAAGCGATTACTACGACAAGCTCTACGAATTTGCCGAGTTGCTGATCGAACGCGGCCAAGCTTATGTTGACAGCCAGTCGGCCGAAGAAATGCGCCTAACGCGTGGCTCGGCCCAGGAGCTGGGCAAGAACTCACCGTTCCGCGACCGCACGCCGGAAGAGAACCTGGACCTGTTCCGCCGCATGAAAGCGGGCGAATTCAAGGAGGGCGAGCACGTGCTGCGCGCGAAGATCGACATGGCCTCGCCAAATTTCAACCTGCGCGACCCCGTCATCTACCGGATTCGTTTTGCGCATCATTACCGGACTGGCGACACCTGGTGCATCTACCCCATGTACGACTACACGCACTGTGTGTCGGACGCGCTCGAAAACATCACCCATTCGCTGTGTACGCTCGAGTTTGAAGATCACCGTCCGCTGTACGACTGGTTCCTGAATCAACTCGCCGACGACGGCAAGTTCACCCGTCCGCTGCCGCAGCAAATCGAGTTCTCGCGCCTGAACCTGACCTACGCCATCACCAGCAAGCGCAAGCTTCTGCAACTGGTGACGAAAAATCATGTCGACGGCTGGGACGACCCGCGCATGCCGACTATTGTGGGCGTTCGGCGCCGGGGTTTCACGCCGGAAAGCATCCGCCTCATGTGTGACCGTGTGGCGGTGACAAAGGTGGATTCCTGGATCGACATGAGCGTGCTGGAAGGCGCATTGCGCGACGACCTCGACGAAAAGGCGCCGCGGGCAATCGCGGTGCTGGACCCGCTGAAACTGATCATCGACAACTATCCGGAAGGCACGAGCGAAACTTGCAACGCACCGGTCCATCCGAATCATCCTGAGCGCGGCACCCGCGAATTTCCGTTTTCGCGGGAGTTGTGGATCGAGCGCGGAGACTTCCAGGAAGTCCCGAAGAAAGGCTATTTCCGTTTGTTCCCGGGCAACAAGGTGCGGCTGAAGTACGGCTTCGTGGTGGAATGCACGGGCGCGGACAAGGACGAGCACCGCAATATCACCGCTGTGCATTGCACCTATTTCCCCGACAGCAAATCCGGCACGGAAGGCGCAAACGGCTACAAGGTCAAAGGCACCATTCACTGGGTCAGCGCACAAGGCGCGTATGAAGCCGAAGTAAGGCTCTACGACCGTCTCTTCAAAGAACCGCAACCCGGCGCGGGCGGCGCGGAATTTCTCGACGCACTGAATCCGGACTCGAAGCGCATCGTGCGTGCTTATCTCGAACCGGGCGCGCGCCAGGCCAACACCGAAGATCGCTACCAGTTCGAACGCCACGGTTATTTCGTCGCCGACCGTATCGATTCGAAACCCGGCAAGCTGGTGTTTAATCGCATCGTCAGCCTGCGCGATAGCTGGACCAAGCCGGCTTAAAACCATAGGCGCGTCCCACCGGACACTCGCACCTGTTGTGGGGGATGCTTTGCAACGCACCTTGCCAAGGTCGTTCATCCGCGCATTGGACGCGTCATGGATGCCGCGCACGTCGTGCATGTTTGCGCTGCTGATCGCAGCGCAAACGGCTTTCGCGGGCACAGCGGACCTGTCCTCGCCCACGTTGCGCAAAAGCCGAGAACAACACCATCGTCCTCGGCGTGCGCAAGTCGTCGGTCCTCTTCTCCTATCTCGACGCGAACGGGCAGTCCATCGGCTATTCTCAGGCCATCGCGCTCAAGATCGTCGACGAGGTCCGGCGCCGCTTGCAAACCCCGCGGCTCGCCGTGAGCACAGTGGTGGTCACATCGACGAATCGAATCTCGTATGTGGTGAACCACCAGATCGACCTGGAGTGCGGGTCGACCGCTCATATTCGCGACCGGGAGCAACTGGTCGTGTTCTCGAACAGCTTCTTCGACTATGGCATCCGGATGGTGGTGAAGCGCAAATCCGGCATCCACAACTACGCCGATCTCGCTGGCAAGACGGTTTCGACAACAGCCGGCACGTCCGACGAACAACTACTGCGGGAACTGTCGCTGAACCGGAAACTCGATCTGCGAATCATCAGCGCGAAAGACCATGCAGAAAGAAGGTTTCGATGCATTGAAGAGCGGCCGTGCCGTGGCATTCGTGATGGATGATCCGTTGCTCTACGGAAAGAGAGCCCAGGAAGGTCCGGCTCAAGACGAGTACATGGTCACCGGTGACCTGCTCGCGCACGAATCCTACGCATGCATGATGCGCAAGGGAGACCCGGTCTTCAAGAAATTGGCCGACGACGTGATTGCTGGCATGGAGCGCTCAGGCGAAGCTGAGCAGCTCTATGATCGGTGGTTCATGCCGCCCATTCCGCCCGACAACATCAACAACATCAACTTGCGTTTTCCCCTTTCGCCAGAAATGAAGGCGTTGTTCGCCAATCCGAACAACCAAGCCTCTGATAACTAGAGCGGCCAGCGCTGATCAACGGCGAGCCACGGCGCGACGCCCAAGCCTTCCGGCTCAGGCGAGCGTCTGGTGCAATTCAGTCAGCGACAGCGTGGTCTGGAACAGCCGCGCGAGGCTGCGGCCCGCGTACTGATCGATGTCGACCGGCGTGACCCATCGGTACGCGTCCATTTCGGGGATCATCGTCCCGTCGCGGCGACGCGGAAAATACGATTCGCAGACGCACTCTTCATCAAGCTTCACTGCGTCGCCGGTCACTCGTACCGCGAACAGATGCAGATCCTTGTCGCGGCTATAAACAATAAACAAACCGTCCCAGATCCTTCAGACGCTCCGCCTTCAGCACGATCCCCGTCTCTCTTCGACGAGCTCCCGCAACGCCGCTTCCACGGGTTGTTCGTCCGCCTTACCCTGACCTTTCGGGATATCCCAGTGCGACGTCTCGGTCGCGTGACACAGCAACACGTCCCCTTGCGTATTAAGGATCACGACGCCGCACGAAACGTCCGGTCGGCCATTTAACCGGTCTCCCGGATTCGCGATACCGCGTGACGGGCAACCTCTGGCGGCTTCAAACAGGTCACTGTTTCAACAATGCCCATTTACCGCCGTCCGTCTTGCAGACGGTCGGTGCCCAGGTCTGCGTCTGACCCTTGGCATGAGCCACCATGGTGAGCTTGCGGCACGTGCGATCGCCGTCCTTCTTCGTATCCGACGGTGTGATCGTGCCGTTGATGGCGACCGGATTGCCCGCGCCTTCGTTGTTCCAGTCGAGCGACTCGCCATCTTGCTTGGTGTCGAGCGCCGAATGCGCCGCTGCGTTAAGCGCCTGCAAGTCGCGCTGCTTCATGTAGTTAGTTCGTCCTGAACGATCGCCAGCGCCCTTATTGACGCGCAAACCCATCGCCGTTATGGTCAGCGATATCTCTTCTCCCACGGAAATCGCCATGAAAAAAACCGGGCTTGTCGTTTATGGATCGCTGCCGCATTCATGTTGTTGCCGCTGTCTGCGTCGGCAAAAGATCCGGCGAACACGCCCACAAAGCAATTGCGGATTGGTTTTCAGAAGGCCCGCCTTCTTGCCGTGATCGAGCAGTTGCGAGCAACCGGCGCATGGGTCACGCAGCACCCCGCAGACCCAGCGGCGTTGCTCGCACCGAAAATTGGGCTTGATGCGGGGCTTGTGGAAACCCGGGTACGCCGCGTGCCGTATGGGCGCTACGCCGATCGACGAAAAGATTGTCGCGACCCAGCAGAACGTTGCCGATATGTTCTATCGCGCGAAGCTGATTCCGAAGGCGGTGACGGTAAAGGACAACGTGTGGCGGGACCAAGACGCGCTGACAGCGCGATAGGCGGAACGTCTATTCCTATTCGAGAGATGTTGGGTTCGGTCAGGCACACGCCGGAGACGTCGAGATGAACCCGAGGTTCTGGGTACGGCAGGAGGGACTCGAACCCCCGCCCCTCGGCTTAGAAGGCCGATGCTCTATCCAGCTGAGCTACTGCCGCGTCGCGGTAATCCAGGATTTTACCTCATCGAAAGGATGCGAGGCCTCATTCCGAGACCTCGCATGCCCCAATGCACTTTAAACCGGTTGCAGATGCAACAAGACAGAACGTGCCCGCGAGCACGCAATACAAGCCGAAAGCTGCCAGCCGGCCGCGGCCTTCGAAGTAACGCATCAGGAAACGCACGCTTAAGTACGCCGCGATTCCCGTCAGCACGCCGTCGAGAACGGCATCGGTTAGTTGATCGGGTGCGTGAAACAGCTTCGGCAACTCGAGCACGCCTGCCGCGAAGATGACCGGCGTACCCAGCAGGAACGAGAATCCGCCGCTTTCTCGGAACTCATCCCGGCGCCAACGCCCGCAATAATCGTCAGGCCGCTGCGCGAAAAGCCGGGAATCAGCGCGCCAATCTGCGCAAGGCCCACGAGGAACGCCTGCCTGAACGTGAGATCCTCGGGCTCGGGCGCACGCTTCGGCACGCGCACGCGTCAGCCGGTCGCCAAACCACAGCAGCACGCCGACCATCAGCGCGGCCGCGACGCGACGATGCGCAGATCGTGGAACAACGCCTCCAGCCGCTTTTCAAGCACGATCCCGACGATACCCGTCGGGATCGTGCCGATGATCAGCGCCCACATCATGGGCCATCAGCGTTCTTGCGACCGCCCAGTGAGCCGATACACCCCTTGATCAGCGCAATCCAGCGCTTGCGGAAATACCACAGCAGTGCGAGCGCCGTACCCAGGTGCAACGCGACCAGGAACGGCAACAACTGCGGCGCGTGTTTATCAATGTGCAATGTGCATCCCGATCAGGCCGGGCACCAGGAGCGTATGTCCAAAGCTGCTGACCGGGAACAATTCAGTGACACCCTGGAGTACGCTTAGAAAAATCAGAAACCCAAAGTCACGCTTCGACCCTCTTTCGTTATTGGCGACAGGCACATAGCCGAGGCGGTGCAGCATATGCCCAAGCAAATCGGGCCGATTATGCCGGTCACGAAAAGCAGCACCAAGCGTTTGCGTTATGCCTTTCGATATCGAAAGTAAACCGTTTGCTTAATAAAATTAAATTGTAACAAATAAAAAGCCTGTTGTAAGAACGGGCTTTTTGTATGCTTGCGTCACGCCAGCGTCATGGTCGCAGCTTGTATAAAAACAGCAGCGTGCCGGCGCCGAACATGCCAAAAATGAACACTCCAAACATCATCGCCAGATGCATATCATCCTCGTCGTTCGGCAGGACCAACTTGATCGATGTGAGATCGTCAAGGTCGAAAAATGTTTCACGCGTGTTACACCGCGCTTGCATTATCAGCGCAATGAAAGTAGCTGCGTCAGTCGCAATTTCCCGACAAGGGTTTCCCCGTAGAATTGAGCCGCCCGTTGCACCACACCGTTTGTTCGTTGCTTATTCGAGCACCTAGTTTGAACCCGCAACTTGACCACCCACCCAAGGAGACCACCCACATGTCATCACAGCCTATATGAACGCTTCCCGTTTGCGAAGGGTTTTTCGTGTGTTCTGGTGGACAGGATGGGCTGCAGTACTATATATC
>CALNPU010000087.1 GCA_940588625.1 uncultured Caballeronia sp.
TATATAGTACTGCAGCCCATCCTGTCCACCAGAACACACGAAAAACCCTTCGCAAACGGGAAGCGTTCATATAGCTGAGATGAGTCGGAGCTCGGGCGCAAGACTACTGTTTGTAGCTGTAGCGATTACGTCCCCAAAGAATGAAAACTTTATCGACCACTGGAAGGATCGTCTTGGCGTCGACTTCGTCATGGGGGTGGGCGGCACGTTCGATGTCGTTGCCGGCAAGGTGCGTCGGGCACCAGGCTGGATGCAGCGCAGCGGACTGGAATGGGCATTTCGCGTTGCGCAGGAGCCCCGACGGATGTGGAAGCGCTATTTCATTACCAACAATAAGTTTGCGTTGATGCTGATCAAATCGCGCATCGCTTCGGTCATTAGTGGTGGCAAGCGTAGCCAATAGGTTCAACCGGTTTGGAGGCGCCTTTCGACGGGGCTTGCTTGAGGGCGCTTTTGGCCCGTGGTCTGGCAAGCCCCTCGCGAATTTCGTAGCCAGGTATGCGTCGACTTCGCTTTTTAAAAAGACCAAGGCGCTCCCCCGACAAGACGCGATCACGTCTGCCGCACTCACGCATCGCCGTCGTCGGCACTTAAACGGCGGTTGTCTGTCGAGACAAACCCCTTACCTCCGCCAACAACACCCCCACCAAACCCAACCCCCACACCAACCATCGGTGCCGCGTAATACGCCGGCGCATAGGCATACCCGTATCCCGGCGCCGGGGCATACCCATAAGGCGACGCGACGATACACCCCGAAAGGCCAACTGCCAGTCCCACGACAAGTAAGAGTCTGACCATGATTTTCTCCCTGTTGCGGGTTAGAGGGATGGAACCGTGCCATTGTTCGGCGGAAATTGTGTCGCTTGTCGCGAGTTGGTATCGGGAAATTACAGACAGCCCAACCCACGATCTGCCCCCAAATAATCCTAGGGTTTTCCACCTAAAACGACAATAATCTCTTGTGCGCATCGTACTTAATTTTCAGAAACAGCTTACCTACACTGGAATCGCAGAACGCGAACAAGGTTGTTCGCGGCAAAACAAGATTCGGAGGTAAATAATCGTGAAATCGCTCATTCAAGCCGTTGTAGTTGCCGCAGTGCGCGCCGTCCCGGTCGTGTCGTTTGCCCAGTCGAACCAACAACCGTTGACCCGTGCTGTGCTGAAGTGAAAGCGCAATTGATTCAGATTGAAAAGGCCGGTTACAACCCGGCGACGGCGAACGATTACGACTACCCAGCCAACATTCAAGCCGCAGAAGCACGTGTCGCAGCCCAAAACGGAGGCACCAGCAGCTACGGTGGCGTGGCTAACGGTTCGTCGGATTCCGGCAACGCTGTCCAATCTTCATTTGGCGACAACAACGTGCACTCAGTGTACATGGGCCATTAATCACATTAGGTATCACGTGGTATGAAAGACGCCGGCGACCAACGAGAACGTGAGTCGTCCGGCAGAGTAACCCGAGCGCGCAGAATGTTTGCGCGCCTGACTTATAAAAACTAACTTTTTACCTCCTCGAACGGGCTTAATCCCGGTGGACTTACCCAGCTTCGTTGTCTGGGCTTTTTTGCATCTTTCGACGATGCGTAAAAGGCAAGTTCCAGACGTCCGATAAAGACAGCGCTTACATGCTGCAAGGTTCGCATTTCAAAATGCGTGACCTAGAATATAGAATAGGCTGTGACGCATTAAGGAGGCGGCCATGACTGAGTCGATGATCGGTTTTGTAGTGGGCCTTGCGGTCCTGATAGCTATTGCGGCTGTATTGGGCCGCCGGTATCGACGCGAACACCCGGGCAGCGGGGGTACGTATGCGTGAATGGCTTGATGCGCACCACATGAGCTGGATGCACCATAAGCATTAATGGGGTCGCTAAAAAACAAAAAGCCCACTCGCAACGCGCAGTGGGCAAAGATGAAGAGAGTAGCGAATCGTCATGGCGCGGATCCGGAAGCGCGCAGCGGAGTTGTGCGGGGCGCACCTGGTTCAGTTGCTGCAGTCGGCTTCTCCGCTCGCGGAGGCCTCCGTCCGTCGACCTCTGCTTTTCCATATTCAATAGCATTCAATAGCTAGCAAACCGGCAGGCGTCGTCCGCTTTGGCTAAATGACCCCAGCACGCCCGATGCCCAGCGCGCACCGTTCGGTTTCGTGACAATGACCATTGACGCAAAACTGCCGCGCTCGCCGGCCGCGAGGGGCATCAAAACATGATCATTATAGTCGAGCGGAATGGCGTGCATTCGGTCTCTCCGTTAAACGAGATTTCCGATGGATAATTTTCCCGTGTCGGGGTAAACGTGGTTGTTAGTAATTGAAAAAAACAACGCGTGCAAAAAGGCCCGCCCGTGCCGGGTAAGGCTGTGAACGCAGTTTCTGGTCGTATCGTGTTTTTGCAAGCCCCAAAACACGATACTTACGGAGAACACTTCTGGCAATCCTCCATTACCGACCATAAAATCGGTAATGCTTTCGTGAAGCTTTTGGGGAAACATTTTTATCGTGAAAGAAGGATTGCGTCAAGTTATTACGCCGTTTTGACAGGTGCATTGCCATTGGTGGCATGGGTCAGCGCCGTCGAATCTTCCGCCGTCAGTTCATAGACAGGGTGCATATTGGCGCCATCGGACCATTCACGACCATTCACGCTGGTCGCCATTTTCCATTGCCAAGCATGTAGCGCCACGCCACCGGCATCCGGGCGGCTTGCTCCGTAGGTGACAGCCACTTGCTCATATTTCACGTTGCCCCATGTCGCTCTCCCGGTTGTTGTTTACAACAACCTAGGTCGGGGCAATGCGTTGATATGTTCGCTTGCGTTCACATCGTGATTGCTCAGAGCGAAATTCTGAGAACTTGCGCTCCCGGTCCTTGCATATCCGCATACAGGTTGTTGTTTTTGTCGATCACGAGGGAGGTGACGAAGCTCGAAGGCACAGCGAACGGATACGCGGTCACTGTGCCGCCGACTGACATGCGATAGATCGTTTGTATGTCAACGGTAAAGATATCGCCCGCAGCATCGACGGTAAATCCCGCGCCCGTCATGAGCGTGGACGGCGTGATTGTCGTCACGGTTCCATCGGGCGCTATCTTGCGGAATACGCTGGGGCTTCTCATATAAAGGTTGTCGTTGGCATCGATCCCCGAATTGTTGGAGGTCAGCGTTAGCGTCGCGGCGGTCCCTGCTCCGTCCGCGTTTCCAGCCGTGCCCATTGCCGGCGAAAATAGTCCAGCCGTTGGGTGGGGTGAACTTGACGATCCGGTTATTGTATTGACTACATCGGCTAAAAACAGGTTTCCCTTGCTGTCGAACACAAGTCCGCCAGACGCAACGTTGGGGGAAAGGGAAAACTCTCCCAGTTCGTATACGGGCTTACCAAGGCTGAGGCCGTCATTTCGTTGACGACGCACCAAACATTGCTGGCGAAACTGAGGCGAGCGCCACACTGCCGCTCGAGCCGTAGATGTCGTTAGCTGAATCAATCGCAACGCCATCCCACTCGTAGGGCTGGGCCGCAGCGGACAAGGTTGTCACTGCCCCCTGCGGCGTAAGTTTCCCGAGTGCGCCTTCGTCCGAGAAGATCACGTTGCCATTGTTGTCGACGGTAAGAAAACTGCCGCCATGAAGTATTGCGGCAGCTCCTGTTCCGTCCTGGATAGGTGTCGACGGAGAGCCGGCGAATGTCGTCGCTGATCCCGCCAGAGCCTTGACCGGCGTGGCAGAGACGGTCGCTCTCGATGTTTGTCCGGTGGTGACCACGTTGTTCGCGGCGCCGGTTGTGCTCGCTGGCACGGTCACCGTTGCGCCAGCTTGCGTGAAGACAGTATTCGACGATCCAGCTACGCCCACGAGCACGGGTTCAATGTGACGCTGGCTACCGACGCGATGACCGACATGAACGCTGATGCCCACACCAACAGCATCACGCGGATCTTCCCAAGGCTGGGCGAGACGGGCACGAGCCGCGAGATCATCGACCTGCTTGCTTGGCAGCACCCGCGCGTGAGTTCTTTCAGCGCGGAGATAGCAGCTTCGGGAGCTACCTGGTGAAAGGCACCTTCTGCTCGCTGAACAGCTTCAACTACCGGGTCCCGGCGGCGTGATCGTCTCCAATATTGGAACGTGGTGCAGCGCAGCGCCCAGGATTGGCTCGTGCTCACGCAACTGACCCACCACAATGCGACTGCGGTGGGCATAGTCATGGCGCTCCAGTTCGGCCCGCATCTTCTCTTGCTGCCCTTCACCGGTTTTCCGGCCGATCATCTCGATCGCCGCAAACTTTTGATCGGCACGCAGGCGGCTTTGGGAATGCTCGCGCTTGGGCTGGGTATTCTCACTGTCGCTGGATTGGGTCCAGTTGTGGCACGTGTACGTGTTTGCGTTCCTGCTCGGCAGCGTGAGTGCGTTCGATGCCCCCGCGCGTCAAACCTTCGTCTCCGAATTGGTCGGGGAAACTGATCTGTCGAACACAGTCGCGTTGAACTCCACATCGTTCAATGTCGCGCGGATGATCGGGCCTGCCATTGCCGGTGTGCTGATTGCATCGGTGGAGACGGGGTGGGTGTTTCTTATCAACGCGGCGTCGTTTGTCGCAGTGCTCTGCTCGCTGGGGTTCCTTCGCGTGCGTGAGTTTCATCAGAGCAAGCGAGCTGTCCGGGCGCGCGGGAGTCTTGCCGAAGGGTTTCGATATGTCTGGAAGCGGCCGGATCTGAAAGCGGTGCTGCTCATGCTTTTTCTGATCGGAACGTTTGGACTCAACTTCCCGATTTTCATCTCCACGATGTCCGTCACCGTTTTTCACGCCGGAGCGAGTCAATACGGACTCTTGTCGTCGATCATGGCGATAGGCACGGTCGCGGGTGCGCTGCTCGCCGCGAGGCGGGCGAAACCGCATATTGGTGTGTTGTTCGCTAGTACTGCGATCTTCGGAGTCGGCTGTGCTTTGGCAGCAATCGCGCTGAGTTATGGATTCTTTGATCTTGCGCTCGTGGTAATCGGCGTGTCCGCGCAAACCATCACCACGACGACGAACAGCACCATGCAGCTATCCACCGAACCTGCCATGCGCGGTCCGCGTGATGGTAATCTTTCTCTGGCGATCACGCTGGGCGGCACGTCTTTGGGTGCGCCTGTGGTGGGTTGGGTCGCCGACAGGTTTGGCCCGCGCTGGGCACTTGGAGTTGCAGCGGTAGCGGGGTTTGCAGCGGCGATCGTCGGGATTCGCTATTTGGCGAAGTATCGCCAGTTGCGGGTGTTCATCGACGCAGGAAGGCTGCGGTTCAGTATCGATGACGGTGATGCGGCGGTTTGAGGGGGGAGGGGAATATCTCAGGCGATAAGCGAAAGCCACAAAGCAAAAAGCCCGATCGCGATGACCGGGCTTTTTGCATGAATCTTTGGTGGGGCGTGACAAATTCGAACTGTCGACCTACGGATTAAGAGACCCATACGCCCCTACTGGCGAGAAAAATAAGCTCAGTAAATTCAATGATTTGCAGCGGTTTCCATCCGAAGATTAACTGAACTTATAATGAATGCAACCTATGCGTGCCGTGATTGAAACCCCGACCTTCCAGAAGCAAGCTGAGCGAATTGGTCCAACGCGGAGCGCTTTGACTTTATTACATGGATTGCCGCTAATCCGGATGCAGGACATGTGATCCCGGGTGCTGATGGTGTGCGCAAGGTGCGCTGGAAGCGCGCGGGTACTGGCAAGTCAAGCGGTCCTCGCATTATCTATTTTAATCTGACCAATGAGGAAATCGTGTTGCTCGTAGCGGTTTATGCCAAGGCTGAGCGCGAGAACTTGCTTTCCCAAGGATATTCGAAAGGTGCTGTGATGGACATCGGGAAAATCGCCGCGGCTATTGAGACTGACGCAGGCGAACCGTTGCTGGATCTTCGCCAAGCGCTTGTGCGCCAGGCGCGCGAGGCGTCTGGAATGACTCAAGCTGCGTTTGCTGAGCGAATTGGTACACCGGTCGCTACGCTGCGAGACTGGGAGCAGGATCGTTTCGCTCTCTCCGGCGCGGTGTTGTGCCTGTTGCACTGGTTATCAAGCACCCGGAACTGCTTGCCGCATAGCACGGCTACGAAGCCCACGTTTGACGACGAGTGGTCAAGTACTCGATGTTGGAGCATAAGGTCCCGTTCGATCAGAACACCTGGACCGGTGGATGCTGGGGCGAGTGCTAACGCCACTAACGCCAAACAGTCCCCCCGGAGTCCCCTCGGGCCAAGATTTTTTTTTGCTCGCTTTTTAGCGTGGCGCGGGGTCGGTGTCTACTAAAACGAACCGCCGAGCCACATCAAAATCGCCGGCTCGATCCCGTTGCTCCATTTGTCCGGCTGTTCGATTTTGCGCGGCTACATCTGAGGCCGAACTGTGCCGACGCCGCGGTCGATCATTGAAAGACACAGCATTTCATGCAGTTCTCCCGCGCGGGCCGAGTTTCGCATCCAGCCTAGACTGAATCAGGTCAGCTTCGCGTTGAACCGCAAGGCTGAATGAGGTAACAGCAGGATTAAGGGGACGATGAATCGGCTTTACCAAGCTCACGCGGTAGGTGTCGAGTAGAGGGCGGATGTGAAGTTCCGGGCCCTCGAAATCGAGCGCAGTGAGCGGGTTGACGATTCCCAAACCCACGCCTTTCCGAACCAGACTGCACGGCGACACGGCAGACGGCGTTTCCACAATGACCCGACGCTCGACGCCCTTGGCGGCACAGGCCCTATCCAGCTGGATCCGGTACGGGTCGGTCGGCGACAAACTGATGAACGGTTACTGCGCAAAGTCTTCGAGTTCGACGAAATGGCGCGCAAGCAACGGATGACCCGCCGGTAAGACGCAGACCTCGTTAACTTCGAGAAGCCGCGTGAGGGTCGTACCTGCCGGGACGTAATCGTAATCCGTCAACCCGGGATCATACAGTTGGCCAGTAAGCCACTCCTCGAGAACGGGTGATTCCTGAGTGGAAATCGAAACACCTGGGCCGGGGTGTTGTTCCGCAAAGCGCCGGCACGCACCCGGAAGCAGTGAATGCGAAAATGCGGGTAACGCCAGCACCGATAGACGGCCGCCCTGAAACTCGCGAAGCGAGGCAACCGTGGCATTTATGCGTTCGATACCCACGTATGAGTGTTTGATTTCGTCGAACAGCGTCAGTCCGGGAAGCGACGGCTTCAATCGCCCTTGCTTGCACCCTCTCGAACAGCTCGACTGAATTAGGCAACGAACACTAGGCATTTTACTAAGAATGTTGCTGCCCTCACCATAGAGCCGTCAATACACCTCAACTTGCAAAAACGTGGCTATAGCAACGGACCATATCGTCGAGCTTGCCGAGAAGTACGGGACCCCATTGTGGATCTACGAATGCGGAGTCAATCAGGCGATGCATGGCGTCACTTCGCTCTTTCGATGCCATTCGTTACGCGCAAAAAGCTTGCTCTAACATTCACATTCTCAAGCTGATTCGAGAAGAGGGTGGATTGCTCGACGCAGTGTCGTTCGGCGAACTGCAACGCGGCCTTGCAGCAGGTTATCCGACATCTGCAACGATGAATTGGAACCTTGTGAAGTAAGATCGTCGTCGGAGGCGTATGCGTTGGAGACGGGTATCTGGGGCAATCGGAACTAACGGCAGCCGCATTCGTTGCCAACCCGTTTCCAAATATTCCGGGTGAACGCGTCTACCGTAGTGGGGATCTGGGTACGTTCGGTGCCGACGGCCTGATCCACTATCATGGCAGACGCGATAGCCAAATCAAGATTCGTGGTGTGCGCGTCGAGTTGGGTGAAATTGAGGCGGTCGTGAGCGAGCTGTTCGGTACTTCCGTCGAGTCGGTTGCAACTGCGTTCGAAACTGTGACTGGCGATCAGATCATCGGACTCGGTTATCGAACCGACGACGACATATCTGTGGTCGAATTGCGGGAGGCCCTCCGTCTCCGTTGCAGACTGCCCTCGACGCACGTTCCGAAAGCATACCTCAAATTGGAGGCCATTCCGCTGACACAGAATGGCAAGGCCAACCGCAAGGGCATCGCGTCGCTGCTCCGAGACTCGACATTCGTTGTACCCGGTGGGAACGAAACGTTGCGCGCCAAACTTCAGGCGGCATTCCAGCGATTTCTGTTCAATGTCGAAGTCGGCCCAGAAACCGACTTATTCGCGAATGGTGGGGATTCGCTCGACGCCATCAGTCTGATTGACTACGTCTACAGCGAGATAAAGGTATCGGTCGAGATCTCTGCGTTGTATGGCAATCCGACACCGACCCGGCTCGCCGACTATTTAGAGCGTGGCGGCCCCGATGAATCCCTCACTGACGATGCGGAACGCTTGCCGGACTATATCGCAAGCCGGCTCGCAAGCCGGCAATTTCGGCTCTCGCATCTCGTCCGGCCGACTCATATTCTGATGATGGTGCGACAGGGTTCGTCGGCATTCACCTGCTGCGAAGCCTACTGACCGAGACTGATGCCTTCGTGAGCGTCGTCGTTCGGGGCCGCGATAATGCAGAAGCGAAACGGCACCTTTCTGAATCGGTTACTGCGGCGCGGTTGTCGTTGAGAGCATTCTCAGATCGAGTTGCGGTGATACATGGCGATCTCGGTCAGCCACGGCTCGGCGTGGACGAAGGCGCCTGGGAACGACTGCAGGACACGGTGGATACGGTGCTTCACGTGGACGTGAACGTTAACTTCCTGTCGCGATACCCGCAGTTGTCGCCATCGAACGTTGAAGCGACGCGTCAGCTCATCGACTTCTGCTCATTAGGAATTCCCAAAGCGTTTCACTATGTTTCATCGCTGGTTGCGAAGAAGACCGATCACCTAGACTCACAGAATCTAGACCGTCAAATCAAGTTGCGTAATCTCTCCGCGCTCGGTTGCGACGGCTATGTGATGACGAAGGTCGCGAGTGAGCGATTGCTGCATGGCGCCGCACGCGCAGGGCTACCGGTGCGTATTTACCGGCTTGACGATGTATTGCCGTCGCTTCGAAGCGGTTGCGTCAAAAGACGTTCACTCATTCACTTGTTCTTTCGGAACTGCGCCCACCACGATGTTGCGCCCGTCGGCGTGGGAGGGATCAACGCGGTTTTCGTCGACGACGTAGCGGCGTTCATTATCAGCGCGGTCTGCCGGCCGTTACACAGGAACCGGGTATGCCGGCGAATCCGCGCATGACGTTGGAAATGAGCAGCCATGCGGTGATCGATAGCCAGCAACTCTTCGACGCGATGGCGGATGTGACGGGAAAAGCCCCCGTCATCGCCAGCTACGAAGCGTTTCTTGATGGCATCACCCGTCGTACCGATGGAAAGTCGCGTCTATTGTATGAAATTCTTGTCGAGAGAAATCCCGGTGAGGTATTTCGCGAAGAGAGTCATGTGCTGCATGCGGCTTGGGACGGCGATTACCTCGCTCTCGCCGCCGCGCTGTTAGGGGGTTCCGTTCAACGTCTAGGAGCGAAGCCAATGCAGAAGCCGTTCAATAGCAGCACGCAGTCGACCGCCTTATCGAAGCTTGCATTCCAACGTGGACAGACGATGCTTCCCGGAGGGGTGAGTTCACCGGGACGGGCATTTTCGGAGGTCGGCGGGCAGCCGCTGGTCATATGAAGCGGCGACGGCAAGTTCATCGACGATGTCGACGGCAATCGCTATATCGATTTCGTTTGCGGTTTTGGTCCGATGATTCTTGGCCATGGCCATCCGGTGGTTTCGGACGCTGTTTCGAGCGCGTTCCGACATGGAGCAGTGTTTGCTATGCCTACGGAGGCAGAATACCAACTGGCCGAGGCAATCCTCGGCACCAGCGATTATTTGGAGTGCATTCACTTCACCTGTTCAGGAACCGAAGCGACGATGACCCCTACCCGTGTTGCCCGCGCGGTTACCGGTAGATCTGGAATCCTCAAGTTCAAGGGCGGATATCATGCATGGCCACTCCGATGTCCTTCTGTCCGGCAGAACGAAGCGGAAAATCGCTCAGTGAGACGGCGAGGCGGTTAAGGAATCGAACATCGAATCGTCAGTGCGTGCCAATACGCACATCGCCAGCTACAACGACATCGAGTCGGTCGAGGGGATCCTATCTCAGTCGCTGAACGAGATCAGCGCTATCATCGTTGAACCTGTTCCGTCGAACATGGGCGTGATTTCGCCTGCGGACAATTTTTTGAGCGAACTTCGCAGGCTCGCGGATCGCTCGGGCGCCATTCTGATCTTTGATGAAGTCGTGTCCGGATTCAGGCATCGCTACGGGCCTGTTGCGGATGCTTTCAGCGTACGCCCGGACCTTATCACCTTCGGGAAAATCATCGGCGGAGGACTGCCGGTGGGAGCCGTTGGGGGAAGGGAGAATCTGCTTTCCTTGCTTGTGTCGCGAGGCAGCGTGTTCAGGGCGGAACGTTCGCGGGTAACCCCGTCACGATGCTCGCTGGGCTCGCCCAACTAGAGACGTGATCGTGATGCGCCGGGACAACGTGGTCGAAAAATTGACCGCACTGGGTGAAAGGCTGGCTGTTCGTTTGCAGCAGGCATTTAACAGGCGCGAACTACCGTATTTTTCGCAGCACTTCGGTTCGCTCGTCACGCCGATCCTCGTCCCCCGGCAAAAAGTCCTCCGAAACTACGCGGAGGTCCAGTTGCAGGACATGCATACATCCATCGTCAGCTTTTCGCGCGCGGTATTGCACTCCCGCCGATGATCGAAGAGCCGATCTTTGTTTCCGCGTGCCACTCTGAGTGCGATATCGACGACCTTGCTGAAGCATAGCAGACGCAAGCATATGCAGACGCAACGGCGTCGTATTTTAAACGATGATGACCCAACCAACTATTAAGGGGTAGAGATGGAAGCCGCTTGTTTTTTCGATGACGTCGTTTCGCATTTCGATCTTTGCGCAGCAAAGTTCGACGACAAAGTTGACGAACTCATGATCAACGCTGGTGGTTGGTCCGCTGTGGAGCAGATGCTGAACTGGGCGTATCTGCATTGTGATGAAGGTGTGCTTCAAAGCGCACATCTGGCGCTCAACAAGATCTATTCGCTTCAGACGTTGGTCCGCGAAGCGGGTGTTGCGTCACCGGAAGGGTCTGCTGTCCTCGCCCGCATCCGGGTCATGCTCGAGCGCTACTTCCTCCAATCATCTGGAGCGGGAAATTAGGGCGATGATGCCACAGGACATTCCCGACGAAAAATTCGAGGCATGGCTCCACGACTTCATTGCACATCATCCCGCAGCCGAACACCACACCTATACGAAGTATCTTGCGGACGAAGCCAAACTCGCGGATATCCGCTATTACCTGCTTCAGGAATCGGCTATCGACGCGAACACGGACGATTTCCTCGCCGCGCTCCAGGTTGGCACCCCGAATCCTTCTAAGCTCGAAATCGCCGCCAACTACTGGGACGAAATGGGCGAGGGCGATCGTAACCTTCTGCATTCCGATCTTTTCAAGAAAGCGTTGAGCAGCTTCAACATTTCGCACGACGAGACGGTCCGACGCGTTCACGTTGGAGGCGCTCGTATGCGGCAACCTGCAGACGATGCTGTCGATGTGACGCGAGCTGTTCCATATGGACGTCGGCTACTTCGCTGCGACGGAGCAACTGGTTCCGGAGCGATTCAAAGCGTTGAAGAAGAGTTGGGAGCGTGTTAGGCTGACGAACGAAGGGGCCGAATATCACCTGCTTCACATCGAGGTTGACAGCCACCACACGCAGCGATGGTATCGGAACGTGGTTGCTCCGCTCGGCCATCAATCGGCGAATTCACACTCCATATGCTCAAGGGTGCACTCTTGTACACGTCGAACGCCTATCCGAATGAATGCTCTGGCGCGCAAATTCGCGAGCCGGACGGAGGTGATGGCGGACTGAACACCCAACATCTTGCGCACACCGATACTTCTCTGTATTCAACGGATGATTCGATGATCTACCCGCGTCAGCCTATTCCGATGCGCTCCAACGCTACGCCCTTATCGTCGATCCCCTTTCCTCTGGGAGGTACTATCTCGACGAGTTCCGTAAGCACGGCGTGGAGTGCATTGGCTTCTTGTCCAGCAAGACCGTTCCTGCGCATCTGGTGTCGGGCGTTCACGATCTTCTGTTGGTGAAGTTATTCGACGACAAGGCGGAACTGCTGCGATGGTTATCGGGGAAAGGCGAAGTGATCACGGTCGTGACCGGCTTCGAGACTGCAATCGAAGCTACCGATACCCTGGCAGCAGAACTGGGCGTTGCGGGAAACGATCTTGCGAGCTCTCACACGCGCCGTTACAAGGACGCAATGCAGACGGCGCTCAAGGATGGAGGCGTTCGCGGAATTGAAAGCCGAGTCGTTGCAAATGAGAAGGAGAAACTCGATGAAATCGCAACTAGAAGCGAGTTTCCGTGCATCGTAAAACCCGTGAGTTCGGCAGGCTCTGAGGGCGTGAGGCTAGTTCGATCACGCGGCGAACTGTCCAAGGCATTGGGCCGGGCCGTTTTTGGCAGTATCAACGAGCTCGGCTTGGTGAATGACCGCTTTCTTTTGCAGTCGTACGTATCAGGCATGGAGTATGTCGTCGATCTTGTCGCGTTCGGAGGCCGGTACCACGTTGCTGCTGTGGGACCGGTATGCGAAGGTTTGCACGAATGGCGGTGATTTTGTTTTGTATACCTCGGCTATGAAGTGCTTGACCCCGAGGATCTCCAATGGGAGGTATGACGGATTACGCTAAGCAAGCCGCAGCAGCATTGAACGTGTCGGTCGGACCGCTCCATATGGAAATCATCGTTTCGCCACAGGGGCCGGTGTTGGTGGAAGCCGGGGCTCGTCTGCACGGCGGCGTCTCTGTCAGCTTGTTCAGTGCTATGACCTGAACCTGCTGGCGACGGCGGTTCGGAGCTACATGAATCTGGACGCACCCGAGCGTAGCACCTGGTTAATCAAGCATGGCAAAGTAGTCGCATTGGTTTCGTCCCGCGGAGGCGAGCGCCCCGAACTCGACCGCTGCTTTGCCGAATGTACGGAATTGCAGTCGTACAAGGGCCACAAGTGCTTCATTGGCGCCGATGGTCCGTTGAGGAAGAGAGTCGACCTGACCACGTGCCCAACGGTGGTCTGGCTCGCGCACGACGATCCTTCGATGATCGAAGCCGACGAAGTGCGCATCCGGAAGATCTTCGAACCGGTGTTCGGGAGGCTTGAGAGTTCCCAATGTCGGCTGATCATAAGCCGGAGTTAAAAAAGGAGGGGCGTGAGATTCCTTCGGTTCATCGCACTGGTCATCTGCACGGCGCTGGTTAGAATGACCCTGAGTTTTGCCAATCCCGTCATTTCGATGCACGCGCTCGATGCGGGATATTCCATCGTCGGCATCGGAGCTTCCACCACGCTGTCGGCTCGGCAGTATCGTCGTCGCTTTCCTGCTCCCGATGATCGTGTCCCACTGCGGCCTGCGGTGGATGCTGCCGATATCGTTGGGGCTGGGCGCTGCCGCATTCGTGTTGATCGGTACGGCGCCCGGAATCGTGACGCAGATTGGCACGTGTCGTGTTCAACGGGGCGATTGTCGCGGTGTTCGTGATTTGCGAGTACCAGATTCTGAGGCTCGTCACCGATGCCGACGCGGGTCGCGCAGCGGGCATTTATGCTGACGTCGTATCCGTCGGCTATATGATTGGCCCGCTCATGATCGATGTGATAGGTCATCGCGGTGCTGCGCCGTTGGTTCTGGTGAGCGGTTGTCTGCTCGCCGGTCTCGGCTTGTCCCTGATGGTGCAAGCCGAGAGGCAGCGGGTATCTACTGCGACACCAGGAAGTGTTATTTCGAGCCTGGTAAATCATCCTGCGTCAGCTATGGCCTCGCTCGCCTTCGGCACAATCGAAATTTCGATGTTCACAGTTTTTCCCTTGTGTATGGGGAGCGCATAGGTGTGGCTCACTCGCTGACCGCGCTGTGCCTGTCGGCGACTGCGTTGGGCGGGGCGGCTGCCCAGATTCCGATCAGCATCGCTGCGGATCGCATTGGACGTCTATCCATGTTGCCCCTTCTTGGTCTCGCGGGTGTAGCACTGACGCTGGTAGTTCCCACTGCTACCGCCTCCAGCACGGCCCTGTTGATACTGATGCTCTCTGGGTCGGTGTGGCCAACGGCGTCGTTGTGTGGCCAACGTGGCCGTGGCCAACGGCGCGTGGCCAACGGCGTCTATACGGTCAGTTTATCGCTGGTTTCGGTGTCTGTCCACGAAGAGCAAGGGCTGAGCGAAAATGCTGCTTTTGTCGGTTTCTATCACGCCGGTTTTTTGATTGGCCCCCTTACGGTGAGCGCCTCACTCAGTCTTTTCGGAAGTAACGGCTTCATCGGATTCGTTACGGGCATATTCGCGCTCTCCCTGCTTCTGACGAAACTCTCGCCGAAGGCTCCACGGGTAAAAGGATTGGGATAGAAAGTCCGTTGACGAACAATCTTTTCATGAATTTAACATAGGATAACGAAATTAATTGCAGAAGCGCTATACAATTTCGTTCGTTGGACGAGTCGACGTTTAGAAATGCGATGGCAAAGCTTGTCGGTTCCGTACACATTGTGACGAGTATCGGGTTCAACGGCGACGTGAGCATGACAGCCATAGCAGTATGTCCCATCTCGCTCGTACCACCTACGCTGCTCGTGTGCTTGAACCGGCGGTCACGCACGCATGATGCCGCGATAGCGAGCGGAGTCCTTTCGGTTAACGTGCTATCCGACGATCAAAGAATTCTTGCCGAACTGTTCGGCGTGACGTCCGGTGGCGACATGTCTGAGCGATTTGCCAGCACAGCCTGGACCCGCGGTTCAACGGGCGCGCTGTTACTGGATGACTGGATGGATGTGCTGTCGCGCTCGATTGCCGCGTTGATAGTGCTCATCAAGTCGGAACGCATAGCGTGCTCTTCTGCTCGGTCGTCGAGGCTATCAGTCATGAAAAGGAAGGCGTGCTGTTGTATGGGGGCGAAGATACGGGAGCTATGGTTTGACGAGGTAGGTGCGCGCGCATATCGCATACCAATGCTATATAGCTGGTGAAAAAATCGGTATTTTGCGACGCAAGGAAGAATGCGTATGATTGCGGGTGGTAATGCATCGTTGCAAAGACTGAGCAGACAGCGACATAACGAAAAACAGCGTAGATAGTGTTGAAGTGGATGCCGAGGATGTGCTGGATACGCCAATGCACACAGCTGATTCTGCTGAAGAACGCGAGCGCAGAAAAGAACTTTTAATCGCTACGCTGCGCGTGATCGCCAATCACGCGCATGCTGACGGCGTAGCGGGGCATGTCAGCGTCCGGGATCCGATTCTAACGGACTGCATGTGGATGAATCCATTCGGCGCATCGTTTTACTCGATTCGCAAGGACGATCTCGTCCTGATTGCGCCAGATGGCAAAGTTCTGGGGGGAAAAGGTGAATGCCAACTGTCGACGGCTGCGCTACATGCTGAAATCCAGCGGAGCCGTCCCGAGGTTATTGGTATTGGCCACGCTCACACAGTATTTGCGACAGCATTTTCGGCGACAGGCACTCTGCTCAAGCCAATATCAATCGACGCCTGCGTCTTTCGCAACGAACAGATGCTTTTCGACGAATTTAGGAAAGGTCTGTATAACCTGTTTTTCGGAGTGCGGGCCTTTTGCTTCCTGCGCGTTGCGGCGTTGAGAATTTGTTGGGACGTCGATGGT
>CALNPU010000088.1 GCA_940588625.1 uncultured Caballeronia sp.
GTCGGTCACTCGTGTCCGTCGTAGCGATAATTGCATCTTCTACGACAGGCAGGGAACGGTTCAAATCAGATGCTTACGGAAATTCCGCGGCCACGGCTTCGGCAGCGCATTGAAGCTTGTTCGGTACGCAATAAAAAACGCCCCAAATTTCGTGGCGTTTTTTTAATGGCCCATCTTCAAGCAGCCGATACCACCAGCCGCTCCGGCGCTAACACACCCTCACCCGCTCGCGCTACGCCGAGCAGACGCTCGCCATCGAGTGCATAGACACGCACGCGGTCGGCCTCAGCCGGTGCATTCGCAATCTCCGATAGCTTCAGCCGCTCGCCTTGCGCAAAACGGCGCGTGGCATCGGCATCGAGGTGAACCGCTGGGAAAGTAGACAGCAATGCATCCACCGGTTGCAGCCAGCTATCCCGCGTGTCTTGCGTAGCTTCTGCAAGCGTGCCGAGTGTGACCGCATGCTCTAGCGTCAACGCACCCACACCTGTCCGCCGCAACGCCACCAGATGCGCCCCACACAGCTTCTCGCCGATATCCTCAGCCAGCGTCCGCACGTACGTCCCTTTGCTGCACGTCACGCGAAACGTCATGTCCGGCAAGGCACACGCAATCAAATCAAGCGCATGAATGGTCACGTTGCGCGCTTCGCGCTCGACCGTCTGCCCGGCCCGCGCGTACTCGTACAACGGTTTGCCGTCGCGCTTGAGTGCGGAATACATCGGCGGAACCTGCGCGATCTCGCCGCGAAAGTGAGCAATCGCGTCCCGGATGGCCGCTTCGTCGCAGCTTACGCAACGTGTTTGCAGCGCTTCGCCTTCGGCATCCCCAGTCGTCGTGCGCACGCCGAGACGCATGGTCGCTTCATAGGTTTTATCGGCTTCAAGCAAATCCTGCGAAAACTTGGTCGCTTCACCAAAACACAACGGCAGCAGACCCGTTGCAAGCGGATCGAGCGTGCCGGTATGCCCAGCCTTCTTCGCTAGATAGATTTTCTTGGCACGAATCAGTGCGTCGTTACTCGACAGTCCGAGCGGCTTGTCGAGCAGCAACACGCCATCCAGCACACGACGCGGGATCTTCGGGCGGGTAGAACCGTTCATCGGTCAGGCACCCTTCTCGTCGTCGGCTTTGTCCGCGTCATCGCGGCTTGTCTTCTTCGACATCTTTCGCGCACGTGGAATTCACTTCATCGATCAGCTTCGACATTTCCACCGCCCGCACCACGGTCTGGTCGTAGTGGAAATGCAGTGTCGGCACGGTATGGATATGCAAACGCTTGAACAGCAGGTTATGCAAATGCCCCGCTGCGTGATTCAGCCCGGCTTCCGTTTCCTTCGGATCGCCGGTCAGCGTCGTGAAATACACCTTCGCGTGCGCGTAGTCGGGCGTCAGTTCGACGCTTTGCATTGTCACCATGCCGATGCGCGGATCTTTAACATCTCGCACCAGCTCGGAGAGATCGCGCTGGATCTGATCCGCAATCTGTACATTGCGATTGGGTGAAGTACGTTTCTTGGCCATGATGTTTCCATAAATGTGTATGCGCCGGACTCATGGGGGCGCTCAAGGGCGCTCACTCAGGCAAATAAAAAGGGCGGAGCGGGCCGTGAAGCCCCCCTCCGCTGCTCTCGAGTCCAGCGGTGAATCTTTTAAAGCGTACGCGCGACTTCGGTCACTTCGAAAATCTCGAACTGATCGCCGTCCACCATGTCGTTGTAATTCTTTAACGACATACCGCACTCGAAGCCCTGACGTACTTCCTTCACGTCGTCCTTGAAGCGCTTGAGCGAATCGATCTCGCTCGTGTGAACGACCACGTTGTTGCGCAGCACTCGCACCATCGAGTTCCGCTTGACGAAGCCGTCGGTAACCATACAACCCGCGATCGCGCCGATCTTCGGCACACGGATGATCTGCCGAACTTCCACCATACCCGTGACCACTTCGCGCTTCTCCGGCGCCAGCATGCCCGACATGGCCGCTTTCACTTCATCTACAGCGTCATAGATGATGTTGTAGTAGCGAATGTCGATACCGTTCGACTCCGCCACCTTGCGCGCCTGAGCGTCGGCCCGCGTGTTGAAGCCGATGATGACCGCCTTCGATGCCGTTGCCAGGTTGACGTCCGACTCGCTGATCGCGCCGACCGCGCTGTGCACGATCTGCACGCGCACTTCGTTGGTCGAGAGTTTGACCAGCGACTGCACCAGCGCTTCCTGCGAACCTTGCACGTCTGCCTTGACGATCAACGGCAGGTTCTGCACGTTGCCTTCCGTCATGGACTCGAGCATGTTTTCGAGCTTCGCTGCCTGCTGCTTCGCCAGCTTAACGTCGCGGAACTTGCCTTGACGGAACAAGGCGATTTCGCGCGCCTTGCGTTCGTCCGGCAGGACCATGACTTCTTCGCCGGCTCCCGGCACTTCCGACAGACCTTGAATCTCGACCGGGATCGACGGACCTGCCGACTTGATCGGCTTGCCGGTTTCGTCGAGCATGGCCCGGACGCGACCAAAAGCCGTACCCGCCAGCACAACGTCACCGCGGTTCAACGTACCCGACTGCACCAGGATGGTCGCAACCGGACCTTTACCCTTGTCGAGCTTCGCTTCAATCACGAGACCCTTGGCTAGTGCTTCGATCAGCGCCTTCAGCTCCATCATTTCAGCTTGCAGCGAGACGTTTTCCAGCAGGCTTTCAATACCAAAACCGGTCTTCGCCGACACTTCCACGAACGGGGAATCGCCACCGTATTCTTCCGGCACGACACCTTCAGCCACGAGTTCCTGTTTCACCCGTTCCGAATTCGCATCCGGCTTGTCGATCTTGTTGATCGACACGACGATAGGCACGCCACCCGCCTTCGCGTGAGCGATGGCTTCCTTCGTTTGCGGCATCACACCGTCGTCGGCTGCGACCACCAGGATCACGATGTCCGTTGCCTTTGCACCGCGAGCACGCATGGCCGTAAAGGCCTCGTGACCCGGCGTGTCCAGGAACGTAATCACGCCGCGCGGCGTTTCCACGTGATAGGCGCCAATGTGCTGCGTAATCCCGCCCGCTTCACCCGACGCGACCTTCGCGCGGCGAATGTAATCGAGCAGCGAGGTCTTGCCGTGGTCGACGTGACCCATGACCGTGACCACCGGCGGACGTGGCAGGCGTTCGCTCACTTCTTCCTGCGTTTCGCCTTCGACCAGCATGGCTTCCGGATCGTCCAGCTTGGCCGCAACCGCGCTGTGACCCAGTTCTTCGACGACAATCATCGCCGTTTCCTGGTCCAGCACCTGGTTGATCGTGACCATCTGGCCCAGCTTCATCATTACCTTGATGACTTCCGAAGCCTTCACCGACATCTTGTGCGCCAGGTCCGCCACCGACACGGTTTCCGGCACGTGCACTTCCTGCACCACTGGTTCTGTCGGCGCCTGGAAGTTGGTCTGATCCTGATGCTTGCCACGACCCTTCGGGCCGCCACGCCAGCCGCGATCTACACCGCCGCTGGTGTCGCCACGCGTCTTGATGCCGCGACGCTTGGCTGCATCGTCCTGCCAGCTGCTCTTGCCACCGGCCTTCTTCTTGTCCGGTCCCAGCGACGGCGTAGTAGCCGCCGGTGCGCCTGCAGCCGGCTTTTTCGCCACTGCCGGGCGTGCCGGCTTGTGCAGCGTACCCTTGGCTTCCGCAGCCTTCGCGCCTTCCACCACCTTCGCGGCTGCAGCCACGACGGCCAGCGACGGCTCAGGCGGTTTCGCCTGTTGGGCCTTGCGCGGCGTATTCATCATCTCGCGAATAGCGCGCGCTTCAGCTTCAGCTGCAGCACGGCGTTTCGCGATCTGGTCGTGCTCGGCACGCGCCTTTTCGGTCGCGGCGCGCGCGGCGTCTTTCACCTTCTTCGCGGCTTCGCGTTGAGCGGCACGCTCAGCAGCGGCCTTCTCATCGACCTGCGGTGCGGCAGCTTCGACCTTTACCGGTTCCTCGGCAACGTGTTCCGCCCTCGATTCCGCACGGGCTTCCTGATGCGCCGAGGATGCAGCACGCTTGGTCTCTTCTTCCTCGGCCCGGCGGCGCTCCGCTTCAGCAGCCGCTTCACGCGCAACCCGTTCCGCCTCTTCGTGCTCGAAGCGTTCCTGGCGTTCCTTCAATTCCAGCGCTTCTTTCTCGAGCAATTCGGCGGCTTGGCGCGCCTCTTCGTCGCGACGCTGCAATTCGGCTTCGTCCACTTCGTCTTCTTCGACGTGGTTCGCACCTTCAACGACCTGTTCAACACCACTCTGATTGCGCTGCACGAACACGCGCTTCTTGCGAACCTCGACCTGAATGGTGCGAGCTTTACCCGTAGAGTCGGATTGTTTGATTTCCGACGTATGCCGGCGGGTCAAAGTGATCTTGCGTTTGTCAGCATTGGCGGAACCGTTCGACTTGCGCAAGTGTTCGAGCAGGCGCGACTTGTCAGTCTCGGACAAATCGTCATCCTTGCTCGCTTTCGTGACGCCAGCCGCCTGCAACTGCTCGAGCAGGACGCCCGCAGGCATTTTGAGTTCCCCGGCAAATTGGGCTACGTTGTTACTCGCCATTCATTCCTCTTGATGCAAGGACAAATTCCCTGCTGTTTGATCTGTTTGATCGGGTCATGCGGCCTAACGGCCGCGATATGTCAGTGCGCCATGGTCATTTCACTGGAACCAGTGTTCACGTGCTTTCATGATCAACGCCTTAGCGGCATCCTCTTCAATACTGGTCATCTCGACCAGTTCATCCACAGCCAGCTCGGCGAGGTCGTCGCGCGTCCGGATCTGGTGTTCTTCGAGCTTCGCGTACAACTTATCCGTCATACCTTCGAGGCTCTTCAGGTCGAGCGCCACACCCTCGACCTTTTCTTCATTCGCGATCGCCAGCGTCAGAAGCGCGTCACGAGAGCGATTACGCAACTCGTGAACGGTGTCTTCGTCGAAGGCTTCGATTTCGAGCATTTCGTTAAGCGGCACATACGCAATCTCTTCAAGACTGGTAAAGCCTTCGTCGATGAGAATGTCGGCCACCTCTTCATCAACGTCGAGTCGCGCCATGAACAGGCTGCGCAACGTGCCACGCTCCTCGTTCTGCTTCAGCGCGGACTCGTCCGGCGTCATGATGTTGATCTGCCAGCTAGTCAATTCGCTGGCAAGACGCACGTTCTGGCCGCAGCGGCCAATGGCAACCGCGAGTTCGTTCTCGTCAACGACGACGTCCATCGAATGTTTCTCTTCATCGACGACGATCGACTGTACGGCAGCCGGCGCGAGCGCGCCGATCACGAACTGGGCGGGGGCCTCTGACCATAGCACGATGTCGACGTTCTCGCCACCGAGCTCATTTCTCACCGCCTGGACCCGCGAACCGCGAATCCCGACGCAAGTACCAATAGGGTCGATGCGCTTGTCGTAAGCAATCACCCCGATTTTCGCACGCACGCCAGGATCGCGCGCGGCCGCCTTGATTTCGAGCAGGCCCTGCTCGATTTCCGGCACTTCCATTTCAAACAGCTTCATCAGGAACTCGGGCGCCGTGCGCGAGAGTTCGATCTGCGGACCACGTGCCGTACGGTCAACCTTCGCAATGTAGGCGCGAACCCGGTCGCCGACCCGTAGGTTTTCCTTCGGAATCGACTGGTCGCGGCGCAACAGCGCTTCCACACGGCCCGATTCGACGATGAAATTACCCTTGTCCAGACGCTTGACCGCGCCGGTCATGATCTTTTCGCCGCGTTCCAGGAAGTCGTTCAGGATCTGCTCACGCTCAGCGTCGCGAACCTTCTGAAGAATTACCTGTTTGGCAGCCTGCGCACCAATCCGGCCGAACTCGATGGACGGAATGGGTTGCTCGATATAGTCGTCGACCTGTGCGTCAGGCTTTTCTTCCTTCGCCTCGAACAGCAGGATTTCCTGATCGGGCTCCTGCAGGCCGGCTTCGTCCGGCACCACTTTCCAGCGACGGAAGGTTTCGTGCTCGCCGCTTTCCCGGTCGATTGCCACGCGGATGTCCACGTCTTCCTCGAACAGCTTCTTCGTTGCCAAAGCAAGCGCTGCTTCGAGCGCTGCGTACACCACGTCCTTGTTGACGTTCTTCTCGCGCGCCAGCGCATCCGCCAGCATCAAAACTTCGCGACTCATTGTTTGCGGCTCCTAAAGTCAACTTTGGGGACGAGACGTGCCTTATCGAGGTCTGCGAGCGTGAAATCGAGCATCGCAGCGCTGCCGTCCTTCCCTTCGAATTTCAAACCAATCGACTCGCCGTCCGGGGCATGCAGGATGCCACGGTACGACTTGCGCCCGTCCAGCGGCTTCTTCAATGTGATAGCGACTTCGCTGCCTGCGAAGCGTTCGAAATCTGCCAATTTCTTGAGCGGACGATCGAGACCCGGCGACCCGACTTCGAGCCGTGAGTAATCGATATTCTCCACTTCGAACAGATACTGAAGCTGACGTGTGACCTTCTCACAGTCTTTGATCGCGATGCCGGCGGGCCGGTCGATGGATATACGCAGCAAACCGCCCCGCGCGCGCTCGATATCGACAAGTTCGCAGCCCAGGCCCGAGACCGTGGTTTCGATGATTTCCGTCAGTTGCACAGTGAAAGACTCCAAGATGTTCGCGCGCCCCACGCCGAACACCTGCGGACCGCGCCTTGAGCCGGCGCACTTTCGTTGCCCCAAGATGCTGAACCGAGCGGCCAAAAAAAATGGGCGCAACGCCGCCCATCCTTCTGTGCCGAGATCGCATCCGGGCGGCGAAACAAAATGCCCAGCGAGACTAGAGACTAACTATTAACTTTTTTTTGTTTGGAGACTAGAGACTCTTTGTGATTTTAGCCATTTTTCGGGATAAACGCAACCAATGCGCCCTGTATATAGCCATTTGGCGGCCATTTACAAGGCAAATCGAAGGCATTCGATTACCCTTCTGTCGGACTTTCCCGGGCTAAAACTCATCGAACTGATTTTCACGGACGAGTGAGCGGGCAATCCGCTTGCCCGTCTGCCCCCTGTCCGTCCAAGTCACATGCCGCGCCGTAGAAATCTCTGATGTTTGTGTCGGACGTGAAATCTGACTCTTAGCGCCCGCGCGTCCGGTTGCGCGGCGCCGGGCGTGTGTTGCCGCCATTACCTTGTGCACCGGCGCCAGCCGGGCCTTGACGGCCACCCTGGCCGGGGCGTTTGCCGCCAGCGTTTGCCGAGCGTCCGCCTGTGCCATTGCCACCACCCATGGCAGGCGAACCGGGCGGACGACTGCCGCGTGGGCCGCCAGCCGAGCCGCCTGGATGTGGAATCGTCGCACGGTTGCCGTTTGCTTCTCGGCCGCCATTGCCTGCATAACCACCACTGGAGCCGCCACCGAAATCGCCCGGTGCGCCGCGCCGGCCGCCCGCGCCGCTAGGACCACCGCGTGTCGGCGTCTGGGCAAATCGGCCATGCGAGCTGAGCACGGGTTCACGGGTGATGATGCCCATCGACGTTTGCAGCGGATCGGGCTGAATGCGCGGTGCAGCGCTGCGCGCGCCCCGTTCTTCAACTGGTGCTTTTAGTCCAACCGACGCCAGGAGACCACGTACTTCGTTGTCTTCGAGCTCTTCCCAGCGACCGCGCTTGAGCCCCTTGGGCAACGTGATCGGGCCGTGGCGCGTACGGATCAGCCGACTCACCATCAGGCCGGCCGCTTCGAACATGCGGCGCACTTCGCGGTTTCGACCTTCAGCCAGCGCCACGTGATACCAATGATTCGTGCCTTCGCCGCCGCCGTCGCGGATACGAAGAAAATTGGCCGGGCCGTCTTCAAGCTCCACGCCATGCAGCAATTTCTGACGCATGCCTTCCGACAATTCGCCCACCACCCGCACCGCATATTCCCGCTCGACGCTGTAACGCGGATGCATGAACCGATTGGCCAGATCGCCGGATGTTGTCAGCAGCAACAGGCCTTCGGTGTTGAAGTCAAGCCGTCCGACCGCGAGCCATTTGGCCGTTTTCATTGGCGGGAGGTTGTCGAAGACAGAAGGACGGCCTTCCGGATCGGCGTGACTGACGATCTCGCCGGCCGGCTTGTGATACAGGAGGATGCGCGGCAGCTTGCTGGCGAGCTTGCGCTTCACAGGCTTGCCGTTGATGCGGACCTGGTCGGTCGGCATGATGCGCTGGCCGATATGCGCCGGCTCTCCGTTCACCGATACCCGGCCGGCCACGATCAACTCTTCCATGTCGCGGCGCGAACCCATGCCCGCCTCGGCGAGCACCTTGTGAAGCTTCGGCGTGTCGTCGTCCGCTTCGAGCACGCGTTTTTGGGGAGCGCTGCGGCCGCGACGCAACATGGGAGCGCGCACGCCGCCCGTGGTGTTGTCGGCGTCGAATGCCGGCGATGTCACATAGGCAAAAACGTCGTCCTCTGCGTTTCCTGCGGCGGTTGCCGAGGCCGGCATTGCCGCCGCCACGTCATCGCAGCGACCGCGCTTTTGAGCCTGTCCGGGTTGAGCCTGCCGCGCCGGGCGACGGCCGCCTTCGCGAGCAGCCTCGGCCGACGCTTCACGCGGACTGCGGGGTTTGCCAGCCGCCCCGGTCCGTGCACCGTCGCCGCTCCCCGCGCCGTTGCGCGGCCCACGCGAGCCCGCATCCTTGCGCGGCATCCGCACCTGCGCAGCAACTACACCATCCGGGGGAGCTTCAGCAATCACGCCAGCTGGCGCCGCCGATGGTGCACCGTCGGAGCCCTTCGTCTTGGCGACGGTGCGACGGCGGGCAATCAGGCTGCGAGGCCCGCGCCGCAAACCGCGACGCGAACGTTCTTCGCCGTCCGCGGGTTCGTCGTTGCGTGTGCGTTCGCCTGCGTCGGCCTGGCCATGTGCTTCATCGGCACGAACGGGGCACTCGGATTCGGGCGAATCGCTGTCGTGGGAATGTGTCAAAACAACCTCAATTGTGTCGGGTCGCGCGCCCGTCGCAGGCGCTTCAAAAATCCGGTCGATGGCGATTAGCAACCGAATGAAGGTTCGGGCAAACAGGCCTCAGGCGCGGCGCGCAGTCTGGTCGTCCGATGGGCTGAATTCGTCGGTTTCGCTTGATTCGTCCGGCGCATCGGATGCGTCGAATGGGTTCGATGCATCCGATGCATGCGCGTTGTCAGCGCCATCGGATTCATCTGCGGCGCGCGGTGATACGTGTTGCGCTGCGGCGCTCATCAATGCGCCGGCATCCGGCGTCGCCGGGCGTTGCTTGTACTGGGTCCCGGCTGATACCCGCAACCACTTCAAGCGGTTCCGAGCTGGTCAGCGGCACCGCTTGTTGCGGTTCATGCGATTCAAATTGCGCCGGTGCGTTCGTTTGCGCGCCGGCTTTCCCCTCATTCACAGGCTCGTCAGCACTGGCCCGTGAACGCAAAAACGGCTCGCCTTCCGGGTGGACTGCTTCGACCGCCACGGGTTCCTGCGAACGGGGCGACTGACCTGCTTCATCCGAAGTCGTACTCGCTGCAGCATCTGGCGTTCCCGGCTCGACAGCACCGTGCTCGTCACCTGCCTCGTTTTCAGCGGTACCCATCGCTGTCGCGGCCGGGTCAGCACCGGACAACAGCTCCGGTGACGGCGAATTGCCCGCGTCCGGAGTGTCCAGCGACAAAGCGGCTTCGCCCTTCGATTCCAACCCCTGCACCAGCGCCGCGCCAATTGCCGCCGCGTCGTCACCGGGAAAATCGATTGCATGCTGCGCGAGCAAAGACGCTTCCAGTTGCGCCGACGGGTTGTCGAGAGCAGGCAACTCGTCCAGTGCGCTCAAACCGAGGTCATCCAGGAACTGCTTGGTGGTGGCATAAAGCGCCGGGCGGCCCGGCACGTCGCGATGACCGATGACCTCGATCCAACCGCGGTCTTCCAGTTGCTTCACGACCTGCGTGTTCACCGTGACACCGCGAATTTCTTCGATGTCTCCACGCGTCACGGGCTGCCGGTAACCAATGATTGCAAGCGTTTCAAGAACAGCTCGCGAATATTTGGGCGGCTTTTCCGGATGTAGCCGATCAAGATAAGCCCGCATTGCAGGTTTGCTCTGAAACCGCCATCCGGACGCCAGCGCCACGAGTTCCACGCCGCGTCCCGACCAATCCTGCTTCAGGGCGTCGAGCAAGGTGCGAACCGTGTCTGCCGAGATATCGTCGGCGAAAAGCTTGCGCAACTCGGCGAGTTTCAGCGGCTCCTGCGCACAGATCAAGGCAGTCTCGAGGACGATCTTCGCCTCTTGGGTATTCATGCAGGTATATAGGACCCTGTATGGTCTATCAAGTCAGGCCGAATCGAATGACGCCGACTACTCGAACCATTCGCAACGCTCGGACTGGAAACCGTGGACGAGGATACTGACAACGCGCTCGCCCGATTTCTGATCGGTCATATTGATTGGGAGCACGCACCTGGAGAGAGGCAAAATACGGGATCAGATCCTGATCGCCGAACTTTTCCCAGCCGGACGAAGTAGCACTTTCCAAGGCGGAAGCGCGTGACTGGACGCATATTACGCAAAAACAAACGGTGCGTAAAGGTGAAACATTGGGTCGCCGCCCGACTCCCGTCAGTTCGACCCTTGCGCCCCGACAGCCCTCAGCCCTTACGAAACCGGGTGCGCTTCCATGAACGCGCGCAGGCGTGCGACCCCGGCGTCCAGGCAAGCAGTATCGCACGCGTAGCACCAGCGTACAAAACCCTCTACTCCGGACCGAATGCATTCCGGGAGCCAGCCCGAGCACGCTCTCGCGCACAAGCGCCTTGCACAGCTCGAGACTGCAGTCCGCGCCCGGAAGTCTGAAGAACACACAGGTACATGGAACCGGCGGGCACCCGCACGTAGATACCCGGAATGCGCTGCAACGCCGTCACGAGGTAATCGCGGCTGGCGCGCAGGCCAGCGACCAGCTCTTGCGCAGCGACCAGCTCTTGCGTAAACTGCGCACCGTCCTTCACCGCGGCGATCCCGGCCATCTGGACAAACGAAGGCGCACACGACGTGTTGTACTCGACCAGCTTGCCAAGATCCTCCATCAGACGCTCGGGCGCGACGATCCAGCCCAGCCGCCAGCCCGTCATCAGCCAGGCCTTCGAGAACGAATTCACCGCGTTCCCCCGTTCGTTGCGGGGCCAGGTCAAGGAAGGAGCGACCGCGGCGTCATCGCCGTAATAGAGGCGCTCGTAGGAGGCGCTCGTAGACCTCATCGGGACCAGCCAGATGCCCAACTGCCGGCACCGGTCGAGAACTGCCCGTTGCTGCTCGCGCGTCATAACCCAGCCGGTCGGGTTGTTCGGCGAATTGATCATTAGCATGCGTGTACCCGGGTTAAGCGACGCTCGAGATCGAGCGTCCAGCCGTCAGGGCCGTAGGTCAACGCAACCGTTTCCATCGTCGCGCCAAGAATCTTCGGGATTTCGACAAGCTTCGGCCACAGCGGCGTGACGGCCACCACACGGGCGTCCGCGCCGGCGACCAGCTGCGTTGCGAGCATCAACGCGTTGACACCGGCGCTGGTCACGACAATTTCAGCAGGCCGGGTAGCGCCATGCAGCTTGCCGACGACGTAATCCGCAGGCGCTTCTCGCAACGGGGCGATGCCCAGATTGTGGGTAAGAAGGTTGCACCGTCGGCGAGCGCGCGGCTGGTGGCGTCGCGGATGAATTGCGGCGTGACCTGGCCTGATTCGCCGAACCAGACTGATTCGCCGAACCAGAAAGGCAGGACGTCCGGTACACCGAAACCGGCATTGGCAACCTCACGTATCTGCGATGGGCGTAACACACGCACAGCGTCACGTGCCGGTGGTGCACGTCCACCCACTTCCTGCGCATTGGACGCCGCACTGGTCAGCGCACCCAGTTCCGATCCGAGATAACCGCCCATTCTGACTCACTCATTGCCGCCTCCGCTGGAAAGTGCCGCCTCCGCGGAAAGCGAAAGTCTAACACGACACCTTCCGAAAAGCGCTCGCTGTACGGCACACGCGTTAGCCATCAGGCCAGTCCTAGGCCAGTCCTCGCGCTTTCGCGGGTTTCGCGGGTTTCGCGAAGCGTGGAATCGGGCAAGTCCTCGGCGATCGAACGAAGACAGCCCACCCACATAGCCGCCAACGCTATCGAGAAGCCTGCTACGCCAGTTCCTCGACACGCCGGCAAGCCGGCGACCAGCCCCCACACCGACTCAACCGCAGGGGCGACAACGAGCGGTCGCGCCGGCGCACCAGTTCGACGGTTCGCTCCACCCGCGGCACGAGCGGCAATGCTACCAGCAACGAGTTTGCCGGCAACGCCAACAGCCACGGCAGCACGCTAATGCCGACACCCGCCTCCACCAGCCCGAAGACGGTGACGGAATGGCCGAGTTCCTGCACCACATCGGCGATAACGTGATGCTCGCGCAGCACCGCATCGATAATCAGACGGCTTCCAGAAGCATGATCCAGCATCACCAGACGTTCGCCTGACAATGCCGCCCATGGCACCTCCCTGTGCCGCCGCAAGGGGGGGGTAGTCCCGTCTCGCGATCACGCAAAACGAGTCGGTCATCACGACCTCCCCATGCAGGTCGTCATTGGCGTACGGGCCGATCACCACGCCGAAATCGACTTCACCGGACTTGACCTTGCGGATCACATCGCTTTGCAGATCGTCGCGCAAGCCCAGTGAAATCAACGGAAATTCCCGGACGCAGGCCGAAATGACCAGCGGCATCAAGCGGCACGCCACCGTCGGACTGGCCGCCACGATCACTCGCCCCCGTCGCTGCTGGCCGAGGTCGCTGATTTCCCGGAGCGCTTCATCGAGGTCCGACAGCAGCCGCGACACGCTGCCCACGAGATTTGTGCCTACATCGGTGAGTTGCACTTCGCGGGTGGTCCGGTCGACCAGCTTGAGGCCGATTTCCCCCCTCGAGCTCCCACACGCACCGGCTCACCGCGGACTGCGTCAGGCCGACTTCGTCCCTGGCCCGGCAAAGCTTTGCAGCTTGGCGACTTCGATAAACACGCAAAGCTGCTGCAACGTCACATTGAGCGCTCGATCCATACCTTCCCCTCATCAATCCAGCTTATCAATGCAAATTGTTGATCAACACTGGGCCAGGAAAACGGTTTCATCGCACGCGCTGCGGTGCAGCAAAAATGCATTTGCGCACGCCAGATGGGCTTACTGCACTTGATCTTACTGCACTTGATTGGTGATTGTCCCGATTTCATTAACATAGCGTCTCATATGACCCATGCTGGTACCATGTTAGCCTACTGTCGCGAGTCGCGAGGCCCGATCAATACACGCATGGCACGGTTTTC
This sequence comes from uncultured Caballeronia sp., assembly GCA_940588625.1. Lineage (GTDB taxonomy): Bacteria > Pseudomonadota > Gammaproteobacteria > Burkholderiales > Burkholderiaceae > Caballeronia. The sequence continues at coordinate 13,326 of CALNPU010000088.1, forward strand.
GCATTAAGTTGCGCAGGGGTCGGCGCAATTGCAGTTTTAAACGCAAATCGTCCGTCGCAATGTCTGCTCCGACCTTACCTGGATTCGATCTTCGAATTCCGACCAGAGTGCGCGGCGCGGGGCAGCGCACCGGGGTTAGCTTCGCTGAGGTGAAACATGATGTTCGACGATTTAAGAGATAACGAGTAGGCACTGGAGAAGCCTTGTTTTGCGCAGAACCGGCACGCAGCGAACGGCGTGGTCGTCCGCGCGTCGAAGCACGTGCTGTTGTCAATGTCGTGTTGTGGGTCCTGTCCACGGGTGAAGGCTGGTCGAAGCTGCCAGGCCGCTGCCCGTCGTCGCCGGTTCGACGAATGGCAAGCAGACGGAATACTCGCCGAAATAGTGAAACGTCTTGGCAACAATGGTCGTGAGGTGTCGCTGCGGGGCCGGATTGGCTCCACCACTGCGAAACTGCCCGTATCGCCGAGCCGCGACCGTTTGCGTGGCGCATTCCGGACGAATCCGGAATCGTGGGGCGCTCCGGTCATCCGGTCAAGATGGGCTGAGCCCGGCACAACGCGGCAAGTAGCACGTTCGGGCTGTATTGATCGCGGCATGACCAGCGCAGTATGATCAGATTCACGCGAAGCACCCGCGCGTAGGTTTCCTGCGCTTTATCCCGGCTCCCACTTGATGTCTCTTCTCGAGTGACGAGTCGGCGGTTTGCATTCGCAAACCGTTTTAGCCTGTCAAAAGTCTGCCGGTAAGCGCTCGCCTTTCGTTGATCGAAAGCGAGCGCATCGGATGCCTTGTGTTTGCGCACTTTGGCCTTGCGGCAGCTTAAACGCGTGCTTTGTCATTGCTTGCCGTCCCGACCGGGAAATCAGGAAACAACTCTTTACCAATATTTACAGCATCCTTTCGTGCACTGGCATAGCTTATGAAGCTGGCTAGCGGGCCGATATCGGTCCGAAGGGGAGTTTTCATCATGAAACCAATGTCACTGCTAGTGTGCGGCATTGTGGTTTCATCGCTGGGCGCGGGAATTCCAGTATACGCCGATTCGTCTGCGGGCAACTTCGCGCTGCGCGCTGAAACGCAGCCCGGTCTGCAGGCTTGGAAAAAGGAACCAGTGTGTGGTGGTGCAATAACCGAAACGGCGCCGCGCGGAGATTTGCGAGGCGACATAGCGAGCAACGCGCGAGCACGGCCGGAACCGAAGCGCAGTAATCGGCCGCCAAAGCACTGAGCAGTGTCGACGCGCACAAAAGCGGCGCCAGAATATCGCTAATTTAAGCCATATTTAGCCGATGGGGAACCCTTCCGTATCGCACAAGTCCGATGTTATGTCGTGAGCACAGCGTGGCAGAAGTAGATCCGGTACGCCCGTATCCTTGTGATATGGGCGTTTTTGCCGGAATTTTGCCGCGGTCATGAGCGATCCCGGACACGAGACATAATGCTCACCTCTCTATGTTATTGAAGATCAATGGGTAGTTGATTTGGATCCGCGCGATTGCGGGCCTTCAGCCGAATTCCTGTGTGCGCAATACGCGTCTATATCGTTCCGATGTATAATCCACGGTAAGCCAATACACGCCTGCGTAGCGGCGTAGCGGGCAATTGCTTCGTGCGGATCAAACGCAGAACCGTGGGCGCGCTGATACGTAATAATGCAGCGGCTTCCGCTGCCGTCAGTTCATTACGCTCCTGCCTCTCTCCTTAGCGATAGACGGCAATCGAATGATCGTGACGCAAGATACCAATGCGCGCTGCGGTCCATGTATGCCCCCCTGGCCGTGCGTCTGCCCAGGCGATTGATGATCGCCGCGATAGATAGGTCCGGGAGGGTTCTCGCCAAAACACGAACGATATCAATCGTGTTGCTGTCGGTGACCCAGCGATGTTGCCCAGTACGGGTCGTTTGGAATTCGAGTTCAGTGTGTTGGCCTCCTTGCCAGTGAAGAAGCGCCCGGATGGTGCGGTCCTGCTTCGTGACGACAATCTCCTTGAGAACGGTACGCCAAGATACGTTTCTTGATTTCGATGGCACTGGCGGGGGGATTCCACAGCCGGGGCAAATCCGTTCCCAACCTCATGAGTTCGTCGCGTGCGGCGCTGCCGAGTGAATCTGCCGGCTGCTCGCGCAGCGCATCAAGTTCGGCTTGCCGTTGCGCTTGTGTTGCCAACGCATCGTTCCAGCCAACGCATCGTTCCAGCGGCGCTCCAGCTCGGCGGCCACCAAGTCGGTTGTCGGGGGCGATGGCATCGTACTGTCGACGAGCGCGGATGGCTTCGTAACGT
>CALNPU010000089.1 GCA_940588625.1 uncultured Caballeronia sp.
TCTTCCCCGCAACTGGCCGATGCCGCGTTCATGGCATCACGTCGAACCGCACGTCGCCGGATTTGCGCGGCTCCCGAACTCTGGATCGCCAGGCGCAGCGAAACAAAAGCGACCGATCCCGGCATGCTCGATAACGTGGTGGCCGGCGGTATCGGCTGGGAGATGGAGATCGAGGAAACGCTCGTGAAGGAGTGCTGGGAAGAAGCGGACATGCAGCCGCAGCTTGCCGCCAAGGCCGTGCGCGGGCGCGAATTCTACGTGCTGCAATCGCTGCCCGAAGGCACTCAGGCAGAGCTGATTTACGTTTTCGACCTGGCCTTGCCTGCCGATTTTGCGCCGCGCAATCAGGATGGCGAAGTGGGCGAACACCGGCTTACTCGTATCGATGAAGTCGCGCGATGGATTGAAGAAGGCGCAATGACGGTCGATGCCAGTCTGGCCACCCTGGATTGTCTGCTGCGCCGTAACTGGATAGACGAAGAAGCGTGCGAGGGCATGCCCGCCGGCGGTTTGAACACGCTGTGAACACGCGTTGGAAGTGCTTTGAAACATCTCAGAGGAGTATCGGTTCATGTCGACCGAACATAGTTTTATCTTGAAGTTGTCGTGTCCAGATCGCTCCGGCATTGTGCATGCCGTGTCCGGATTCCTGTTCGATCTCGGCAGCAATATTCTCGATTCCGCGCAATTCGGCGATAGTCACACCGGCGAATTTTTCATGCGCGTGCACTTCCAGCAGGTCGGCGGCGACCCCGGTCTCGCCGCGTTGCGCACATCGTTCAGCACGCTCGCCGATGAATTCGGCATGAAGTGGGAACTGTAAGATGCGTCGGGGAAACCGCGCGTGATGATCATGGTGTCAAAGATCGGGCATTGCCTGAACGATATGCTGTTCCGATATCGCACCGGCAGCTCGGGATCGAGATTCCGGCGATTGTTTCGAATCATCGGGATTTTTATCGGCTCTCCGCCAGTTATGACGTACCGTTTCATCATCTGCCGTTGATCGCGTCCACGCCCGAAGGGAAGGCTTCGCAGGAAGCGCGGGTGCTGGAAACCGTAGATCAGCACAAGATCGATCTCGTCGTGCTCGCGCGTTATATGCAGATTTTGTCGCCGGAGATGTGCGCAGCGCCCAATGGCCGGGCCATCAAATATTCACCACTCGTTCTTGCCGAGCTTCAAGGGCGCCAACCAAGCCTTCTTCATTACCAAGCGTTCGATCACGGCGTTAAGTTGATTGGCGCTACTGCGCATTATGTGACGACGGACCTTGATGAAGGGCCGATCATCGAGCAGGAAGTGGAACGTGTGGATCACAGCATGGCGCCGGATCAGTTGACGGCAATCGGGCGTGACGTGGAGTGCGTGACGCGCGCGCGGTGCGGTGGCACGTGGAGCACCGGGTCGTGCTGAACGGGAGCAAGACGACGGTATTCAAGTAGGGGCGTTCGCGCTTGTTGAGGGGCGTTGCGTTGCGGGTGGTTCCGGGCTAACCCCGGCACCGCCGCCAACCAACCCCCTCCACTGGCGCGAGCAAAAATCCGACTGTCAAACCAGCCGCAAATAAACCAGCTCGCGCTTGAGATAAGCATAAAAAAATCGGCGCGGCAATTACGCCGGGCAGTCCGAAAGCGGCTTCCATCGCGAGCATGACCAGCAGCAATTCCCAGGTGCGGGCGTCAATCTGGCCACCAATGATCCGCGCATTCAGAAAGTGTTTGTGAATGATAATCAGGAAGGTCAGCGAAGCCACGGCCGTCCCGAACAACACCGACAATGAAATCCCCACAATGATCGCGTTCGAAATCAGGTTCCCGATCACCGGCAACAGCCCGACGATAAACGTCACTATCACCAACGTCTTCGACAGCGGCAGCCGCTCGTGAAACACCGGCAGCGCGACGAGCAAATACAACGCCGTGAACGTGGCGTTGATCGCGGAAATCTTGACCTGTGCGAAAACGATCCGCTGAAACGCCTCCGAGAAACGCGTCACGCGCATCACGAGGGCAGTAGAAAGCGACAGCCGATGCGTTGTCCGCGGCACTCCCACCGCGATAATCGCGCCCACGATCATGCCGATCAACACATGTCCAAAACCGCGCGCGGCGTCTTTCCCGCGCTGCTGCAACATGGCGACGTGCTTTTGCATCAGCTCGGTCGCCTTGTCCTTCATCTGCTCTGCATCGACAGCAAGGTAGTCCGCGATCCAGTCGGGCACCTGCAAGCGAGCATGCGACGTGAGCCTCATCAACTGATCGAGAAGTTTCTGGACGCTCGGAACATCACGCTGAAAATGCTCGATGAGCAAGATCGTCGTGCCCGCCAGCCCCCCCACGATCACGACCGCGACCCAGCGCGCCCGTCCGCTCGCCATGGTTTTTTCGATCAGGGGCGCGATGGCGTGCACGAGCTGGTACACGAGCATTCCCGCCAGCAGCGCGCCGAGCAACTGCAAATGCAGCACGAGGAACAGACCGGCGAACGCCGCGATATAGCTGCCAATCTCCACAGCCGATAACTTCGGCATGCTCATGTCGCTCGTCAGCCGAACGGGCCGGACCGCGGGCCTCTTTTCGGCCACTTCGTTGCGCTTTGCCACGAATCCTTCAGTCTCCTGCCGCTAACGGGTTGTGGATGGCCGCAGCCAGCACGGCGCGCGGCGCATGGAGGCGGTGCGGGCGAATCTGTCATGTGGCCGATCTCGGCCTCTGCAGCAAAGGCGCAAGATACCGGCCTGTAAAACTGGCCTTCGATTGTGCGACGTGCTCCGGCGTCCCCTGCGCGATGATCTGGCCGCCGCCGGCGCCGCCTTCCGGACCGAGGTCGATGACCCAGTCCGCAGTTTTTATTACATCCAGATTATGCTCGATGATTACGACAGTATTACCTTGATCTCGCAGCCGGTGAATCACTTCGAGCAGCAGCGCGATGTCGTGGAAGTGCAGGCCGGTGGTCGGTTCGTCGAGAATGTATAGAGTCCGACCCGTATCGCCCTTGCCCAGTTCCAGCGAAAGCTTGACGCGCTGCGCTTCGCCGCCTGACAGCGTGGTCGCCGACTGGCCGAGCCGGATATACCCGAGACCCACGTCGAGCAGGGTTTTCAGCTTGCGCGCGACAATCGGCACGGGTTTGAAGAATTTGTACGCCACTTCCACCGTGAGGTCCAGCACCTCGTGGATGTTCTTGCCCTTGTACTGGACGTCGAGCGTCTCGCGGTTGTAGCGCTTGCCGTGACAGACATCGCAAGGCACGTAGACGTCAGGTAAAAAATGCATTTCGACCTTGAGCACGCCGTCGCCCTGGCATGCTTCGCAGCGCCCGCCCTTGACGTTGAACGAGAAGCGCCCGGGATTGTAGCCCCGTTCCTTCGACGCCGGCACGCCCGCGAATAACTCGCGGATCGGCGTAAAGAGGCCGGTGTAGGTCGCCGGATTCGAGCGCGGCGTGCGGCCAATCGGCGATTGATCGACGTTGATCACCTTGTCGAAGTGTTCCAGCCCTTCAATTGCCTCGTAAGGCGCGGGTTCGGCGGACGAACCGTACAAATGCTGGGAGACGGCGTGGTATAGCGTGTCGTTGATGAGCGTGGACTTGCCCGAGCCGGATACGCCCGTCACGCAGGTCAGCAATCCGACCGGCAGATCGAGCGATACGTGCTTTAGATTGTTGCCGTAGGCCTCGATGATTCGCAGCAGCCGTTCATCGGGCGGCGTGCGGTCGGTCGAGTAGCTGATGCTCCGTTTGCCCAACAAATACTGTCCGGTCATTGAATTTGGGTCATTCTCGACGTGCTTCGCCGTACCTTGCGAGACAATCTCGCCGCCGTGCACGCCCGCGCCCGGCCCCATGTCGACCACGTAGTCGGCCATGCGGATCATGTCTTCGTCGTGTTCGACCACAATCACCGAATTGCTGATGTCGCGTAAGTGCTTGAGCGTGGCAATGAGCCGGTCGTTGTCGCGCTGATGCAAGCCGATAGACGGTTCGTCGAGCACGTACATCACGCCCGTCAAGCCCGAACCAATCTGCGATGCCAGCCGGATGCGCTGCGCCTCGCCGCCGGAGAGCGTCTCGGCGCTGCGTTCCAGCGACAAATAATCCAGCCCGACGTTGTTCAGGAACGTGAGCCGCGCGACGATTTCCTCGATGACCCGATCAGCGATCTTGCCCTTCGCGCCGTCCAGGCGCAGCGTATGAAAGTAACCGAGCGTCTCGCGCAGCGGCCAGCCGCTCACTTCGTAAATGGCTCGCGCGTTTTCGCCCGTGCCGAGCTTGACGTTGCGCGCTTCGGTTCGCAGCCGCGTGCCTTCGCACGCTGGGCACGCCTGATTGTTCTGATACTTCGCCAGTTCCTCGCGGACCGCCGCCGAATCCGTTTCCTTGTAGCGGCGTTCCAGACTCGGAATGATCCCTTCGAACACGTGCTCGCGAACCGTCGGGCGGCCGCGCTCGTCGATGTACGAGAATGGAATGACCTCTTTGCCGGATCCGAACAGCAGGATCTTGCGCACCTTTTCGGGCAGATCCTCGAAGGCACCGTCGATATCGAATTCGTAGAACGACGTCAGGCTTTGCAGCATCTGGAAATAAAACTGGTTGCGCCGGTCCCATCCTTTCACCGCGCCCGCCGCGAGCGACAGCGACGGATGCGCGACCACCCGCTTCGGGTCGAAGAACGTGATCTGGCCCAGGCCGTCGCATTCGGGGCACGCGCCCATGGGATTGTTGAACGAGAACAGGCGCGGCTCGAGTTCCTGCAGCGAGTAGGAACAGATCGGGCAGACGAATTTCGAACTGTACAGATGCTCTTTCTCGGAATCCATTTCGAGCGTGATCGCGCGGCCATCGGCGAGACGCAGCGCTGTTTCGAACGATTCCGCCAGCCGCTGCTTCATGTCCGGCCGCACTTTCAACCGATCGATAACGACATCGATAGTGTGTTTGTCGTTCTTCTTCAGCTTGGGCAGCGACTCGATTTCGTAGATTTTCGCGACACCTTCGTTCGCCGTTCCCCAGTCCGAACGCACGCGAAACCGGATGAAACCCTGCGCCTGCATGGCTTTGAACAATTCGAGATGCTCGCCCTTGCGATCCGCCACCACGGGCGCGAGGATCATCAGCTTCGTTTCCTCGGGCATGGCGAGCGCGGCGTCAACCATTTGCGACACGCTTTGCGCTTCAAGCGGAATGTGGTGGTCCGGGCAGTGCGGCGTACCGACGCGGGCAAACAGCAGGCGCAGGTAGTCGTGAATCTCGGTGACGGTGCCGACAGTGGAGCGCGGATTGTGCGAAGTCGCTTTCTGCTCGATGGAAATTGCCGGCGACAATCCTTCGATCAGGTCGACGTCCGGTTTTTCCATCAACTGCAGGAATTGACGCGCGTAGGCGGACAGACTTTCGACGTAGCGACGCTGGCCTTCGGCGTAGAGCGTGTCGAACGCGAGCGACGATTTCCCCGAACCCGACAAGCCCGTAATCACGATCAGCTTATGACGCGGCAAGTCGAGACTGATGTTCTTAAGGTTGTGGGTGCGAGCCCCACGAATACGAATTTCTTCCATGAACCGGGCGGAAAGTAAGGGGGCTAAACCTGTTACTATAACGAATTATCGAGGGCGTGTTGCCCGCGCTCATCGGCGTCAATCAAGCGTGCGGCGGGGTTGCGAAGGGTGTTGGCGGATTATTCATGCCGCGTCCGGGTGACATTCGAAGGACTTTTGCGTGCCGTCCAGACGCAGGGCAGATCCGAACGCTTCAGCCACCCGTCTCATATATAGTGCCATTCTGGGCAACCACATGGCGGCCGTACTTGAGTTCCACGTCCGCGCGCCCGGCCAGACGCGTTTCCACATTACCTCGTCCTGATGTCCAATCCGTCTGATACGTCCACACGTTTGAGTGCGCCAGAGTTGCGTGCGACCGTGTCGCTTGCCGCAATCTTCGCGTTGCGCATGCTCGGTCTCTTCATGATCATGCCGGTGTTTTCCATTTACGCGAAAACCATTCCCGGCGGCAATAACGTGCTGCTCGTCGGCATAGCGCTCGGCGCTTATGGCGTGACGCAATCCCTCCTGTACATCTTTTATGGCTGGGTCTCCGACAAACTCGGACGCAAGCCGGTCATCGTGTTCGGCCTGGTCGTGTTCGCCATTGGCAGCTTCGTGGCGGCGGTCGGCCATTCCATGACCTGGATCATCGTCGGACGTGTGATCCAGGGCATGGGGGCGGTATCCTCGGCGGTGATCGCGTTTATCGCCGACCTGACTACGGAAGAAAACCGCACGAAAGCCATGGCCATGGTGGGCGCGAGCATCGGCGTCTCGTTCGCCGTGGCCATTGTCGGCGCGCCAATTGTGTTCGAGTGGGTCGGCATGAGCGGACTGTTCACGCTGATCGGCTTTTTATCGATACTCGCCGTCGGCGTGGTGATCTGGGTCGTCCCGGACGCACCCATGCCGCCTTTGCACGTGAAAGCGCCGTTCGCCAAGGTGCTGCACAACGTGGAATTGCTGCGCCTGAACTTCGGCGTGCTCGTTTTGCACGCTACGCAAACCGCGCTGTTTCTCGTCGTGCCGCGCATTCTGGAAGCGAGCGGCTTGCCGGTCGCAGCCCATTGGAAAGTCTATTTACCCGTGATGGGCCTTGCGTTCGTCATGATGGTGCCGGCCATTATTGCCGCGGAGAAACGCGGGAAAATGAAGGCTGTGATGGTCAGCGCCATAGGTCTTATCCTGATTGGCCAGTTGTTACTCGGCGCCGCTCCGCATACCCTGTGGTCAGTGGCCGCGGTTTTGTTCGTGTACTTCCTGGGCTTCAACGTGCTGGAAGCGTCACAGCCGTCGCTCGTCTCCAAACTCGCGCCTGGCACGAGAAAGGGTGCGGCGGCAGGCGTCTACAACACAACGCAGTCAATCGGCCTTGCCATTGGCGGGGTGATCGGCGGCTGGCTGTTGAAAGTAGACGGGCAAAGCGCTGTATTTCTCGCGTGCTCAGGGTTGGTTTTTGCATGGTTGATCGTGGCGGCGAACATGAAACCGCCGCCGCAGAAGGTCCAGCGCACGGTTTAAGCGGTTTTAATTTCCAGGTGGGTGCATTTATTTCGCCGTGTTGGCGAAATCCTGCCGCAGCGTGGTGCATGAGGTTTGCGGATTTTGCAGTTCTTGCTGGACAGGTCGACTACCACCGCGTGTCGCGTTGCGAGCGCACCGCATCAGATCACATTGAATTGAATCAACAGGAGAAGTCATGGCATCCGTCAATAAAGTCATTCTCGTCGGAAATCTGGGAGCCGATCCGGAAACCCGCTATCTGCCGAGCGGCGACGCCGTGGCCAACATCCGTCTTGCCACAACCGATCGTTTCAAGGACAAAACGTCCGGCGAGATGAAGGAGCTGACGGAATGGCATCGCGTGTCGTTTTTCGGCCGGCTGGCCGAAATCGTTAACGAGTACCTGAAGAAGGGCTCGTCGGTGTATATCGAGGGCCGGATCCGTACGCGCAAGTACACCGATCAAACCGGCGTGGAAAAGTATGCGACGGAGATCGTTGCTGAGCAGATGCAGATGCTGGGCGGACGCAGTGGCGCAGGCGGTGGTGGCGATGAAGGCTACAGCCGTGCCCCGGTCGAGCGCAGTAGCGGTGGCGCGAGCCGTGGCGCTGCAGCGGGCGGACGTCCTGCGGGCGGCAACGCCGGCGGTGCAAGCCGTCCGAGTGCACCTGCGGGCGCTGGCTTCGACGAAATGGACGACGATATTCCGTTCTGATTGGCGCCCACGCAGTTTTTGCATTGCGCGCATCTCGCGGAGGCGATTGGTTTGCCGCTGCCTCCTCTGCTCAATTTGCAGGGGATAGCGTAGCTCGATTAGCGGGGCTGGGCCGATAGGCGTTGCAATTGCGCCACGTAACGTCATTCCAGCACGCGCCCGCCGAAAAACATAAAACCAAGAAAACGCCCGATGTGACGGGCAGGCGTGTTTTCGATCATTTCGCCGGATTTGGCCGCCATTTTCGAAGGGAAAAGGCTGGTAGCCTCTTCCTCCCCCAGCTAAAGGACGGGCAGACCCCTTGTCTTGTCGTTCCATGACGAATTTCCACAAATCACAACTTCCGTCCTCCCCGTTAAGTCGGTATATATTGCCGTCCTCTGGTGAGGCTTGAGATTGCTGATTTCGAAACGAATTGGATAAACGTTTCTGAATCAAGCGGAATAGGACAATTCGTATGGAACCGTCAGGCAGTTGAAAATTACTCTGACCCACGTTGAATTGCGCGATACAGCCTGCGGGCCATAAGCCGTGCATTGCAGGCACGCAAGCCACGCAAAAGAGCGCTCCGACCCGAGCTGCAATAAGACGAGTCTTGGAAGTAACACGGCACAGCAGGGACATTGAGAGTGTTCCTATATTCCTATATAAGAGTAAGAGCGGCCTATCGCCGTGTTCTTATGTGCAACGGCGTATTACTTAATTGATCGTTGCCAGTTGGCGCGCATTCAACCTGAAGTGCAAACAAAAAATTGAGAAGCAGCATTGAAACTGCGAATCGTTCTGGCAGGCGATCATCCGTTCGTTTTGCTCGGCATTCGAGCGAAGTTCAGCATGGGTGAGAACCTGGAAGTCGTAGCCGAGGCTGCGAGCGCCGCGGAGCTGCTGAGACTGCTGGTGTACACGTCGTGCGACGTGCTCGTGACCGACTTTGCGACGCCCGGCAAGGCTTGCAGGCGGAAGACGGCTTGCGGCTAATCAAACGTTTGCGCCGGGACTGGCCGATCATCGGCATTGTCGTGCTCACGAGCATGAGCAAGCAACGTCGCGATCCTCCGTTCAATTCTGGCCGCTGGCGCAATGAGCTTGCTCAACAAGGTCGAGTCCATGGACGAACTTGCGGCCGCGGTGAAGTTTGCAGGCGTTGGACGTCGTTACCTGAGCACCTTGATTGTGTCGGCGCTGGCCCTGGCCGGCGCTGAAACCGACGCGCTCGGAGATGGCCCGCGGCTTTCGCCCCGGGAGATCGAAGGCGTGCGCATGTTCGCGAGCGGATTTTCGATCACTGAGATCGCGTGCTTCATGAAGCGCGACATCCGCACGATCAGCTGTCAGAAGCGTGACGCCACGAGCAAGCTCGGGGTGCAGAACGATCCGGGATTGTTCGCATTCGCGCGCGCATGGGGACTGACGTGATGACACACATTGCGAAATGCTTTCGGACGCATCTTATGTCGATGACAGCCCAGATCACCGATCCTTCAGCGGGCTGAGCAAGCGCTGGCAAATTGAAACCCGCCGCGAGCGGACGCATCATCTGGGCAAATTTCAGGTTAGAAGAGGTTAGTAAATGATTGCGTTCACTCAACGAATCAGATTGGCGGTAGCAGACGATCATCCATTAGTTATTCTTGCCATCGAGCGCCTGATCGCCAATGTGCAAAACATAGAAATTGTGTGTCGCGCGCAGGATTCAACCGGGCTGGTCGAAGCGCTCGCGGAGCAGCCGTGCGATGTCGTCGTCATGGATTTTTACATGCCGGGCGGCGGGTATGGTGATGACATCGACCTGATCAAATACATCGTCGAACATCATCCGCAGGCGGCAATCGTCGTTTTATCGACGACAACCGATGGCGACCTGATTGTGCGTGCGCTCGACGCCGGCGCCAACGCGGTGGTCAGCAAGCAGGACAGGCTCGAACTGATCTATGTGGCGATCGTCACGGTGCTGGCAAACGAGGATTATCTCGGACCGTCAGTACGCGCACTGCTCGCAGACGCGAGCTCCGCCAATCGCGTGGATGAGATCCGACAGAAACTCACGCGCCGCGAACTCGACGTTATCGCCCGCTATGCGCGAGGCGGCAACGTCACTGAAATCGCGCGCGAACTGGGCCGCAGCGTCAAGACCATCAGCACACGAAAATGCGCTGCCATGCGCAAGCTCAAGTTATCGACGGATGCGGAGCTTTACCGGTTTGCATTCGACAGCGGCCTGGTCCAGGTACAACGGCTATGGGCCTAGCCAACGGCATGACAAGCCGCCGCGATACAAGTGTGACTTGTATCCATCAGGCCCAGGAGAAACGTGGGCCATCACGTAACGGGCGAAGAAAACAAAAATGGATTCGAAAATCCGGATTATCGTAGTCGACGACCATACGGTTGTACGGGAGGGGATCCGCATCTGGCTTGAGCGGGATCCGCGAGTAAAGGTGGTGGCTACGGCCGTCGATACCGAGTCGCTCGCAGATCGAACCGATCGCTTTCCATGCGACGTCGTGATATCAGACATAGGCATGCGGGGCATCAACGGGGAAAACAATGTCATAGCGTTTCTCAAGCGCTTTCTAAGGCAGATGGAACGGCCGCGCGTGATCATTGTGACCATGATCGCGCAGTCCCAGATGCTGACAGGATTGCTGGAACTTGGTGTGGACGGCCTGATTGACAAGCGCGATTGCATGGAGGCGCTGAACCAGGCCGTTATCGAAGTGATGGACGGCGTACGTTTCGTTTCAAAGCACGCGGGCACTCTGCTAGGGAACGAACTTGTTCATGCCAACGGTCGCGCCGGTGTATTGAGCGCGCGCGAATGGGAAGTGTTCCAGTTGTACGCGAGCGGCTTGTCCCTCATCAGCATCGCGCAACGTCTGGGGCGCAGCGTGAAAACCATCGGTACGCAAAGACGCAACGCGATGCGCAAGCTCGGGCTGAGAACTGAACTTGAACTGCTCGACTATTTGAGACAGATCGGTCTCGCATGAAGTCTGTGCCCGCTTCCAAGAAAAAGAACCTATCGTTTCTCAGAAATATTTAGTAATACTATGATAAATTAGGTGCGCCTTTCGTTCCAGACTTGAACGCTTTACTTCGCCAACGTCGTGACCTCGCCGAGCTTTTTCGTGCGACCGGGCGTACGTCGGCAGAGGACGAATTTCAGACGGGGTGACGGCATGTTTAACAAACTGATAGGCGAGTGCGTGGGCAGCTTTTCGCTCGTCTTCCTTGGTTGCGGCGCCACCGTGCTCGCGGGTAGTCGTTTTTCGCCCGCCTTGGGGATTGCCTGCCAGGCGGTGGCGTTCGGTCTTGCAGCGGCCACGCTCGTCTACGTTCGGTTTCATGCACTCATTTCAATCTCGCGATCACTGTCGGTTTCGCTATTGCCAAACGTTTTCCCGTGCGGCACCTGGTACCCGCGATTACCGCACAGGTTGGAGGCGCGAGCGCTGGTGCGTGGCTCTTGTATATCGTTGCGAGTGGATCCTCAAGCGGCTCCCCCGCGTTCATCGCGTTTGGCGCTAATGCTTACGGAGCTCATTCGCCGGCTGGATATGAGCGGCACACGGCGTTGTTCGTAGAGGCGTTCATGACGTTCGTGTTCGTCCTCGTGAATCTCAAGGTCGCTTCCAGCAGGTACACGCGCACCAGCGGCCCGGTGCTGATCGGACTGTCGCTGACGCTGTGCTCCTTGCTTGCCGTTCCGGTGACGAGCATGTCAATGAATCCGGCCCGTTCGACCGCTACCGCGCTTGTCGTAGGCGGCTGGGCACTCGGCTCTGGCTGTTCTGGGCCGCACCGCTTGCGGGCGGCGTGCTGGCGGGTCTCTTTCACCCCATCCTGCAACGCCGTGTTTCCAATCGGAGCGAGCACTCAATGCATGTTGTATCGGCGGCGCTTTCGACAAACAGTCGTTGTAACGAGCGCGCCCGTCATGTCCTCCTCTTCTCTCATCCTCTGTCTTGTTCGTTTGCTGACGCTGTTCATGCTCATCTCGGCGGCATCGAGCGTTTCAGCCAATCCGTTGCACATTGAACGCGCGAAACAATCGCTTCAGGACTATTCGACATCGAGTCATGACGAATACCGGATTTCGCAGTCGGAGCCCCCGTCCCCAGGCGATGGTCAGGAGCCGGCGCTGGTTTTGAGCGCGGACGAGAGCGCGTATCTGCGTTCGCTGCCGCCTTTAACCTTGGGTTTCGATGCCTACTGGCCACCGTTCACGTACCTGAATGCCTTCGGCGTGTCGAGTGGAATCGCGATGGCGTACACCACGTATCTGTCGAAGGCGCTCCATATCGATTTCAAACGCCGCGTGTACGAGGATCGCGCGGATGTGTCAAACACTTTCGCTCACGGCCAAGTCGACATAATTGCCACCACCGAGCGTGAGACGGCGCGTCGTGCCGGTGGCGTCACGACCGGGCCGATGGGCGAATTATCGGCTGGTGCTCGTCGGGCGGCCGGGCGCAATGACGGGTATCGCGGACCCGTCTACCCGGCGCTTTACCACGACGTCCCGTCTGGCGGCCAGTGGGAGGTTTGGTGATCTGTATCCAGACGCGACGGTTCTTGAGGCACCGACCCTGAACGCCGCGCTTGACCTGGTTGCCAGAGGCGAGGCGGATGTGCTCATCGACGATCTCGTCGCCGTGGATATTGCGCTCGCCGCGCGTTATGAAGACGACCTGAAGGTCATCGGCCGGCCGGCGATTTCGAGCACATGAGCTTTGCGTTGCGTCCGGAGTTCAGTCGGTTCGCGCCCCTGATCGACCGACCGCGCGTTGCGCGCCATGCCGGCCGCCGATGAAGAGCGCATCCTGGCCGCACGCCAGGCCGAGTTCGACGGCCCGCCGCGGGCGTCTGGAGCGTCACCGCCATGCGGCTATTGCCCGTGTTGATCGCCATTGGCGTGGTGCTGGCCATCACGCTGCGCGCGTTCGTCCTGCTTCAGCGCGAGATGGCGAAGCGCGTGGAAATCGAGCAGCGCCTTACTACGCAACTGAGCTTCTAGCAGACCATGATGGAAGTCATTCCGTACCCGCTGATCGTGAAGGATCAGGAGAACCGCTATCTTGCGGTGAATCGTGCGTTCGAAAAGATGCTCGGCATGCAGCGCGAGGACATCATTGGACGCACGATGATCGAGGTGCAAGCCTGGGGGCCCGATAACAGCAAGCGCCTGCATGATCTCGTGGGCACGAGCATCGCAAACGGGCAGCGAAAGCAGATCGAGATTGCGTTTCAGGATCGTGACGGTGCATTGCGTCACGGGCTGTTTTGGACCGGGGCTTTTGCGGCCGCGAACGGTGGGATGGCCGGGGTTGTCGGGGCGATTATCGACATCACGGACATTCGCGCCGCTGAAATGCACGCGGAAAACGAACTCCACTTGCACGACGTCACGCGTTCGCTGCCGGCCGTTGTGTTCCAACTAAGGCGGGCGAGGGATGGCTCGTACAGTTTTTCCGTACGTCGGCGGCGACACGCACCATTTGTTCGGCACCGATCTCGCGACGATCAGCGACATCAGATCGCGAGTTTATCGCTGACACATGCGACGACAAGCGTAGCGTACGCGACGCGATCAAACGCTCGGCGCTCACGCTCGAGCCGGTTCATACGGAGTTCCGCTCGATCACTGACGAAGGCCGCCGCTGGATTCGTGCCGATCTCGTTGCTCACCGCGAGGTGGACGGCATCGTGGTCTGGAACGGTTATTGGGCCGACGCCAGTGTGGAGCGCGCGCGGGCCGACAAACTCGCCGCGGCGCGTGATGTGGCCGAAGCGGCCTCGCGTGCCAAGGACGATTTTCTCGCGATGATGAGCCACGAAATCCACACGCCAATGAACGGCGTGCTCGGGCTCGATCCTGACCAGTCGCAGATGCTCGGCATGATTCAAGATTCGGCGAGCACGTTGCTGCAGATCCTTGACGATCTGCTTGACTATTCGAAGATCGAGGCAGAGCGCCTCACCATTGAATCGATGCTGATCGACTTGCGCGAACTTGTCGATAACGCCGTCGGTTTGCTCGCCGGACGCGCGCATGAAAAAGGCTTGCGGGTGAGGGTGGACGTTTCGCTTGACATTACCGCGAGTGTGCGTGGCGACAGTGTGCGGCTGCGGCAAGTGCTGTTCAACCTGCTGAGCAACGCCATCAAGTTCACGATGAAAGGCGAGGTCGCTCTGGCGGTGAATCTGGTTCGTAGCGCGCAGCGCGTGCAGGCGGAGTCATCCACCACGCGACGCTTCGGCGGCACCGGTCTCGGGTTGATGATCTGCCGCAAACTGGTCGAGCTGATGGGCGGCACGCTCGAGTTGCAAAGTCAGGTGGGCGTTGGCATGCGTATGAGTGTGCGGCTCGATATGCCAGTCGAAACAGCGAATTACCAGATCGACGGTTTGCGGGGAAAGAGCGGGATTATCGTGATCGACGATCAGCGTGTGGCGCGGACGCTTGTTGATTACGGCCAGGCGCTCGGCCTCAAGTTGACCATCCGGTCGCGCTACGACACTGCGCTGCGTGATCCGCACACCTTCAATGACATCGATCTCGTGTTTCTTAGCGACACCCACCCGGAAATGCTGCCGCTCAAGACACGCACGATTCACGTCACGGAGAAACCGAAGCCGACGGGGTATTGACGACGACATTCGCGTCAGTGTCAATCCGATCTCCTGGCGCGGCCTGGGCGCAGCTTGCGTGGCCACGTTGACGGGGTTGCCGCAGATTGTCTCGCGAGCGACTCGCGGTATATCGATACGAACACTGAGCCGCCCGAAGCCGCCCGATCGCGAACGGGCGCGGCGCACCGGGCGGCTTATGCTCGTTGCCGAGGATCATCAGGTGAACCAGGAAATGATCCGCCATCAACTGGCGCTGCTCGGTTTTGCCTGCGACGTCGTCCAAGACGGCGTGGAAGCGCTCGCGGCACTGAAGCAGACGCAGTACGGTTTCCTCATTACCGATTGCCAACATGCCGAACATGACCGGTTATGAGCTGGCGCGGCGCCTGCGGGCGAGCGAACTGGGGTTGTCAAAGAGATCGCCTATATTGGGCATTACCGCGAGCACCGCGCCGGAGGAGCTGTCCATGTGCCGAGACGCCGGCATAGACGACTGCTTCGTCAAGCCTACGCGGCTTGTTACGCTGCGCGACCATTTGAATCGATGGCGTGTGATAGGACAGCGTGACGGCCACGCTGGAGCCTGATGTTGAGCTGGACGTGGTCACCGCGGACGTGCAAACCGACGAGGTAGACTTAGGCTGAGATGACTTTCCGTGTCAAGTGGGATGCTGGTTTTGGGTTTTTCCGTTCGTTGCTGAATTTCCCGAGGGCGACGCAGCAGTAACGTCGACGGTGGATCAGACTGATATTCGCGGGTTGGTTACCGCATTACAGGGGTCTGCCTCGTGAGCCTGCCGCTATCTGTAGCCGCAAATCGGATGGTGCCATTGCGTAGCCTAACCGCGGATTGCTCGAATGCCGGGCTGCTGCGCCTTCGGGAAACTCGCTTCTCCATTGGATACGAACGCCCTTAAGCCGGCTGACCGTTGCGGGGCAATGCCAGAGACATCGCCAGACGACCGATATCCCACATGAAAGCCGGCCAACTCGCGAGCGACCGCTACTACTGCAATATTGACGTTCTTGCCGGGCGCGACGAACTTCTGGAATCGGCGGCACAGCCGCAACTGCGCGTCCCA
>CALNPU010000090.1 GCA_940588625.1 uncultured Caballeronia sp.
ATCTGTCACCCGCCGCCTACGAGCCGAAACCGACGGTGAAAGAACCTATCGGCCTGTCCGAAATAATTTGACCACTATATAAAATGGGTCGCTACCGATGTCTTCAGGGCGATTAAGAAACGCCGCAAGCATGAAGTCGACAAATGCGGAAGGGAGATCTCGGGCCAACGCAGTGGCACTCTCCATAATCCCTTCGCGGTAGATACGGCGACGACGGTCGGTCTGCGCTTTTTCGGCTAAATAGGCAGTGACGAGGTCTGGATTCTCGGCGGCGGATCCTAAAAAAAATTGCGCGAACCAACTTCTCCAGTGCCTGTTCTTCCTTGTAGGACAGAGAGGAAAGTCCAAGTAGGGGCCGTCGGTCAGCGACATTATCGGGATGAAGATCGCGCTCGAATTCATCAAGCCAATCGCCGGCTATCTGACCTATCTCTCGACAGTGTCGGATGCGATGTCCTGCGAACAAATCCTGCCAACTGGCAAAGATTGGCAACAGGTCCGGTATTGTTACGGGCGACAAGCTTGTAACGTGAGGCATCAGCCAATCCAGAAAGCGAATCCAGACTGTGGCGAGGCTTGGCTGTAAGGCTGTAATATTCGCGTATTTGGCGCGGTCCGCCGGCTCAATATCGGGCGTTTCTGCTTCGTTCAGGAAGCGAGTATTCGGCACGACCTCTATCGTGCGCAGGGCAAGCATTAATTTACGCAACACCTGCGCATCGTCGGCCAAAAGATAGGACGTTAGACCGACCAACAGTGCCGTGGTGCGGGTCGATTGCAGGCAGGAGAGCAACACCGCCCGTTGCCATACGGGGCGAAGGTCGGGCTCGGCGACCTCTTCAATAAGCCCTTGCCAAACCTCGGGCGTTGTCTCAGTTTCGAGCAGATAGGTCCCCAGTAGTTGGACGGGACGAATAAGATGCTGTGGCTCTCCGGTGTCACGGAGGAAGGTCGCAGAGTTCGCTCTGTGTCGAATAAGGGTTTCACAGAGCGCCTATTCTTCAAAGATGCCGTGGGAAAATACGACACTGTGGCCGAGTTCCACATTCCGTAGGACGCCTGCAATGACAAGCATTTCTATGGCACTCGTGGACAATCCGCCGAGCGTAATTGGCGTATTTGGGGACCGGGCAAGGCGCTCACCGAGCGCTATTAGCGCCTCACGTTGTTCTTGGGCCGACGCGAAGCTGACCGCATTGGTTCCACCAAACCGCTACCACAACTCAAGAAGCGCCACTTCCGTCGCGGGCGGTTGTGCATCGCCCTGGCCTTGGCTACCGAGTGTCAGCAGCGCATTGAGAAAGAACGGGCGGTGGAGGATAAAATCTATTGCGCCTTGTGCAAGAAGCGGTCTCAGTCGCGGAAAGTACGTGCCAACCGTATTTCTTTCATCACTTCCCAACGGCGTAACGGTAACGCTTGCGAGCGGCAATTCTTTGAAAACTGTGCCATCAATCCGGGTTTCAAGGTGTCGCAAGTTTTGCTCGCGCACCGTCACCACTACCTTCCAGGCGGAGAGATGTGGCGTGGCCGCGATGGCACGCAGAATATCGTTGACAGTGACTTGTACCGCCGGATCGATGATTTGTCGATACCGTCGATAAACCAGATCGGTTCGCCTGCTCCTGCGAGGTCTGTCAGTATTTCGGCGCAGTCAGTGCCGATTCCCAAGACACTTGCGTGGGCGCCTCAGCCTTTTGGCTGAATGCGAGCGTCCTTCAGCACGAAGATTGTGCCGACGCGTGCGTTTTCCTCCGCGAACTCCTTGAGCAGGGCCGACTTTCCGGAGCCGGGTTCACCAATTAGCTGAATGAAGCGCGCAGTCTCTAACGCTTCGCGCATTGCGGCGATACTTGCTTTGCGATACCAGTGCAGACTAGCAATGTCCGCCTTTATTTTCGCCAGTGCGCGTTGCGATTCATGATTGACCGCCAGCAACGACCGACGGCGCAAGCTCGATGGCTCGGATAACACGAATCCGTCGGCGCGCATTCGTAGGCGAAGCGAGACGGACGAGGTCGACGCTCCCGGCCACGGGGACGAGACGGCCTGCTTGCGCTATCCTATCAGATGGTCCCATAGTTGTCTCGCGCGGTTTTCCATATCGTCAGTGAACAGCGTGCGCAGGCGATCACATGTGGCCTCGCCGTCGCAGGACACCTCCACATTCTGGAAATCGAAATGAATGACGAGCAGACATTTCAGGAATTTCCATAGTTCTTCGTGAGCGACGGGCCCTTCTATGTAGGTCGTGACTACGTCGCGGATAGTTTGTACAAAGGCGATTTTTGCTTCACTGGAAAAGTCCCGTCTCTCGATGCGCAGGAAGAAGTCACCCGCACTTTCGCTGTAGCGCGCCCACGACAGAACGGACTGGTATTGATCGTCAGCTCGGGCGCTATAGCGACCGATTCCAACGCCGAATCGCATGTTTGTTCGGTCGAAGTCGGTCTGCGTGAATGTGTCCCACGCTCGCTGGAGGACATCAATCCAGTTCGCATCACCGCTTGTGAATGCAATGCTGTTCTTGACCTGCAAATGGAGCGCGGTGACGGTTCCGTCCTCGGTCGTGCCTGCGACGATAATATCGTCCAAGCGAGCACCCGCTTACCGCGCTGGGCGCGAACGCTACTGACAGTGCTGTCCAATAGGCCGCGAGCAGGTAGCCGGCATAGGAGTGCTGCGAGATAGTAGGAAACGACGGTGGCTTCGAAGTGCGTGCCGTCGCCACCGCGGGCATATGGGCGTCATAGAATTTGTTTGATATGGACCATTGAGCGGACAGTACAAGAGCTACTTACTTACTCTACTCAATTTCGAGCTTGCCTCCTACCGCCGGAATGTCCATGGCGACGTCCGGCCGTAGTAGATCCGCTGACAATTTATCGACCAAGCAAGAACAGATGACGGCGGCGGCAAGCTTGAACAGCGCAATGTTAATGTCGAGCCGCCGCTCGAAGCGAATGCGCAGTTTGCCGAAACCACCCGAAAGCGAGGCGTATGCGCGCTCGACGACCCAACGATAACGCCCGAGCCGCTCCTTGCCTTCGATCCTTCGCAAGCAATGCGAGCGGTTATGCCGAGTCGTTGCAAGTCGCGTCGGCATTGGCCGCTGTCGTAACCCTTGTCTACGCGCAGTTTGCTCGTCTCCATCGATGGGTACATCCACGTGCTCGCGCGACAGGTTGCCCACCGGGTCGTAGAAGCGCCCCGCACGCGCGACTGCCCGTTCACCGCCAGCACGAGTCGCCCGAAGCCGTCATAGTGAACGACTGCATCACGGCGTCGCGCTGGGCGTCCCGTGTGGTCTCCTGCGTCACGCCCGGCTCGACACCCTGTAAGCGGTGCGTGATGCGCCCAGTGCGCGGATCGCGGTAGTAACGCGTAGTCCGCGCATCGAAGTCCATCTCGCTTTCCTGCCGCCTGCATCTGTCGTAGCCGAAGCGGTACTCGCTGCCGTACGATCTGCCCCAGGCGGTACTCGAGCGTGTGGCCCATCGTGTTCGTGTGCCGTGAGACGAGGCCCGCGGTCGTATAGCGGTACTGCGTAAGCCGGCCCAGTGCCTCCGTGTGCGTGAGCAGCCGTCCCTCGGCATCGCGCCAGAACGTCTCGGGGCTGCCGTCCGCGCGCATCATTGATGCCAGCTGCCCGGTCTCGTTCCCATAGTCGTATCGTTTGGTGTTATCGTTTTTAACTAGCCGGGGGGGGGAGGTACTATGGCCGAAAATAGATCGGAAATCGTCAGCAAAGAATTGCTGACCACGCTATGTGACACCGCACATACGGATAGCCTTGCACCAGTTTGAGGCATTGAAGCATCTTGTGATCGCGAATAGTGCCGGGCTCGCGTTTTGTGCTGCCGTTATGGCAAGCAAGGCGAATGCTTGATCTTTGTCCCGCGGCAGAGACGCGGCCGGTTACGCGCGCCGAAGTAGCGAACCTTCGTCTTTCACAACGGGCGAGACACATTGCATATTCGTTTGCAGGGCGTTTGCAGGGCTCTCGTTGATGTTCTTTTTGCTAGCTGTCCTCGTTCGAATGCCGTACAAAGATAAGCATAGTTCCGATGCGTCGCTAACTGCCGCGCCTACTGGCGCTACTACGATGGAGAAACTTCGTCGATCCGGACGATGACTTCGAGCGGAAGCGGTCCGCAGTGTCCGAATCTAACAGATACTTCGCTCTCGTCCGGATACAAGGGATATGGAAGTTCCTTTGCCAGAATTTCATACTGATCGAGCAAGGTCTCGTGATCGAGCAAGGTCTCGTCGATATGATAAATCATGCCGTTGCATGTGTTGCCAGCCGTAGCGAAACGACACGCGATATCGTAATCGCGCGTCGTCGAGATGAAGCACCCGTTCCAGCACCCGTTCCATTTACCCGTTTCGATGTGGTGTGCACGGACAGCATTGGCCTCCGAATTTCCGCAGGTGAACTTCCCATCATGAACCCACGAACCTGAACCCACGAACCATCGAGGCGAGGCACCACGGTCGGTGAGTCCCCTTTTGGGTAGACCACTCTCCTTTGTTCCGACCGTGACCATCACGACTCTGACCACGATAAAGCATACCCATTCTTTAATAAACAACCAAACTAAAGGCCAACGGCCAAGCTACCTCTTCCAAATAGTGCCGCTCGCGAGATCCCGACGTTATGGACGTAGGCAGATGGCTGTATGCTGAAAAGTTGACACCGCACACTGGGCAATCGTCCCGGATCGTTGACACTGGACCACACCACCATTTCGTGGTCTTCAGATTTCGCGGAGGAGTGGCAGTTGATCAAGAGGGTATCGTATTAACCCGCTGGGCAAACGATAGTTGCTGGGCGGGCTGCATACCAGTCTGAGTGTATCCAAGTAGTCGGCGTACCACTGATCATTGCGCGGCGTTGCAGAGGTACTTCGCGTGGTTGTAGTCGCTGGCGGTGCCTTCCTCAAGATGGGATAGTTGCGTTTCGACGTGATCCTTTTTCCAGCCGTGCTCGCGAAGGATGGTGCTCGCGGTATGGCGGGTACTGTGACTGACCATTCGGCCCTTGTAGCCGATCTTGGAAAACACGAGGTTAATGGTGTTTTCGCTGATGACTTCGTTTTTCGTGTCGATACCGGGGAAAAGATACCGGTGACGGGCAGTCAGCTTTTTCAGCTTGCGGGAAAGCCTTAACCTAACTGAAATGGGAGCGGCGTGACGTGGCTGCGTCGCATCTTCATCTTCTCGGCGGAGATTGTCCACAGGGTGCCGTCGAGATCGACCTCGGTCCATTCGCATATCGGACCATGCCCGGCCGGCTCGCCGTCCAGATCGTCATCCAGGCGGCGAAATAGGGGCTAGAGGCGATGAGACGGCTTGTTGATTTTTCGAGCGCGCGCAGGAAATCGGGCAGTTCCGGTTCGAACAGGTGTGGGTAGGGCTTCGCCTTAGGGGCGGCCTTCGCAATAACCTTGAGCTCCCAAGCCGGATTGAAAATTCGCACCTGCCGCGCGAGATTGCCTGACGGAAGATTTCGCGCAGCCAGCCCCACGCCTTCTTCGAGACATTGAGGGCGTCGCGTTTTTCGAAGCTTTCCTGGACGCGGGCGCAGTCCGCGCGCGTGATGTTCGCTAGCTTGCTTGAACCGAGTTCGGGCAGGATGTCCTTGTCCAGATACCTCCGATCTTGTCCAGCGTCGAGGCAGAACGACCCGCATCCTGTTTGCTCTTGTACCAGAGCTAGGCTGCCGCCCTGAAGGTGCCGTCGTCGCTAGTTTTGGCCCGCTGGCGATCTAGCCGCCGTATCGATTCCATCTGCGACGAGCACCCGGTATAACGCTGCCTGCAACCTTGCTTTCTGAAGGGTGACGGCTGGATAGGTCCCGATCGAAATACGGGGTTGCTTGCCGTGCAGGCGGTAACGGAAATGCCAGAACTTGGTGCCTTCCAGTGTCACCCAGAGAATAGGCCGTCCCCGTCGGCGACGCCATAGGGCTTCGACCTGGGCTGCTTCCACTTCACGAACGGTGAGGGACATGGTAAGTACATTTCTTGATGTCGAACTTTAAATGTGTTTGCAGCTGGCTTGCCGTGGATGCTGCTGTACGACAAAACACGTAAATTCAATGATTTACGGGGTCCTCTGGACTTTCTCTGTACTACCTTAAACAGCCTTTTGGTGCCCAAGAGAGGACTCGAACCTCCACGGTGTTGCCACCGCTAGGACCTGAACCTAGTGCGTCTACCAATTTCGCCACCTGGGCAGGTGCGCGTACAATAAATAGTATAGTTATAGCCCCGAGTGTATCGCGCTGTCAAGCATTTTGAGACCGAAACTGAAATGGGGCTCCGAGCCATTGCCCATATGGCTTTTGCGCCGATGTGGCCCGGTTGGCGGGTGTTAGAATGACCCACAAACTATTTATTCGTGAACGAACCGGAACAACGTTAAGTGCAATGTCCCGGCAACGCGCTGATCCGGCCCGAGCGGGCTGGAAAGTAGAGCTGGGATGGGATTGCTGACGGGTAATTCCCCATTAACCGCGACATTCATTCATTCAGTTAGACGAGAAGAGATCATCGATAAGCCCTTGAACAAATATCCGTATCCGATTCCGAGCCGCGAAGAAGTTCTCGGCGTGTTGCGCACGAGCGAAGCCCCGCTCGCCGCGAACGACATCGCCGAAGCTCTGTCGATCAAGCGCCAGGAGCGCGAAGGATTTTTCAAGCGATTGGGAGCCATGGAGCGAGACGGTCAGGTCCGTCTCGACAAACACGGCTATTACCAACTCGCGCATCCCTCAAACTTCATTGCCGGCCGCGTTCAAGGCCATCGCGACGGCTTCGGCTTCCTGATTCGTGACGACGGCCAGGACGACCTGTTCCTGCCCAACGGCGAAATGCAGAAGGTCATGCACAACGACCGCGTGCTTGCGCGCATTGTCGGGTATGACCGCCGCGGGCGGCCTGAGGGCCATATCGTGGAAGTCACGGATCGCGCGAATAAACGCATCATCGGCCGGCTGATTAGCGAGAAAGGCGCGCTGATCCTCGTGCCCGAAGACAAGCGCATTGGCCACGACATCCTGATCACGCAGAATCCGAAGAAGGCGAAAGTGGGGCAGGTGGTCTCGGTGGATCTCACCGACTTCCCGAGCCGCCATTCGCAGCCGCTCGGACGCGTGGCGGAAGTGATCGGCGACATTGATGATCCGGGCATGGAAATCAAGATCGCGGTGCGCAAATACGGCGTGCCGCACGAGTTCAGTGACCGGGTGCTCGAGCAGGCTTCGAAGCTGCCGGACGAAGTTCGCCCGGCCGATATCCGGCATCGCGTGGATTTGCGTGATGTGCCACTCGTCACCATTGACGGCGAAGATGCCCACGACTTCGACGACGCCGTGTATTGCGAACCCATGACGGTCGGCCGCAGTACGGGCTTCCGCTTGTTGGTCGCCATCGCCGATGTCTCGCATTATGTGCGCCCGAACGAGGCGCTGGACGTTGATGCGCTTGATCGCAGCACATCGGTGTATTTCCCGCGCCGCGTGATTCCAATGCTGCCCGAGAAGTTATCGAACGGGCTGTGTTCGCTGAATCCGCAAGTGGACCGTTGCGTGCTCGTCTGCGACATGGTGATCACAGCGCGCGGCGAGATCAAGGCGTACCAGTTCTATCCGGCCGTGATGCATTCGGCCGCGCGCTTGACGTATACGGAAGTTGCGTCGGTCCTGACCAACACGAAGGGGCCGGAAGCCGCGAAGCGCGCGGACCTGCTACCGCAATTGCAGAACCTGTATGGTGTGTACAAGTCGCTGCACGCGGCGCGCCAGAAGCGTGGCGCAATCGATTTCGATACGACCGAGACGTACATCGTCTGCAATGCCCAGGGCAAGATCGAGCAGATCGTGCCGCGTCATCGCAATGACGCGCATCGGTTGATCGAAGAATGCATGCTAGCCGCGAACGTATGCGCCGCTGATTTCCTGAAGCGCCACAAGCATCCGGGGCTGTATCGCGTGCACGCAGGGCCAACGCCCGAAAAGCTCGAAAACCTGCGGGCGTTCCTGCGTGGCGTGGGGTTGTCGCTGGGTGGCGGCGAGAAGCCGCATGCAAGCGACTATGCCGTGCTCATGGCCATGGTTCGCGACCGGCCGGACGCACAGATGTTGCAGAGCATGGTGCTGCGCTCCATGCAGCAAGCCGTCTACGGCCCGGACAACATCGGTCACTTCGGTCTCGCGTACGAAGCGTATGCGCACTTTACGAGCCCGATTCGCCGTTACCCCGACTTGCTCACGCATCGCGCGATCTACGCCATCCTGCAGGGCGAGAAGTATCAGCCCGAGGTGGGTCACGACATCACGCTCAGCACGGGCCTGACGAAGGCCGCGCGGGCGATGCAGAAATCGGACGACGAATCGCGCAGTCGGCAGCGCAACAACGTCGCGATCTGGGAAGAGCTCGGGCTGCATTGTTCGTCGAATGAACGCCGTGCCGACACTGCGTCGCGCGACGTGGAGGCCTGGCTCAAGTGCTATTTTATGTGCGACAAGCTTGGCGAGGAATACGGCGGCATGGTGAACGGCGTGACGACGTTCGGCATCTTCGTGCAACTGGATTCGCTGTTTATCGAAGGGCTGGTGCATATCACCGAGCTCGGCGCCGACTATTTCCAGTACGACGAGATCAAGAACGAACTGCGCGGCGAACGCACGGGCATTCGCTACCGGATGTCGGACCGGGTGCGCGTGCAGGTCAGCCGTGTCGATCTGGATTCACGCAAGATCGACTTTCGGCTGGTCCGCGATACCCCCGTCAAGCCGCCAGGGCGGACCTCGGCGCCGGCCGTCGAGCACTCTTCCATGAATGGCGTTGGTACGGGTGCGGGACCGCGTGTGCGGCCGTTCCCGTCGGACGAAGGCAGCAGCGTGAATAGCCGGCGGTGCGACCCCGGCGGCAAGAAGGCGGCAGCTCAGGCTGCAGGCAAGGCAGCCGCGGCTGCACTGCCGCCGACTATCGCCAAGGACGTAGCAGTGGCGAAGAAACGTGGCGCGGCCCCGAAGGCGGCGGCCAAGAGTCACCCGCCACGCAAGAAGCGCTGAGGCGCGCGGTAGCGACGAAGGCGACGCGCCCCAGTTTGAAATGCGCGGCCCGATGCATCATGCACCGGGCCGCGTTTCCATTTTGGTTGAATACGGTCTGGTCCAGTCATGTCACGTCTCAAAGTTTTGTATGGTTTTCACGCGGTGACCGCACGGGTTCGCGCCGATGCATCGACGATCGAAGAAATTCTCTACGATCCGACCCGCAAGGACCGGCGCATGACGGATTTCCTGCGCACGGCGAAGGAAGCGGGCATTTGCCTGATTGCCGCCGACGAAGCGCGCTTGTGGGGCCTGTCGGGCAACGTCGGCCATCAAGGCGTGGTCGCGCGTGCGACCGACATGCCGCTCGCGCAGAACCTGGTCGAACTGCTCGACGGCGTGAGCGGAACACCGCTGCTGCTGGTGCTGGACGGTGTGACCGATCCCCATAACCTCGGCGCGTGTTTGCGTGTAGCCGATGCGGCTGGCGTGCACGCCGTGATCGCCCCGCGCGATCATTCGGCTGGGCTGAACGCAACCGCCGCGAAGGTCGCGAGCGGCGCGGTCGAAACCGTGCCGTACATCACAGTGACGAATCTGGCGCGAGCATTGCGCGAATTGAAAGATGCAGGCGTGTGGGTTATCGGCACGGCGGGCGAAGCGACCGCGAGCGTCTATGAGACGAAGCTCGATGGTCCGGTGGCGATTGTTGTCGGTGCGGAAGGCGATGGCATGCGACGCCTCACGGGCGAGACCTGCGACGAGATCATGAAGATCCCGATGGCGGGCAGCGTCGAGAGCCTGAATGTGTCGGTGGCGAGCGGGATCTGCCTGTTCGAAGCCGTGCGGCAAAGGTCGGTGAAGAAGTAAGCACACGCCATGCGATTCGGCTCCGCCGTCATTTGCGGTTTGTGCTGCGCGCTGCTTGCAGCGTGCTCCAGCACTGAGATCAATCGCGACGCGTATATTGCCGACACGCGCTATCATGCGGTTAGCGCCGACTCACGTGTGCGTTTTCTCGTGATTCATTACACGCGAGGCGACGAAGCGCAATTGATCGCAGTCCTGACTGGGGACGACGTCAGCGTGCACTACGTCGTGCCCGATACGATAATCCACCTGTCAAGAACGGCGAGCCGGTGGTCTATCAGCTCGTACCGGAATCAGAGCGGGCATGGCATGCGGGGCCAAGCGAGTGGCAGGGAACGACGGAGTTGAACGCTGCGTCAATCGGCATTGAAAACGTCAACGTGGGTCCTGTCGATACACCGCAAGGACACACCTGGCAACCGTATCCGCCGGCGCAGGTCGATGTGCTCGTGAAGCTTGCGAAGGACATTGTCACGCGCTACAAGATTCCACCCACGCGCGTGGTAGGTCATAGCGATATCACGCCGCAACGCAAGACCGATCCAGGTCCCGCATTCCCCTGGCGCACGCTCTACGACAACGGTATTGGCGCGTGGCCGGATGACGCCACGGTGGCGCAACATCTCGCCGGACGCGACCCCAAGTCGCTGGTCGACGTGGCCGCCTTGCAGCAAAAACTCCAGCGATACGGCCATGACGTCGCAACCGACGGTGTGCTCGACGACAAGACGCGCCACGTGATCGCTGCATTCCAGATGCACTTTCGCCCCGCTGATTACGCGGGCAACCCTGACGCGCAGACAGATGCGATCGCAGCCGCGTTGCTCGATAAATACTTCCCTTAAAGGCTCTTCGCGCCCATGTCCGATCTTTATCTGCCGCTGCGCTCCGTGCACATGACCTGCGCGGCCCTCAGCATCCTGGGCTTTGTCATTCGCTATATCTGGATGCTGCGTGAATCGCCGCTGCTGCAAAAACGCGCGGTGAGGATCCTGCCGCATATCGTCGATACGTTGCTGCTGTTGAGCGCAATCGGGCTGGTGGGAATCATCGGCTTTGGACCGAATGCTGCGTGGCTGTCGGCGAAGATTGCTGGGCTGATCGTGTGTATATCGTGCTGGGTACGCTTGCGCTCAAACGCGGTCGCACGAAGAGCGCGCGAGCAGTGTTCGGTCTGCTGGCAATCATCGTGTTCGGTTTATTGCGTCGGTGGCCCGTACACATAATCCGCTCGGGTTTTTCATGCACGTCTGAACGGACGGCATCGCCGCTGCCGCTGCCGCGCTCAGCTAAAATCGAGGTTTCCCCTTTTACGCTGTCAACCTCGCTATGACCCAAGACGAACTGAAGCAACTGGTTGCCGCCGAAGCGGCCGCTTATGTCCACGCCAACGTACCCGAAGGCGCGGTGATCGGCGTCGGCACGGGCACGACGGCAAACTGTTTCATCGACGCCATCGCCAGTACGAAGTCGCAGTATCGCGGGGCGGTATCCAGCTCGCTTGCTACTACTGCCCGACTCGAAGCACATGGTTTCAAGGTTCTGGAGTTGAACGAGATCGAATCGTTGTCTGTGTATGTGGACGGCGCCGACGAAATCGATTCGCACGGTGCGATGATCAAAGGCGGCGGCGGGGCGCTTACGCGCGAGAAGATCGTGGCTTCGGTGGCGAACGTGTTTGTCTGCATCGCGGACGCAAGCAAGCGCGTCGAGGTGCTTGGGACGTTCCCCTTGCCCATTGAAGTCGTGCCGATGGCTCGCACGGCTATCGACCGGCGCATCACTGCATTGGGTGGTGTTCCGGTGCTGCGGGTGAAGCAGGACAGCTCGCCGTTTATCACTGACAACGGCAATGAGATCATCGACGTGAAGACGCTGAAGATCACCAATCCGCTTGCGCTCGAAGCGCAGCTCAATGGGTGGCCGGGCGTGGTGACGGTGGGATTGTTCGCGGCGCGCGGTGCAAATGTATGCCTGCTTGGAACGCCGGGTGGTGTGGAACGGATCGATTACGCGCAGCGCTAAGGCCTGCGGTAAGTCCTGAAAAATGCGCGGAGGCTTTCGGCCGACCGCGCTTTTTTATTCGATGCGGCGAAGAAGCTCGGCCTGATTGCGGTTTCAAGCCCAGATGTCCTAAATAGATCGTTTCTAGTTTCTATACAGTATGTATTTACTAAGATACCTCTGATCGAGAAGAACAGGCAGTTAGTTAAAGTAAGGCAGTCCCTAGAGCACGCGCTCTAAGCCCACCCGATAGCGCGACCGCGAACATTCTGTCTGCGTTAGAAAGCGTAATAGCTTGTATAGCCGCCGATGCGTGGGCGTGAGGTCAAAGGTCTTAACAATTACGGGAATTCGGCGATGCAAACCAATCTTCGCAAGACGCTCGACGCGTCGTACACGCCGCGGCTCAAGGACATGGGCCATCACTCACGGCATTCGCAGGTAACTACGCGTTGTGCCTTGGCATGATCATGGGTGGACAGACTTGCAAGGGGATGTCGATCCAGGAAGCCGAAAGTGAACGCGCTTATCTGGCGGCGATGCTTGCCGCGCTGTACGAGATCCAACTCGGCATGCTGGGCTATCTAAGCAAGCGTTGAGGCAGTTAGGCAAGCAGGTTATCGGAAAAGCCCGGTATCTCATGCATCGGGATTTTTCAATCTTTAACCGTTTGGTTCAATTTTCCTTTGCGCCTGTTTCGGTCTTTGCCTTAGCATTGCACTTAGCGATGCTTCACCAGTTTCACATCGCCTTCGGCCTTAGGCGCCGGTGCCGTGATGTCGAACAGCACAAGTGTCACCTGGCGTAGATATCGTTCGATGGAGAAGTGCTGGCTTGCATCGGCACGACCCTGTGCAGGGAGACGCACGGCCAGTTCGGGCTCACGCTGCAACGTACCGATTGCATCTGCGAGCCTGGCTGCGTCGGCTGGTTCGACGATCAATCCGTTCTCGCGATCCCTCAGTATTTCGGGCACTGCGCCTCCGTTGGAAGCGATCACGGGTTTGCCTGGGGCCATTGCTTCAATGATCACAAGGCCGAACGGTTCCGGTTGCGTGGACGCGTGCACGACCACGTCCATCGCGTTCATCCATGATGCTACGTCGTGTTGAAAACGCGCGAAGTGCACACGCTCCTCTATGCCAAGCGCTTTCGCTTGCGCTCTTAGCCCCTGGGCATAATCGGTCTCGCCGAAGAATGCATCGCCAACAAGGACAAGATGAGCGTTTGGCACGCGTGCAATCGCATCGAGTGCTACAT
The DNA here is from genome assembly GCA_940588625.1 of uncultured Caballeronia sp. Classification (GTDB taxonomy): domain Bacteria; phylum Pseudomonadota; class Gammaproteobacteria; order Burkholderiales; family Burkholderiaceae; genus Caballeronia. The sequence continues at coordinate 13,199 of CALNPU010000090.1, forward strand.
GTTGCCCCTTCCATGCAGTGAAGCGACCGAACAAGCCGACGAGAAAGGCATCGGCGGGAAGTCCTAGTGACGCGCGGCGCTAGGCCATTGGTGTTGCTGCTTGCGCGGTATTGCCACGAAAGTGCACCGTGTCCACGCCGTTGTGGACGACGGGCACCGCGCTGGGTATCGTGGACATGCCAGACCGTGGGCTTGCGATGCAGTACGCGGCTAAATGCGCCCAGAATCAAGGCCTTTTGCGTGTTGAGGAACACGATATCGAAGGACTTCGCGCGAGCCGCAATGGAGCGGACCTGACGCACGATAGATACCTGGCAATGCAGCGAGCGCGGCGAACCGCATGCGGTCCTTCTTGATGTTCGAGATACGTGCGTCCGTGTTTACCGATACCCGCACGCCTTCAGCCTGGAGCCGTTCGCGGAACGGGCCGTCCGAGAGCAGCAACACTTCGCTGCGACGAGTGCATTGAATGGCCAGCAGCGGCAGCAGGCAGATCTCAGCGCCGCCGAGCTGGCCGTTCTGATCGACGAAGAGGATGCGAGGCTCGCTCTTCGATAACGACGGGGCCGTGGTATCCGCGCATTGGCTGCCGATGCCGGGCTTTTATCACGCAGCAGCGTGGCGGATGGAATTGATAAGCTGGCTGCGGATTTTGTTGGCATCGGTGACAGGGTAGTGCGAAGAGTCGAATGAACGATGGACAAAGCCTAAGCCGATGAAGGTACCGACCGTGGGCAAGCGGGACACAGCGCTCATTATTCGCAATGCGATGGTCGAGGTGTGTTGGCGTGCGCACGAAAGCGTGCAGTGACTATCTTTAAACTCGCCTAATCGGCAGCAAAGGCTGCGGCAGACGGGTTTCATCATGAAAGTGGCTATTGTTCACGACTGGCTGGTGGTGTCGGGCGGTGCGGAGAAGGTACTGGAGCAAATGATTGCGTGCTTTCCGCAGGCAGATATCTTCAAGTCTGGTGGACTTCCTGGAAGACTGCTCTATTGTTCATAACAAGCCCGTGAAGACCTCATTTATCCAGGAGCTTCCGTACGCGAGAAAAAAGTATCGGGGATATTTGCCGCTGATGCCGCTTGCTATCGAACAGTTCGACTTGTCTGGCTATGACCTTGTGCTCTCGAGTTCGCATGCGGTGGCGAAGGGCGTGCTGGTTGGCCCTGACCAGACCCATGTGAGCTATATGCATTCACCCATTCGTTACGCGTAGGACTTGCAGCATCAGTATTTGCGTGAGGCACGTCTTGAGCATGGGCCGCGATCATGGGCTGCGCGCTTGTTGTTGCATTACCTGCGTAACTGGGATGCGCGCTCGGCTAACGGCGTGGACCGCATGATTGCGAATTCGCAGTTTGTGGCGCGCGGATCATGAAGAGTTACAGGCGTGAAGCGGCGGTCATTGCGCCGCCGGTTGATGTGCAGGCATTCGAGGTGGGCAACAAGAAGGGCGACTTCTATTTGACGGCTTCGCGGATAGTGCTTTACAAGCGCATCAACATGATTGTGGAGGCGTTTGCTTCCATGCCTGATCGCAAGCTGGTAGTGATTGGCGATGGGCCACAGATGGATCCAGTGCGGTCGAAGGCAACGCCTAATGTGAGTATCCTTGGCTATCAGTCGTTCGAGGTCTTGAAGGATCATATGCAGCGTGCCAAGTGCCAACGCGTTTGGTTTGTATACGCAGCGGAAGAGGATTTCGGCATTACCATAGTGGAAGCGCAGGTATGTGGTACGCCTGTGATTGCTTATGGCAAGGGTGGGGCGCTGGAGTTTGTCGTGCCGCTTGGATCGCCGGGGCAACGGGTTTGCATTTCATGACGCAGACCCCGGCGTCGTTGTGCGATGCGGTGGAGCGGTTCGAGGATTGCTCGCATGCCTTTACGATTGCTGCGTGCCGCAGGAATGCCGAACGATTTGGTGCTGCTGATTTCCGACGCCGGTTTATTGTTGAGGTGTTGAACGTGATGGCCAAGGCCGGTCCTAGCCGGGAAAGCGAGCTGACGAGCGTTATGCCGCCAGCGTATGTCAAGGCCGCATAGGGCGTGGGTTGTTCGTTCGCACCGGTGGACGGGGTTTGGCCGGGGTGGTTGGTTCTGGGGTTAGCGGTCGGAGTTGGTGCCGGGTTGCTGCTTTCAGAGCCTTCTCGCGTTATATGCTGGCTGTCTTCTTTATTGAACCGCCCGGGAATCGTGGAGGCTGGTTAGGTGGAGGCTGGTTAGTGCTGGTTAGTTTAAGTCGATACCGGCAC
>CALNPU010000091.1 GCA_940588625.1 uncultured Caballeronia sp.
TATTCGACCCAACGCCGTCGTTTTTTAGTAGTGTCTCGGATGTCTCGGATGTCTCGGATTTGCACCGCCGATAACACGCGTACTATTCCAGTCTGGACGCGGCTTAAATAATCGCGCTGCGCAACGCTTAACGGACAAATACAAAGACGGAGACGGACTTGGCAGCCCCTGACAATCTGATCGATGCAACCACTGCCCGCGAAGACACAACCTATGTTCTGGTTCACGGCGCCTGGCACGGTGGTTGGTACTGGAACGCAGTCGCCCGAATTCTGCGCGCTCATGGGCATCAAGTATTTACCCCCACGCTCAGCGGCCTTGGCGAACGTGCGCATCTGCTTTCGAAGGCTATCGACCTCGGTGTGTTCGTCCAGGACGTCGTCAATGTCCTCGAATACGAAGACCTGACGGACGTCGTCCTGGTCTGCCACAGTTTTGGCGGCCTACCGATCACCGGTGCGGCGGATCGGGTGCCTCAGCGCATCCGCCAGCTTGTTTTTCTCGATGCCGTCGTGCTCGAACACGGACAGACGGCATTCTCCCGGCTCGCGCCCAGGATCCTGGCGCAACGCATCGAGCAATCGAACGAATCCAGCGGCGGACTCTCCATTCCGGTGCCGCTTGCAAGCACATTCGGCGTGTTCGAACCCGCTCAAGTGGCACTGCTGGAACGTAACTGCACTCCCCATCCGCTGAAGACCTTTGATGATCCCATAGCGCTGAACGGACCCGTGGCACTATCCCGAAGGTGTACGTACGAGCCATTGCAAGCCAGCCGCGACTTCGTGCGTGCTCAGAAGGACTGGGCATGGGACGAGATAGAAACCGGACTCGACGCACTGATCAGCGCGCCCGAAGCCCTTGCTGTCAAATTGCTCGGGTACGCGTCTTAGTTAGGCGGGTTTGGCTATCGCTGCACGCACTGCGTGGCAGTGCCGCACAAGATCAGGCCGGGTCAAAACAAAGTGCTTGAGCGGCGTGTCTATATCGTAGAAGAAGATATTTGCTACGAAGCCGTAAACGTTAACGAAGATGCTCGTTGGCAACGCGCCGAACAGAAATTCGTTATCGCCAAGCAAGTTCGAGATCACCTGCAAATCGGCGATCCCTCGCGCATAGACCTCGCCGGGTTCGAAACGGCCGATGCCTTGATATCGATACTGCTCGAAGTTGTATTGTCTGGCCGCGTCAAGGCTGTCTGCCGTCATGTCCGGGTGTTCCGAAAGGAACGCGCCCTTGAAGACCGGCCAGAAACGCGGATCGCTTCAACGTGAATACGACATGACCCAATGCAGATCGTCGAGCGCCCGCCTGATCAGAAAATCCAGGTCATGCTGGATGGGTGTCAATACGTCGTCGATAGTCAGGCCGTACTTGCGCTTGAGATAAGCAATGATGGCGTCGCTGTCACCAATCGATTCCTGGTCATCGGTCACGTAGGGAAGCTGCCCGCGAGGCGCTGATTTTGTATCGAGGATATGCCGATGATCGAAAAGCAAACCGCAGAGTTTAAAGAATGCGAATACCTTCAGACCATACGGATTGTTGTCTTCGAGGCCGTAGAGTTCAGGGTACGAAAAGAGGGTGATCATGCAACGCTCCCTGAAAAGGGTGCTGCGTAGTGGGCGTGAGCGCAAGTGCTTCTAGTTTAGGCCCACTGGCCTCGCCTTGAACTGTTGCGGCGTACATCCGAAGGCCCGCTTGAACATGACGGCGAAAGTCCGGACATCGGCATATCCTAACTTCTGCACCACATCCGCCACGGGGTGACCGGTCGACAGCTTCGACATGGCTTCGCCCAACCGCAATTGCTCTCGCCATTGACCAAACGTCATGCCGGTCTCCTGACGAAACAATTGGGCCAGCGTGCGCAAACTCGTGTGAACGCGGTCACTCCACCGCTCCAGCGTGTCGTTGTTCGCCGGCTGTGCGATCAGCGCCTCGCAAATGCCACGCAGCTTCTTGTCGGCGGGCAAAGGCAAACGCGCGGTGCGTATCCCAGCAGACGCAGGATCAGCGGCGTCAGCAGTACCTCTTTGCTGCCGTCGTCGTCCAGCGAGGTATCGAATATCCCCAGGATAGACGCTTGCAATAAGTCACCAACGGCAATCATGCGGCATTCTTGCTCCTGCTTGCCAAGTGAATCCGGCTCTACATGGAGACCTTACCGACCATGTGCAGCTCGTGCTCCACCTGCGACGCAATCTCAATAACGCATCGCCCCGGGGGCATCAGGGTCCATAACCCGAGCGGCGTAATGACCCGCACAATGCCGCTCATGGCGTAGACCAACTGTGCGCGGTAGTGAATGTGTTCGATTTCGTGCGCCCCATCCAGGTAGTCGATCGCCTGCGCGATCACTTTCCTGGCGCTGACACCGTCCCCAAAGGTCTGCAATGCAGATTTTGTCATGTCTGATTCATTCGCATAATTTCATTTTTTCGTATAAAAACAGACGGAAATTGTCCAAGATGGAGATGACATTGTCCTGACTGACGCGACCTCGGTAGGTTAAATTTTCTGATTGAAAATCATTCACATACACATTAACTAATCGGGGAATTCAATGAACACTGGGGTGGGTGGATCGGGCGGGTTGGTCAGGGTGAGCAAGTTTTGCTGTTATGTCTGTTGAGTGGCACATCGGCGGTCCATGCGCAGGTGTCCAATGATGATGCCGGTACAAGCGCTGGCGAGCCCTCGGTCAAAGCGGTGCCTGCTCCCGCGGCCAAACTGCCGCCAGTCAAGGTCACAGGCAAGCGCGAGTCGACGAACACCAGCGAAGCCGAAGGTTACGTTGCAACAAGCGCCCTCACGGCCACCAAGACTGATACGCCGTTGATCGAAACACCGCAGTCAGTGTCGGTCGTGACCCAGGACCAAATGACCGCGCAAGGCGCGCAATCAGTTCCCGAGGCGCTGCGCTACACCGCCAGCGTGCTTCCAGAAATCCGTGGCAATTCAGCGGCGGGCTCACCCTATTTGTTCAGCCGCGGCTTTTTTACCTTGAGCAACTCCTCGATGGCGCCCGTTTGCCCAGCGACGTCCGTTTCGGCTATGCGGTCCAGAGCTTCGACACGTACGGGCTCGACGCATCGATGTCCTGCGCGGACCTGCGTCGGTGCTATATGGTCAGGCCAACCCGGGCGGCGTCGCGAACCTGGTCAGCAAACTGCCGACAACCACGCCGGTTCACGAGGTCTTCGCCACCACCGGCAGCAATGGCCGTGCCGAATTCGGCTTCGATCTTGGCGGCGCGCTGACGCAGGACGGCACCCTCTCCTACCGGCTGACGGGCGTCGGGCCGACACGACACTCAGGTCAACGACGTGAAGCAAAAGCGCGTCTACATAGCACTGGCAATCACCTGAAAGCCGGACGCAAACACGACGCTCACCGTGATGGCGAAATACCAGCGTGATCCTGATGTCGGTTACTACAACTTTGTACCCGCAATTGGCACTATTCGGACAATCCGAGCAGCAAGATCTCGACTCATACGAACCTTGGTGATCCGGACTTCGACCATCATTCGAAGACCCAGTATTCGATCAGTTACGAGTTCGAACATCGCTTCAATCCGGTCTGGACGTTCCGCCAGAACCTGCACTACAGTACGTATCCGACGACTTCGCCAACGTCTTTGAAAACGGCTACGCGCCCGGTTCGACGACCACGGTCAACCACTACGCATTCTTCGACGACGAAAACGCGAAATTCTTTACCGTCGATAACCAGGCACAGGCGAAGTTCTCTTCTACCGGTCCGCTTGCCCACACGGTCCTGTTCGGGCTCGACTTCCAACGCGTGTTTATCGCGAGCGTGTAGGCCTGGGTGCAGCGCCTTCGCTTAACGTATTCGCACCGGTCTATTTGCCCGTGACCATGCCGACCACGTTCTCCGACAACTTCATTTGCCAGAAGCAGCTCGGCGTGTATGCGCAGGACCAGATCACCTACGGCAAATGGCGCTTCCTGGCCGGTGTGCGCGAAGACTGGACATCAGCCGATGACACCAACCCACTGCAGAACTCCGCTACCTCGCAATCGGAGCGCGCTTTTACGTGGCGCACCGGCCTTGTCTACCTGTTCGACAGCGGCATTGCGTCGTATGCGAGTTTCGCGAAGTCATTCGATCCACAAGCGGGTGTGCGTATGGCGGCGGCGACGCGAAGCCGACCACAGCGCAGCAGTACGAAGTCGGCGTAAAGTACCAGCCGCGCGGCTACAACAGCTTTATCACCGCGTCCATCTTCAACCTGACCGAACACAATGTGCTTAGGTCCGACCCGTTGCATCCGGGTTTCAGCACCCAGGCCGGCGAAGTGCGTGCGCGTGGTCCCGAACTCGAAGGCCATGCCAGCTTCACCAACAACCCTCGATCTCGTGGCGTCCTACACCTATTTGAACAATGTCACGACCGAATCCAACGATTCGACCACGACACTCGATGGCGGGACAACGTCGCTGCAAGGCAAGCAGCCTTGGGGGGATACCGCGCAATATCGCGTCGGCTTGGCTCGACTACACGCAGCATGGCGGCAACCTGCGAGGGTTGGGATTCGGCGCGGGCGTACGTTATATCGGATCGAGCTATGACACCTCGAACACGATCCGGATGCCGTCCAGCACGCTGTTCGACGCCGCGGTCCACTACGACACCGGCCTGCACTGGTTGTTCTCGCTGAACGCCAAAAACTTGTTCAACCGGCAGTACGTGGCGTCCTGCTTCGGCGGCGCGGCACCTACGGCGACGGCTTGGAAATGCTGGCGACAGCGCGATACGGGTGGTGATCGCGACGATGAACCCGCCGGACATCGTACTCGGCCAGCCTGAAGTGACGCACTAAGATGCGGCGCCGGGACTTTCTGCTGTCGGCCGCATCGGGTCGCTCGTTAAGACTCGTCGTACTCGACTGGGGACTCGTCGAGACGCTGCTCGCGCTCGGCGTCACTCCGGTCGGGATCGCGGAGATCGATGGTTATCGTGACAGCGTCGTCGAACCCCGTACCCATGGACCTGCCCGACGTCGGCCTGCAGCTTGCCCCAAGTCTCGAACTGCTGCAAAACTTCGCGCCCGACCTGATCCTGATCAACTCGAGCCAGGAATCGCAACGGCCGATGCTCGAGCGGATTGCGCCGGTGCGCGCATTCGCGATCTACACCGATGCCGGTACGCCCTATCGCCACGCGCAAGAGGTGACCCGGCAACTGGGACAGTTGTGCGGCCGCGACGGCGCCGCTCACACGCTGATCGAACAGACCGACCGATTACTGGGGCATTGGCGTAGCCGGCCTCGAAAAACTGGCGGCATCGCCTGAAGCGGACGTACTTTATTTCGAACCGCTGCCTGCCGGTGTTGCATGCTCGCTTGCGCCGAATCGCCTATGGCATGCGTTGCCCGCCGTGGCCACCGGACGTGTTGGTGCCCTGCCGCCATTCTGGGGTTTCGGCACGTTGCTGTCCGCGGCGCGATTTGCCGAAGCTCTGCGTGCACTCGCCCAATTGTCGGTCCCTGCATGAATCTGACCCACTCGCATAAGCTCGTTGCAATGCGCTCATGGCTGCCCGGCACGCTTACGCTGCTCGCGCTTGTGGCCACCCTCGCGGCAAGCGCTGCACTCGCCGGATCTGCACGACATCCACCAGATCATCGTCCACGATAGCTGGCTGCCACGGCTCGTCGTCAGTTGGCTGTGCGGCGCGATTCTTGGACTGGCCGGCACCGTGTTCCAACAGGTGTTGCGCAATCCGCTCGCAGAACCGATGACGCTCGGCGTCTCGGCCAGCGCGCAACTTGCGTTAAGCATCGCGACGTTATGGGCGCCCGCCCTGCTCGGCGATGCCGCGCAATGGATCGCCCTATCCGGTGCGCTTATCGCGGCGATGCTCGTGTTCGGCTTGTAATGGCGCAGTGCGCGCGCCCCGCGTGCAGTCGCAGTGCTCGCCGCCGGCGGCGCTATGCTCGCGGTCGCCGGCACGTTAGGCAGCGGCTGACAGGCAACCCGCTGGCGAGACCCGAAGTTCTTGGTGTGAGTGCCGGCGCGGCGCTCGGTTTGATCGCGATGGTCGTCGTTGTCGGCAATGCAGAGCATATCGCTCGTATCGCGGCCACGGCGGCGGGTACGTTTGCCGCGCTGTCGGCGATACTCTGGTTTGCGCGACGCTCGCGCTTCGCCCCGGATCGCGTGCTGCTGGCGGGCATAGCGATTGGCGCGTTATTCCAGGCGGTTGTTGCGGTAGCAATAGCGAGCAGCGGGCGGCGACCTTGCTGACGTGGCTCGCCGGCTCGACCTATACGATCACGCCCACCGATGCCGCAGTTGCTATCGGGCTCTGTGTGGCCCTATGCGCGTTCACGCCGTTGTGCGGGCGCTGGCTGCAGATGCTGCCCCTCGGCGATGCGCCTGTGCGCGCTCGGTCTCGAAACACGGCGCGCACGTTTCTTGTTGCTGTGCCTGATCGCGCTGCATACAGCGGTGGCGACGCCGATTGTCGGACCGTTGTCGTTCGTCGGACTGACTGTGCCGCACTTCGCCCGCCTGCTCGGCGTGCGTCGTCCGCTCGGTCAAGTGCTGCTGGCGGCGCCCATTGGCGCGCTGACGATTGTTGCGGCGGACTGGTTGGGCCGCGCCGTTGCTGATGCCGCGCGAGTTGCCTGGGGGTCTTGTCGCGACGTTGATTGGTGCGCCCCATCTGATGTGGTTACTCAGGCAACGGCGGGGAGACGAGTTGTCTTTCAATGGCATAGGCAATGCGTCTGGAAGACGTAGAAAATGTCGGCATCGCGAGCGCAAAAGCGGCGCGTATCCGCCGCAAACGCGGTTGGTGCGGTTGGCGCCGCGCCTCTGCGTGCTGTAGCCGATAGCTAAGCAGGTGGACAAGAGAAAGCGGCGAATACCCGCGCGACGATGGACAATGCCTGTTGTTTCAGCTCCTCCGATGACCCCGCTCCATCCAGAAGCAGCGCGGCCTCGCAGATCATCGAACCGATCATTCTTGCCACCAGGTACGGGTTCTCGCAATCAAGCCGCCCGGCCTTCCTGAGTTCCGTCACCGCGGCTATCAGCAGCCCGTATGGGTAAGCCTCGCTGATCTCACGGCAGCGCAGCTCACCGAGAACCGCGGGCGCGTCCTGAATCACTAATCGCCGGTAGACGGGTTCCATACAACTATCAACTATCGAGAAAAGCGGCCGCTCCCGCCATTACGCGCGCTTCGACGTTCGGCTCCGCCACCGCGCGAGCCCGGATCTGCTCCGCTGCGTCAGCCTGCAGTGACACGACCAGCGCTTCGAACAACGCTTGTTTGTCCTCGAAGTGATGATAGAAAGCACCGCGCGTCACGCGCGCAATCTCGGCAATCTCGCCGACATTGGCTTGGCTGAAACCCTGGCTTGTAAAGATTGTAAGAGCGGCCGCGAGCAACGCCGAGCGGGTCTGATCGGCGTACTCCTCGCGGCGTGTCTTGATGATGGGTGTGGGTAAGTTCATCGTTTTAGTGTACCTGGCGTCTTTTGAATTCTCATAGTATTATACATACACTTCGTATGTTAAATGAGACCGCATTGGGCGTGTCTCCGCAGCGCCAACATGGAGCAACTCATGACAGAAGCAATCCGCCTTGACGCCGCCGCGCGTTACGTGCCGTCTACGTCCGAGCAACTGGCCGCAGCGCGAGAATCAGATTTTGAGTGTCGGGATGCATCAGGAGGATGCATCCCGACACTCAAAATCTGATTCCGCCGATGAAATCGCCGGGAAATCGGGAAGACGTAGTCGAGTACTTCCGGCAGGTGCTGCAGCAGTTGCCCGATCTAGGACTTGAAGTCGAGCGATGGGCGCCGACGGAGAATGCCGTGATGGTGGAATAGCCGGCAAACGCGACCGTTGCTGGTCAACCGCTCAGTTGGACCGGGGTTGATCGCTTTTGCCTGGATGGCGACCGTATGATCGAAGGACGCGTGTATTGGGACACGCGCGGACTGGCGGAACGGATCGCGGCGATTGTGGGGCAAGCGGCAGAGGTCTTAGGTTGAGACGATGGCGGCTGCTGATGTGAGCCCAGAGTTTCCCGTTGCAAGCCAACGCGGGAAACTCACTCCCGATACGTCGAACTCGACGCAATGCGCTCGGCCAAACCAGCGTCGTAACTGGAATGCACATGCACCCGCTTCTTGTCCGGATACGCGTAGGTGTACGCCTTCCTCAGCGCCAGCGACGCCTCGTGAAAGCCCGAAAGAATCAGCTTTTGCTTATTCGGATAATTCGCGATGTCCCCCACTGCGAAGATTCCCGGTCGCGAACCTTCGTAGTTTGAGGTATCCACATCGACCCGACCGCCCACAACCTTCAAACCCCAGTTGACAATCGGTCCGAGGTCGGCGACCAGACCGTACAACACCACCAGATGATCCGCATCGATCTGCGCCGTCCCGCCGATCTGCCGGATCTCTATCGATGCCAGCTTGTTTTCGGGCGCGGACAACGACGCGATCAAACCGACCATGAACTCCATTTCTCCTACGTCGACTGCGCGCCTCATCTCATCGACACTCGATGCCACCGCGCTAAACTCATTGCGCCGGTGCACCAGCACAACTCGGCGCGCAACCTTCCGCAAGGCCAGCGCCCAATCGAGTGCCGAGTCACCACCGCCGGCAACTATCACGGTCTTGTCGGCGAAATCAGCGAGATTTTGCACGCTGTAGTGAACGTGGCTACCTTCAAGCGGTGTAGCTTCGGGCAGTGCGAGACGCTGCGGCACGAACGCGCCGTTCCCAGCGGCCAGCATGATCGCGGCGGTATCGAAGACGAGGCCCTGGCCCGTCGTGACGGTCCACCGGCCGTCTTCGCACTGTTGAACTGTTTCGACTCGTTGACCTAAGTGAATCGGGGCGTTGAAGGGACGACATTGCTCCATGAGGCGGTCGACCAGTTCGCGCGCCGTGCACGATTGAATGGCGGGGATATCGTAGATGGGCTTGTCGGGATACAACTCAATGCACTGGCCGCCGATCCGCTCCAGCGTATCGACGATCTGACACGATAACCCGACCACCCCCGCCTCAAATGCCGCAAAGAGGCCTACGGGACCTGCTCCGACGATGAGGACATCGGTGTGGATCGGGGATGTTGATGCGTCGACGAGAGTATCTGCTTCAGAAGTCATTCGGTATCCGTGGTATCATGCACGCGAGCGCGGTGCATCTCTGTTGATCCAACATACAGAACCTGCCGGGCAAGAGCAACGAAGGCACCACCGGCGGCGTGGGGACTTGCTTCGGTGACGTTCATCGACTTGTGGAATCTGGCCGATGAAGATATCCGGGCTGCTCGACATGGAGTGCAAAATGCACATAAAAGTCAATAAGTACGGTACTTTTACAATACCAAACTTCCAGATAAGACAAGTAAAGAAAATAATAACCCCGACCCCACGTGCTCGGGTCCGCATGGCGAAGTTCGAAGATACGCTGCCGGGAACCCATAATGAACAATCTGCAGGACCAGGTTGAGACGCATCGACGGCATCGAGCAGCTCGAAAGAACCGGATAAGCAGTCAGCACGAACGGGAAGCTGCGTGCCCGTGCATCGGCAGGCTCATTGCGACCGTAATGGTCGCGATGTTTGAGAGTGCAAAGACATTCGGATCTTGACCCGCCGCAAGATCCGGTTGGGATCGATCTCCAGTCGAAAAGAATCAGCCTTCCCGGCCAATCGCGGCAGCGACGATCGCGACCTGCACGCCAATCATTCGCCGCATGTCTGCACCATCGCGAGCGATTTCCTTGAACCCCTTGATCGCAAACACAATCGTCTCGGCCAAGTCTTTGGCTGCTATCCCGAGGCCGGATTCGGCAAGTGGTGTACTGATGATTTCCGTCAGCAAGTCTACGAACGCGGAAAATCCATTGCAGACAGACGCGAAACCCAGATCAAACATGTCCTTTGCATCCGGGTATGCCTGCACCAACTCGAATCCCTCTGCTCCCCACGCCTCGCAGGCATAACACAGTTTTTTCGAAGCCACGATAGCGCGGCAGCCGCTGGCGAATCTCGCTCAGCTTGTCAGCCACCATTGCGTCCACGACCGCGTGAAAAATTGCGTCCTTGTCAGGAAACGCCAGATACAGCGTCGGACGAGATAGACCCGCCGCTTGCGCGATGTCCGCCATTGTCGTGCACGCATAGCCATATCGTAGCAATACACCTATTGCCGCCTGAACCACCTGGTCACGGCGCGTTGAAGTTGTTTCGCTCATGACACGGGTTATGCCACATCGGCGACAAGACACTTTGACGAAAACTGTCAGATGGAACTAGACTTTTGTCATTGACAGTTTTACCAAAAATGTCTATTCGTATAGACTATTCAACTAATCACTCGAGAGATACACATGGCCAGCCCCAAAGTGTGGTTCATCACCGGTGCGTCGCGTAGCTTTGGCCGTCGATGGGCGGAAGCCGCGCTGGCGCGCGGAGACAAGGTTGCTGCTACCGCACGTGACGTGTAATCGCTCATTGCCCTGCAAAAACAATACGCCGATACACTGTTGCTGCTCCCGCTCGACGTCACCAACTACGACGAGGTTGTCCGTACCGTCAATCGTGCGCACCAGCATTTCGGACACCTCGATGTGATTTTGAGTGTTGCCGGTTATGGCTGACGCCATCGAGGAAGTCAGCATCCAGGACGCCCGCGCCAACTTCGAGACCAACGTATTCGGAACGCTGTCTGTGGTTCAGGCCGCCCTCCCTCTGCTTCGAGCACAGGGATCGGGACATATTCTGCCGGTGTCGAGTGCAGGAGGAATCGTTGCCTTCCCGACGGGTGGTATATACGATACGAAGCTACGAAGCGACCAAATCTGCGGTCGAGCGTTTGGCCGAAGCACTTGCCGCAGAGGTGGCCGCTTTCGGGATCAAGGTAACGACCATCGAGCCGGGTCTGTTCGCTACGGATTTCATGAATGAATCGTCGATCAGGCAAGCACCCGAGCCTGTGCGTCAGCACCTGGCATCGATGTTGTCGCCGAAGCCTTTGGCGATCTTTCCGCGACTGAAGAAGCGATTCTCAAGGTAGTCGATGCACCCGAGCCTCCCCTGCGTCTCATCCTCGGCAGCGCAATGCCTCCCCTGATCAAACAGGTCTACGCGCAGAACGCCTGAAGGTGTGGGAAAGCCCGGAGAACGTCTCGAAGACCGCGCAGGGGGCCCCAACTAGCGCATCCCCTGACTAGAACCGGTATCCGACTCCGAGAAAGACGATCACCGGATCCGCCGTGATGCGTGTTTTGCTGGACAACACCGTCTGGCCGTTGGCGGCCACGGAACTCACCGTCTGGGTGACCACGACCGGGTGGTCGCGAGCGGCGCCAGATTCCCCAGATTGAGCGATGGCCCACCGGCACCGAATGGTGTGGCCTTGCCCTGCGCAAAGAGCTGGAGCTTGGGCGGTATGCCCACCGCCAGGTCAAAAACAATATTGTCTGTGACGAAATAGGTCTTCGAGAGCTCCAGGATGAACGTGTTATGTATCTGACCACCCGTGCCCGTTGACGTGAGTGTGCCCAAAGGCGAACTACTCTGCAACGATGTTGCGGAAGACGGGCCAAAGTCGAGCCAAACTCCACCCACACTGGTTATGAGACTACCCGCGCTCTGCCCCATCGCACTGGAACATATCGCGGCCGGTATTAACGCAAGGCATGCAAGTTTTTTCACCACGTCTCCTTAATTTATTTCGCATTACATATTAATGATTTTGAACCAACGTTTTCTTTCACCGCTGCTCAGAACTGTTCGATCGGGAGACTCGACCCGCTCGATGCGCCCCGCTGCGGATTGTCTCCAGAAGCGCGGTTGCTTTAGGCAAGATCTTGTCGGCGTAGAAGAGAGCGCGGTGGCGAGCTTCGCGCGATGGAAGTCCGGGTCTGCATTTGCTGCGCTTCTTCCTGACGCAGCAAGCGCTGCACACCCCATCTGCCAGCCACCGCACACGTAGCCGGTGAGCATCAGAGCTGGTAAGCGCTGCATCTGGTTGAGTCGCCAATGCGTGCAGCATCCATGCGGTGGCGTCGTCTAGCGCCTGGATACCGGCCGCGAGTGCGGTGCCAATTATCTAGTGCTGCGCGCGAGCTCCAACGCGCGCCTGACGCATCTCCGCGACTACTGCAGCCATCCAGGCGCCCTGATCCGACTCGAGCTTCCGGCTGACGAGGTCTGCAACCTGGATCCCCGTCGTACCTTCGTAGATCGGCGCGATTCGTGCGTCGCGCAGGAACTGGCATGCACCCGTCTCTTCGATGTAACCGATCCCGCCATGCACCTGCACACCCGTCGACGCAATCTCGACGCCCAACTCCGTACACCATGCCTTCAACACGGGAATCAGCAGATCGACACGCGTCTGGCGACGTATGCGCTCACCGGCGTCGGGGTCACGGTACGCGCGGTCCATGTCCGCAACCATCACGTACGCGAAAGCACGCATCGCTTCGACCTGGGACTTCATCGTCATCAACATACGCCGAACATCCGGGTGATGAATGATCGCCACACCACCACCCGATTTGCTGGCCGCGAGCCGCCCCTGGACGCGTTCCTTCGCGTATTCGCGGGCTTGCTGATAAGCCCGTTCCGCTATCGTGAGCCCCGGATACCCACCTTCTGGCGCGCTTCGTTCATCATCGTGAACATATGCACGAGACTTTTGTTTTCCTGCCCCACCAGATAACCGGATCGCCCCGCCCTGATCGCCGAAGCTCATCACGCAGATTGGACTCGCGTGAATGCCGAGCTTGTGTTCGAGGAACACACAGTGAACGTCGTTGCGTTACCCGCTGGAGCCGTCGGCATTCAGCAGGAACTTGGGCACGACAAAAAGCGATATGCCGCGCACACCCTCGGGCGCATCCGGCGTGCGTGCGAGGAAAAGATAAATGACGTTATCCGTCATATCGTGATTGCCCCACGTGATAAAAATCTTCTGACCATAGAGGCGATAGTGGTCACCTTCGGGCACCGCCTTCGTGCGCACGGCGGCGAGATCCGAGCCCGCTTGCGGTTCGGTCAGGTTCATGGTGCCCGTCCATTCACCGCTCACGAGCTTGGGTAAATAGCGTCCCTTGAGTTCTTCCGAACCGTGCTACCTCAACGCCTCCGTGGCGCCCGCGCTCAACAGAGGACACAGTGCGAACGCCATGTTGGACGAATTCCACATTTCGACGGTTGCCGCGTGCAGCAACTCGGGCAATCCCTGGCCGCCGAAATCCGGGTCGCCGGAGAGGCTGCTCAGCAGCCTTCGGCGAACTGCCGGTAGGCTTTCGCGAAACCGTCCGCTGCAACAAAGCCGTCCTTCGTCAGGCGCGCGCCCTGCTCGTCGCCGGGCCTGTTGAGCGGCGTCAGCACTTCTGTCGCGAGCCTCGCCGCCTGAGTTCGGGAGTCACTTCCTCGAAGCCCGGCAGCGAAGACAACTCTCCGAGACCGGCCAGTTCCGTCATCACGAAGCGCATGTCGCGCAGCGGTGCAATATAGGTGCTCATCATGGTCTCCGGAATCAGTTTTGTTGCAGTTTGTCCAGCTCACCGGACAACTCGGGCAATACCTTGAAGAGATCGGCTCCTCCTCGTCCTTGTTGATCACGACGATCACCTTCGAGTCCTTCATGCCGGCCAGATACTGGATCGCGCCGGAGATGCCGACCGCGATATAGAGTTGCGGCACGATGACCTTGCCGGTCTGGCCCACCTAATAGTCGTTCGGCACGAAGCCTGCATCGACGGCAGCGCGCGGTATCTCGTTCTTCGCGGTGGTGGTGGCAGACGCCGCACGTGACTGTAGTCGGCCGCGACCGTCGCAATCAGCGCAGCAAGGTTCTCGACCAACGGATGTGCATAGTGCCGCGCACACGGTTCACGCCGGCGATGCTTGCGGCCTGTTCGGCCACCTCTCGCGCATTGCGCTCCGGCGACGAGAACATGAATGTTACCGCCAAGACGCGCAGCGGCGGTGACGGTGTTCAACGTCGCGGGCTTCAGCGTCTGGTTGTCGTGTTCTGCAATAACGAGTACGGACATGTTTTCCTCTTCCGATCAGATAACGTGCGCAACGTTCTTCAGCTTCGCCACGAGATCTGCGGCGTTGGCGACACGAATGCCCGCTTCGCGTTTGAGCGGCTCCGCTAGCTTCAGTGTCGTCAGCCGCGGCGTGATGTCGACTCCGAGGGCATCGGGTGTCATCACCTCGAGCGGCTTCTTCTTCGCTTTCATGATGTTGGGCAGCGTCGCGTAGCGCGGTATGTTGAGCCGGAGATCGGTGGTCACAACGGCCGGCAGATCGACCTCGATCATCTCGAGTCCGTCTATCTCGGACCTGGTTCGCGTCGTCTATAGCTTGCTTGCCGAGCATCACGAGTTGCGGCTGCTCCTTGTCCACCAACGCCTTGAGCAGCTTCGCCAAGGCGAACAGCTGCAACTCGACGCTGGTCTCGACGAGGATGCCGCGGTCAGCGCCTACTGCCATCGCCGTGCGCAGCGTTTCCTGACAGCCCTGCACCCCGCCAACGACCACTTCCGACGCCGCGCCGGCTTCCTTCAAGCACACGGCCTCTTCCACGCTGATTTCGTCGAAAGGGTTCATCGACAGCTTCACGTTCGCAATGTCGATAGCGCTGCCGTCGGCTTTCACGCGAACTCTCACATTCGCGTCGACGACGCGTTTGACAGGAACCAGTACGTTCATTGCCTACTCCGTTTCGATAAAAGACTCAGCCACGCCGGCCGTCTAAACCAACCTCGTTTTGTTGGTGCGAGATACACGCCGCGGGCCCGGGCTTGTGCACCGCATTACGATTTCATTGCGGTAGACATGTCCCCTCGCCCAAGGTGGTTGGGCGTATCATTTCTTGAGAAAACACCGTTTCAGCCTGCGCCCGCCGAGAGGCGATTCCCCAATGACCGGCCGGTGTGCCGCACCGTTGTCCAGTTGTGGAACTTCGCGTCTCCTCCCTGGAATGCATGGTGTCTGAATGCGGCGCCGCGCAAAATCCCCATTACAGGGGAGCGCGAGTGCATGGATGGGGAATGGCAGTTAGGGTTAGCCCTAACGCCTAGAGCAACTGATGCACGTGATGCAAGCGCCGCCGAACAGGCCGCCTCTGTTCCTCGTAACTAAGGTCTTTCCGCCGCGACTGCCCGCCGGGTTAATCGATCAACCGCGGCTCGTCGCGCTCGCCGGGAAGGCGGAGTACAAACGGCTTACGGTAATCAAGGCGCCGGCCGGCTTTGGCAAGACATCGCTTGCGCTCACGTGGCTCGACGGGCTGAATGTGAGCGGGCGGCGCCTATGTCCTTTCGGTTAGCCACAAGTTTCTCGTTTACTTTCGAAAGTTTTGTTAACTTTTTCGCATGAGCAATTTGATCGCGA